>NZ_AUTQ01000228.1 GCF_000498095.1 Pseudoalteromonas sp. TB64
GGCTGCGTCAATACCATCTCTGAATGGAAAAAATGCGTCAGATGCCATAACTGAACCTATAACTTCAAGGTTTTCGTCGGCTGCTTTAATACCTGCAATTTTGGCCGAATATACGCGGCTCATTTGACCCGCGCCTACACCAATGGTCATACCGTCACGGGCATAAACAATCGCGTTGGACTTAACAAATTTAGCTACTTTCCAGCAAAACAGTAAATCTTTAAGTTCTTGCTCTGAAGGCTTACGCTTAGAAACAACTTTTAAGTCGCCTTGCGTTACCATGCCAAGGTCACGGTCTTGAACTAAAATACCGCCATTAACGCGCTTAATATCTTGTCCAGCAGCTTTACCTGTCCACTGTCCACATTCTAATAAGCGTACGTTCTTTTTAGCTTCAACAATTTTTGCAGCATCGCTCGAAATGCTAGGGGCGATAATTACTTCAACAAACTGACGGTCAACAATTGCTTGTGCAGTTGCGGCATCTAGCTCTCGGTTAAAGGCAATAATGCCACCAAATGCTGATGTAGGGTCTGTTTTAAAAGCGCGCTCGTATGCCTCAAGAATATTGCCCCCAATTGAAACACCACACGGATTTGCGTGCTTTACAATTACGCAGGCTGGTACGTCAAACTCTTTAACACACTCAAGCGCCGCATCTGTATCTGCAATATTATTAAATGACAGTGCTTTACCTTGCAGTTGAGTTGCTGTGGCAACTGATGCTTCAGCAATGTCACTCTCAACATAAAAAGCAGCATCTTGATGTGAGTTTTCACCGTAACGCATATCTTGCTTTTTAGTGAATTGCATATTAATAGTGCGCGGGAATTTAGTCTCGACAGCAGCTTCCTCAGTGTAATCAGGAACCATTTTACCGAAGTAGTTAGCAATCATGCCATCGTATTGGGCTGTGTGCTCGTAAGCAGCAATCGCTAAGTCAAAACGTGTTTTGTACGTTGTTGAGCCATTGTTGTTTTGCATTTCACTAATAACACGGTCGTAGTCGCTCGCGTTTACCACGATTGTTACATCTTTATGGTTTTTAGCGGCTGCNCACGAACCATTGTTGGTCCGCCAATATCAATGTTTTCGATAGCATCTTCAAGGCTGCAGTTTTCTTGAGCGACAGTATTCGCAAAGGGGTATAAGTTAACTACAACTATGTCGATAGCAGAAATGTTGTTATCTGCCATTACGTTTTCATCTTGTCCGCGACGGGCTAATATACCGCCGTGAATTTTTGGATGAAGTGTTTTTACACGACCATCCATGATTTCAGGGTGACCTGTGTGATCTGATACTTCAGTCACTTTTATGTTGTTTTCAGCAAGAAGTTTACATGTGCCGCCAGTTGATAAAATATCAACACCTTGCGCTTCTAATGCGCGGGCAAATTCAACAATACCGGTTTTATCAGACACACTTAATAGTGCGCGACGAATGGGACGATGAGTATCCATTGTAGTTTGATTTCCTCAGTTAATGAGCTAGCTTAGAAGCGGGCATTTTAACTGATTACTACTCAAAAAACGACTTATAAAGGTTCAATAAGCGTGAGCATTTTGCAATTAGATTAATAAACTGTAGGCATAAAAAAAGCACCCTAAGGTGCTTTTTTAATAATTAGCTGCGATAAATCACAGCCAGCATATTAGTTCATGCCGTATTTTTTAAGCTTTTTACGTAAAGTACCACGGTTGATACCTAGTAAAATAGCTGCACGTGTTTGGTTGCCACGTGTGTATGTCATTACTTCTTCAAGTAATGGTGCTTCTAGCTCAGAAAGAACAAGGTCGTAAACGTCTTGCACATCTTGACCGTTAAGCTGTTTTAAATAGTGGTGAACAGCTTTCTTTACTGCATCACGCAATGGCTGCGGTTTCTCGTGTGACTGAACATGAGGGTTAGTGATAAATGGAGAAGTCACGTTTTGTTCGAACATCATTTAGTCTCTTTCTTTCTTAATTAGCTGCTAGTGTTTTAAAGTATTGCTCTAATGCGTCGACCTGTGCCTGTGGATTGTCGAGCGCATTAAATACTCGCCGAAACTGACCATCACTGTCATGCGTTTGCAAATACCAAGATACATGTTTACGAGCAATTCGCGCTCCCATTGGTTCACCGTAGAACATATGAAGATTAGTTAAATGCTCCATTAAAATACTACGCACCTCACAAATGGCAGGTGGTTGTAAATGCTCTCCAGTTCGCAAATAGTGGTCTATCTCCCTAAATATCCAAGGGCGACCTTGGGCGGCTCGACCAATCATAATGGCATCTGCACCCGTATAGTCTAATACCTGCTTTGCTTTTTCTGGTGATGTAATATCACCATTGGCAACAACAGGAATCGACACTGAACGTTTTATATCCCTAATCGTGTCATATTCTGCTTCACCTTTGTACATACATGAGCGTGTACGCCCATGTACAGCAAGTGATGCAATGCCATAACGTTCAGCTATTCTCGCAATCTCTACACCATTACGGTTGTCCGGATCCCATCCTGTACGGATTTTAAGTGTCACAGGTATATCAACAGCATTAACTACTGCATCAATAATCTCTTCCACAAGTTCAGGAAACTGTAATAAGGCAGAGCCTGCGAGTTTCTTGTTCACTTTTTTTGCTGGGCACCCCATATTGATATCTATGATCTGTGCACCGTTAGCAACATTGAATTGTGCGGCCTGCGCCATAAGCTCAGGATCTGCTCCTGCAATTTGCACCGCGCGTATACCCGACTCACCGCTGTGATCCATACGGTTCATCGACTTTTCGGTTTTCCAAACCTTTGGATTCGACGATAGCATTTCAGACACAGCTAGCCCCGCACCTAAGCGGCGACAAAGTTGTCTAAATGGTCTGTCTGTAATGCCAGCCATTGGCGCGACAATTACATTATTCTCAAGTTGGTATTTACCGATACGCACTATATTCAATAGGCCTCTTTTCAAGGGGCGCTAAGTTTACGGTTTTTTTAGCAAAAATCAAAGGCTATAAATTGAACAAAAGTAACTTTTTTTTGCCCTTTTCGTATTGACATTTGATAACCACATGAGGAATCACTTAATTTGTTTGAAAATTAAGCAGTTTTTGTTTTTATAATAAAATTAGTTTATTTTTTATTATGTAAAAAAATAGTAAAGCCTGTTAAATACAGGCTTTACATAAGAGTTTTGAGTTAATACTCTAAGTTTATACTGAGGAGGAATTACGCTTTTTTGGTACCACTTACACGTGTCCAATCTCCTTCCACAGCAATATCATCTAGTGCAATAAATGGGGCGTAAACATCAGCAACTGATTGCGCTTGCTCTTCTAAAATTCCAGACATGGCAATTTTGCCACCTGGTTTAAGTAAACCTAAAATAACATTGTGTAATTCGCGAAGCGGTTGCGCTAAAATATTAGCCACTACAATATCAGCGCTAAACTCAGGTTGATTTTCAGGAAGGTATACTTCGAGCTTATCAGCAACGCCATTTCGGTTAGCGTTATCTAGGCTTGCTTCAAGTGCTTGTGGGTCAATATCTATCCCAATCATGCGCTCTGCACCGAGCTTAATAGCAGCAATCCCTAAAATGCCCGAGCCACAACCAAAATCAACAACAGTTTTACCTGTTAAATCTTGGCTTTCTAACCACCTAAGGCACAGTGCTGTAGTTGCATGTGTACCCGTACCAAAAGCAAGGCCTGGGTCAAGCATTACATTAACTGCTGTAGGGTCAGGGATGTCACGCCAGCTTGGACAAATCCATAGTTTTTCACCAAATTGAATAGGGTGGAAGTTATCCATCCATTCGCGTTCCCAATCTTTGTCTTCTAATTGCTCAATTTTATACACTAATTCGTTTGTAAGTGACTCGTCAGCTTGTATTAGCGCAACGACGCTATCCATATCATGATTTGCATCAAATAAGCCTATAACAGTCGTATCAGCCCAAAACTGCACAGTGCCTATTTTAGGTTCGTAAATGGGAGTATCTTTGCCATCGATAAAGGTAACCGAAGCGCTGCCAGCTTCAACGAGTAAATCACTAATTAAATCGGCATTTTCAGCATTAGCATTAATACGAATTTGGATCCAAGCCATTATTATTTCCTTCAAATAGAAAAAAGGCCGCTATAGCGGCCTTTTTAGTTTATATAGTAGCGCTAAATTATTTAGCGTCTAAAAAGCTCTTCAGTAAATCAGAGCGAGAAGGGTGGCGTAATTTACGCAGCGCTTTCGCTTCAATTTGACGAATACGTTCACGTGTTACGTCAAACTGTTTACCTACTTCTTCTAAGGTGTGGTCGGTATTCATATCAATACCAAAACGCATACGCAGTACTTTTGCTTCACGTGCTGTTAAGCCGGCAAGTACATCGTTGGTTGCGCCACGAAGAGATTCCATTGTTGCCGAGTCGATTGGCGAATCAATAGTAGTATCTTCGATAAAGTCACCTAAGTGCGAGTCTTCATCATCACCGATTGGTGTTTCCATTGAAATTGGCTCTTTAGCAATCTTAAGTACCTTACGGATTTTATCCTCAGGCATCATCATGCGTTCAGCTAATTCTTCTGGATTTGGCTCACGACCCATTTCTTGTAACATTTGACGAGAGATACGGTTAAGTTTATTAATCGTTTCAATCATATGTACCGGAATACGGATAGTTCTTGCTTGGTCAGCAATAGAGCGAGTGATTGCTTGGCGTATCCACCACGTAGCATAAGTAGAAAACTTATAACCACGGCGATATTCAAACTTATCAACCGCTTTCATCAGACCAATGTTACCTTCTTGAATTAAATCCAAGAATTGTAAGCCACGGTTTGTGTATTTCTTCGCAATTGAGATTACAAGACGTAAGTTAGCTTCAACCATCTCTTTTTTCGCACGGCGCGCTTTCGCTTCACCAATGCTCATTCGACGGTTAATGTCTTTAATACGCTCAATGCTTAAACCTGTTGTTTGCTCAATGACAGATAATTTATTAATGCTGCGAATAATCTCTGGCTTAACTTCTTCAAGTTTAGCTGAGTATTTTTCGTTACCTGAAATTTCTAAATCAACCCACGAAGCGTCTGTTTCGTTGTTAGCAAAATGCTTAACGAATGTTTTCTTCGGTAGTTTAGCAATTTGCACAGCTTGCTTCATGATAAGGCGTTCTTGAATACGAACACGGTCCATCATTTCACGCATGTTATTAACCATGCGATCAAACTGTTTAGGTATTAATTTAAACGTTCTGAAAAGCTCACCAATTTCAAAAATGGCGGCTTGAGATTCAGGATGCGAACGACCTTTAGCTTCAAATGTATCACGTGCTTTATTATATAAATCACGTAAATTTTCGAAATGAATACGAGCTTCTTCAGGATCTGGTCCTGTGTCAATTTCTTCTTCATCTTCATCGTCGCTATCAGCATCGTCTTTATCGTCTTTATCATCATCAAGCTGTTTAGCACTTAATTCTGAACCAATATTAGTTGCTGAAATTGGCGCTGTATCTTCGTTAGGATCGATAAAACCAACGATAATGTCGCTTAAACGCATTTCTTCAGCTTCAAACTTGTCCCACTGTTCAAGTAGGTAAGTGATAGCTTCAGGATACTCGGCAACAGAAATCTGTACTTGGTTAATACCTTCTTCGATACGCTTAGCGATAACAATCTCGCCTTCACGGGTCAGAAGTTCAACAGTACCCATTTCACGCATATACATGCGTACCGGGTCCGTTGTACGGCCGATTTCTTTTTCTACAGTCGCAAGGGCTGCAGCGGCAGNGCTTCAGCTGCGTCTTCGTCTGTCGTTGTTTCTTGCATCATTAATTCATCAGCATCAGGCGCGTTTTCGCTAACCTTAATACCCATGTCATTAATCATGCTTATGATATCTTCTACTTGATCTGAGTCTATAATGTCTTGTGGAAGGTGATCATTTACTTCTGCAAAAGTTAAGTAGCCTTGCTCTTTACCTTTCTGAATCAGAAGTTTTAATTGTGACTGAGGAGTTGGATCCATAGAGATTGTTTCTTCCACTCTGATAAGTTGATACAACAGGCGCCATCATGTAGCTTGCATTAAAGCTAACTAGTATAATGTGACGCAGTGAATAGCGTAGTATAACAGCACAAATCAAATTTGACTAGCTGTTAGTCGCTTTTAACGCTGTCATTAACAAATGACATTCAAGTCTTTCATCGCTATTTAGACCTTGTGTCTTGTCTCTTATTAATAAGGTCTCTAGTCGATAATTTAAACACTGATCTTCAATAAATTTGAAAGTATTTTTAAAAACAGTCTCTAAATGGTCTTCATTTATCTGATGTTGCCACGTCGCAAGCTTAATTAATGGCTCGTAATCTTCCGTTCCTCTGAAAAATTCAAGTAGTTGCGCAGTAGTAACGTCGTCTTTTTCTAACGCTTGTTCTTGTAAGCGTAATAATAATCCAATACCGGCAATATTCATTTGCGCTAAATCAGGTAAATAAGGAATGCTTTTAGCCATTTTTGGGTGTTGAATTAAAATACCAATAGCTTGACGCATAGGTGTTATTTTAAATTTACGCTCAATTGAATGTTGTTGCTTAGGTGTTTTTAAACGATTATTAAGTTGCTCACGTGTTCGACCAATTAACCTACCAAGTTGTTCAAGAATATTTTCTTGATAAAATTCACTTGGTATTTTTTCTATTAACGGTAATGCAGCACTAAGTAGTTTAGCTTTACCAGAATCAAGGGTTAAATCAATTTCTTGGCTGAGTTTTTTAAAGAGTACTTTGGTAAAATCATCGGCTTCACTTAAGCGTTGTTCAAATTGTTCTCTACCTTCTTTTTGTACTAAAGAATCTGGGTCTTCGCCATCAGGTAAAAAGACAAAATTTAACGCCTTACCATCACTTAAGTAAGGTAATGCATTTTCGAGGGCTCTCCATGCTGCATCTTTGCCTGCACGGTCACCATCGTAACAACAAATAACTTTATCTGTTGTTCTAAAAAGTGTGTGCATATGCTCGCTAGTTGTTGCTGTACCAAGTGCGGCTACGGCATATTCAATACCTTGCTCAGCAAGCGCTACAACATCCATATAACCTTCAACAATAAGTACATGATCAAGTTTTTTATGAGCTTGTTTAGCCTCATACAAACCATATAATTCAAAGCCTTTATGAAAAATACGGGTTTCTGGTGAGTTAAGGTACTTAGGACCTTGATCGGCTTGCATTACACGACCACCAAAAGCAACCACACGTCCGCGTTTATCTCGGATAGGGAACATTAAACGGTCGCGGAAAAAATCAAATTGTCTGCCAGGTGTTTTTTCTGAGGCAAGTTTTAGCTCAACCAATTGCTCTTTTTGCTCTTTGTTACGACCAAGTTGTAGGCATAAACCATCCCATTCACTTGGAGCATAACCAATCATGAATTTTTTAACTATTTCACCACTTAAACCACGACCTTTTACGTATTCAATAACGGCGGCAGAATTACTATGGTGTTTTAATTGGTGTTGATAAAAGCGCGCAGTATGAAGCATTAAATCGTAGTCAGAACGTTTTTGCGCTGCAGTACGTTCAGGTCCAGAGCTTGTACCTTGTTCGCGAGGAACATCTAAATTAAGTATGCTCGCAAGCTCTTCAATAGCATCAACAAATTCAAGTTTTTCGTATTCCATTATAAATGAAATAGCGTTGCCATTAGCACCACAACCAAAACAGTGATAAAACTGCTTATCTTGAGATACAGTAAATGAAGGCGATTTTTCGTTATGAAAAGGGCAGCAAGCTTGATAATCCTTACCTGCTTTTTTTAGACCTACTTTTGAGTCTATTAGGTCGACAATATCGGTTCTGGCAAGTAAGTCGTCTATAAAATTACGTGGGATCTTTCCAGCCATTAGTAAAATAAAGTCCTGAGATGATGAGATGAATAACGAAAGCGAAATTTACTTTTCATACAAACTTAGCGCAAAAAAAAGTGTGTTTTAACTTACCAAAATGACAGCTAAATAAATAGGGTAGGTATAAATAATTTCGTTTTTAACTTCGGATATAAATGTACTTTAAATAAATTTTAAACGAAGAAACCGAGCGCTAGGCTCGGTTTGCTTCAATCATACTTTAATGTATGTGGGTGTATTAGGCTGTTAATCGTTGCTTAATTAAACCAGAGATTTTGCCCATATCGGCGCGACCTTCAGCTTTGCTTTTGATTATACCCATTACTTTACCCATGTCTTGCATACCTGCTGCGTTAGTATCAGCAATAGCCGCATCAATGAGAGCAATGATTTCTTCTTCACTCAATGCTTGAGGTAAGAAAGTTTCAAGTGCTGTAATCTCACTAGCTTCAATATCAGCTAAATCATCACGCCCAGCATCTTTGTACTGAGTGTAAGAGTCACGACGTTGTTTAACAAGCTTCACTATAACGGAGGTAATACCTGCGTCGTCTAGTTCTATGCGCTCGTCAATTTCACGTTGCTTGATTGCAGCAAGTACCATGCGAATAGGGTTAAGACGTAATTTGTCTTTGGCTCTCATCGCATCTTTTTGCGCATCTTTTAGCGTTATTAAAAGGCTCATTTATACAAGACCTAATATATTAGTATAATTTAACGCGACGTGCGTTATCACGAGAAAGTTTTTTCATGTGACGTTTAACTGCAGCAGCTTTTTTACGTTTACGTTCAGCTGTTGGTTTTTCATAGTGCTCGCGACGACGAACTTCTGAAAGGATTCCTGCTTTTTCACATGAACGCTTGAAGCGACGAAGTGCTACGTCAAACGGTTCGTTCTCTCTTACTTTAATTACTGGCATTAAAAATTCACCTACCTAAATTATGAGCGTTGCTCAAGTTGATCAAACATTGATCAAGTGGTTCAAAAATGGTGCGGTATTGTAATCCGAAGCAACACCACATGTAAAGGACAATATTAACAGAAACGCATCATCTAAAATAGTATTAATTTGTTTGACGCTTATACAGTCTGCAAAATACTTGACCTGCTTTTTTTTCTTTAATTAACAACCAGTTGCTTGGTGGGGTGAAAGTGTTTAATTCAGATTCAACTTCGACATAAATTAACGCTTGGGCGTTAAGCCATTGGTTGTTTTCTAGTAAATCACAACTTATTTGTGCCAAATCTTTACGAAAAGGAGGATCAACAAAAACAAGATTAAATGGTTCGTTTAAGTTTTTTTGTTCTAAAAAAGACAATGTATTGATGTGCTTTACTTGTGCATTTTGTAGTTTTAGGGTGCTAATGTTTTGCTCAAGTTGTTTAGCTGCACAATGGTCTAGTTCAACAAATAGTGCGCTTTTAGCAAAGCGAGAAAGCGCTTCAAATCCTAAACCACCAGAACCTGCAAAGCAGTCGAGTACATTTGTATCTCGAGTATCTTGCATTAGCCAGTTAAATACCGTTTCTTTTATGCGATCGGTCGTAGGTCGCAAACCTTGTACGTCTTTGACTGGGAGCTTACGGCCACGAAATTGGCCGCTGATTACTCTAATAAAGCCATCGCTGGATTTACTAATTGCTTTATTTTGCGCTGTTTTTTTTCTCATTTAGCTCACTAAAAAATGGTATCTGAGATTTAGCTCAGATAATATTGTACATAGATTATGTATAGCTTCATTTTTCATCCGCATTAAAAGTGTTACTATTTAGCATTCACGTTTTGAACGGTTGTTTGGCCGGCAACTATATTGCTAGGCATTGCCAAGCTATTTTCAAATTTTAGTTTATCAGATTTTTATAAGTGGTTATTAGCAAGTATGGCAAAAAAAAATAAATTCCTGTCTTGGTTCGGTTTTGGTAAGTCAGATGAAAAACAAGCAGAACAAGTAAATGAGGCTGAAAACCAACAAGCGTTAGCTGAGCAACAAGAAGCTGAACGTTTAGAGCAAGAGTGCATTGAAGCTAAGCAAGCACAAGCTATGCGCCTCGAAGAAGAACGCATTGCGGCTGAAAAAGCTGAGGTTGAACGTTTAGAACAAGTAAAACTTGCTGATGAAAAACGCGAAGCAGAGCAAGCTGAGAAGTTAGCGATTGAGAAAGCAAATGCAGAGTTATTAGCAAAAGAGCAAGCTGATGCTCAAGCGCAGCAAACACGTTTAGCAGAACAAGAGGCGCAAATGCGTCTTGAGCAAGAACGTATAGCCGCTGAAAAAGCTGAAGCTAACCGTTTAGAACAAGTAAGATTTGCTGATGAAAAACGCGAAGCAGAGCAAGCTGAGAAGTTAGCGATTGAGAAAGCTAATGCAGAGTTATTAGCAAAAGAACAAGCTGATGCTCAAGTGCAGCAATTAGAACAGCAAACACGTTTGGCAGAACAAGAAGCGCAAATGCGTCTTGAGCAAGAACGTATTGCGGCTGAAAAAGCTGAAGCTAACCGTTTAGAACAAGTAAGATTTGCTGATGAAAAACGCGAAGCAGAGCAGGCTGAAAAGTTAGCGATTGAGAAAGCAAATGCAGAGTTATTAGCAAAAGAGCAAGCTGATGCTCAAGCGCAGCAATTAGAACAGCAAACACGTTTAGCAGAACAAGAGGCGCAAATGCGTCTTGAGCAAGAACGTATTGCGGCTGAAAAAGCAGAAGCTGCCCGTATAGAACAAGAAGGTATTGCGGCTGAGAAAACAGAAGCTACACGTTTAGAGCAAGAACGTATTGCGGCAGAGCAAGCAGAAGCTGCACGTTTAGAACAAGAACGTATTGCGGCAGAGCAAGCAGAAGCTGCACGTTTAGAGCAAGAACGTATTGCAGCAGAGCAAGCAGAAACTGCACGTTTAGAACAAGTACGTATTGAGGCAGAGCAAGCAGAAACTGTACGTTTAGAACAAGTACGTATTGAGGCAGAGCAAGCAGAAGCTGCACGTTTAGAACAAGAACGCATTGCGGCTGATAAAGCAGAAGCTGCACGTTTAGAACAAGAACGCATTGCGGCAGAGCAAGCAGAAGCTGAACGTTTAGAGCAAGAACGTATTGCAGCAGAGCAAGCAGAAGCTGAACGTTTAGAACAAGAGCGTATCGAAGCAGAAAAATTAGCTAACGATGAATCTAAAAAGGTGGAGAAACCTAAAAAAGAAGGTTTTTTCTCTCGTCTTAAAAAGGGCTTATTAAAAACACGTATTAATATAGGCTCAGGTTTTGCTTCTGTATTTAGTGGTAAAAAGATTGATGACGATTTATTTGAAGAGCTTGAAACTCAGTTATTAACCGCTGATTTAGGCGTTGATACAACCATGAAGTTGATTGACAGATTAACTGATGGAGCTAACCGCAAGCAGTTAAAAGATGGCGATGCACTTTACGAGCTTATGAAGCAAGAAATGGCAACTATGCTTAAAACTGCAGAGCAACCTTTGGTAATACCTGCTGATAAAAAGCCATTCGTTATATTAATGGTTGGTGTAAATGGAGTTGGTAAAACAACGACCATTGGTAAGCTTGCAAAGCAATTTCAAAGTGAAGGTAAATCTGTGATGCTTGCTGCTGGCGATACATTTAGAGCCGCAGCCGTTGAGCAATTGCAAGTATGGGGTGAGCGCAATAGTATTCCTGTTATTGCACAGCACACTGGTGCTGATAGTGCGTCTGTTATTTTTGATGCATTTCAAGCTGCTAAAGCGCGCAAGGTTGATGTGTTAATCGCCGATACAGCTGGTCGCTTGCAAAATAAAGACAATTTGATGCAAGAGCTTGAAAAAATAGCACGAGTAATGAAAAAAATTGACCCAGATGCACCTCACGAAGTTATGTTAACGATCGATGCAGGCACGGGGCAAAATGCAATTAGCCAAGTAAACTTGTTTAACCAATGTGTTGGTTTAACGGGAATTACGCTTTCAAAACTTGATGGAACTGCAAAAGGTGGTGTTATTTTTGCGGTAGCTGATAAGTTTAATATTCCAATTCGTTACATTGGTGTTGGTGAAAGTATTGATGATTTACGCGCCTTTAAAAGCGACGACTTTATTGATGCATTATTTAGCCAAGATGAGGACGACGTTTAATTTACCAAAAGGGAGCTTGCTCCCTTTTTAATTGCGAGGAATACCAATTTTATTAATGTGTTAATGGAGTTGGCATAATAAAAAATGATAAATTTTCAGCAAGTAAGTAAAACCTACCCAGGAGGGCATCGTGCTCTTGAAAAAGTTAATTTTCATATTAAACCTGGAGAACTAGCATTTTTAACCGGTCACAGTGGCGCAGGTAAAAGTACGCTATTAAAGCTAATTAGCTTAATGGAACGCCCATCTGCGGGAAGTGTTTTTATCAACGGTGTTGATTTAAATAAGGTTAACTCGCGTCAAATTCCTTATGCTCGTCGTGACATAGGTATTATTTTTCAAAATCATCGCTTATTAGAGCGCTACACTGTATTTGATAATGTTGCCTTACCTTTGATCATTGAAGGTACTCACCATAATCAAATCGCAAAGCGTGTACATGGAGCGCTCGATAAAGTGGGTTTAATTGATAAGATTAAATGTCATCCATCTATGCTTTCAGGGGGGGAGCAGCAACGCGTAGGTATTGCTCGCGCTATTGTAAACTCACCGCCAATTTTATTAGCTGATGAGCCAACGGGTAATCTTGATCCTGAACTTTCAATGGAAATCTTACGATTATTTGAAGACTTTAATAAGCACGGTACAACAGTATTGATTGCCACCCATGATTTAGGTTTAGTTGCACGAATGAAGTATAGAAGCCTAACGTTAAAAGATGGTCGAATGCTCCAAGATCCGCTAGCTGAGGGGGCTTTATGAGTTTACTTTTTAAAGGTCGAACAAATAAAAACCAAAAGCAAAAAAAATCTGTATTAGCGGGCGGCTACTTTTTTATTATTAATATTTTTCGCCAAGGTGTACATAGTTTAGGTGAAATGTGGCGTACGCCATTAGCTTCGTTAATGACAATTGCTGTGTTGGGCTTAAGTTTAACGTTACCGGCGACGCTTTATTTGGTCGTTAAAAACGTTCAGCAAGTAAGTAGTGGGTTTGAAGAAGCGAGCGAAATTTCGTTGTTCGTTAAAGAAAGTATGAGCGAGCAAGAAACGCAAACGCTGGTAAAACGTTTAGCGCTATACCCAGAGGTGGAAGGCGTTGCATTTATTTCAAAGCAAGAAGCATTAACAGAATTTAAAGATGTATCGGGTTTTGGACAAGCACTAGAGTATTTAGATAGCAACCCGCTTCCAGATGTTGTGTTGGTAACACCAACCAAGCGTCATCGTCAACCTAACGCAGCTAAAGCGCTTTTAACTAAATTAGAAGGTGAACGTGAGGTAGACTTTGGTAAGCTCGATATAGCTTGGTTAGAGCGCTTAAATGCATTGCTTAGTTTATTAAAAGAAAGTGTAATTACTATAACGTTACTATTACTTACTTCCGTCACGCTAATTATTGGTAATACTATTCGTTTATCAATTATGGATAAAAAAGAAGAGATCCAAGTGATGAAATTAGTTGGTGCAACTAATACATTTATTCATGCGCCATTTTTATGGACGGGTATTTGGTATGGCGTTATAGGTGGTTTATTTGCTTTTATTTGCATAGCTTTAATGATGTGGTGGTTGTCGAGCGCTGTTAGCAGTGTAGCAGGGGTTTACCAAACCAGCTTTTCGCTAATTGGTTTAACATTAAAAGAGTTCGGTTTTTTAGTTTTACTTGCTACAAGTTTAGGCTTTGTAGGCTCGTATTTATCTGTAAATCGGTATATTAAAGAAATAGAACCCGATAAAGTATAAGTGAACCAACCCAACTTGATACGCGTATATTATCGACTTGGGTTGTACCTCGCATTATTAAAACTGTCATATTTATGTACTATCCTCCCGTAAAGTAATGAGTTGTAAATAAGGTGATACGCTGAGGTTAACCTCCTGCAATCCCTTAATTCATCACTTATTCAGTCGCTTATAGTAGACTAAATACATACTAAAAAACTCCTTGATTTATACTTCAAAAAAGTTTTAAATTGGGGTTAGCACTCTTAGAGAAAGAGTGCTAAGATAGTTTCAAATGTTTATCACCGAGGTGAAAAATGAGTAAAGATTTATACGCAATGGCACTTACAGTCGGACAACAAAGCGCAAGCATGGACGGTTACCTTCAAGCGGTAAGCACTATCCCTATGCTTAAAGTTGAACAAGAGCAAGAACTTGCTAAAAGGCTTCAAGACGAAGGCGATCTTAGTGCTGCCAAGCAACTCATTATGTCGCATTTACGCTTTGTAGCACATATTGCTAAAAGCTACTCGGGATACGGTTTACCACAAGCAGACTTAATCCAAGAAGGCAATATAGGCCTGATGAAAGCGGTTAAACGTTTCGACCCAACAGTGGGTGTTCGTTTAGTATCGTTTGCAGTGCATTGGATTAAAGCAGAGATTCATGAGTTTGTGCTTAAAAACTGGCGCATAGTTAAAGTTGCGACAACTAAAGCACAACGTAAATTGTTTTTTAATCTTCGTAAAAATAAAAAACGTTTAGGTTGGTTTAACCAATCAGAGGTTAGCACTGTAGCTAGCGAGCTAGGTGTAAGTGAAAAAGAAGTTCGTGAAATGGAGTCGCGTATGAGCGGCCAAGACATGGGCTTTGACTTAACTGGTGACGATGATGATAATGCGCCAACAAGCACGTACTCACCAGTACAGTATTTAACAGATGGTGCAGCCGATTTAGCTGACGACGTTGAGCAACAACAATGGAAAGAGCAAGCACATACTCGTTTGTTTAGTGCACTTAAAACACTAGACGAACGTTCGCAAGATATTGTTAGTGCTCGTTGGTTGTCTGATGACAAGGCAACACTTCAAGAGCTTGCGCAAAAGTACAGTGTATCTGCTGAACGTGTTCGCCAATTAGAAAAAACAGCGATGAAAAAGCTACAAAGCGCTATGAGCTAATACAGCTCTAAGCGAAAAATTTAAAAATCCCTGCATGAAAATGCGGGGCTTTTTGCTTTTAAGCCTTATAAAAACAAAAAATAGCAGATGCTAAGTAGTAATAAATATCATAAGTTTAAATGCCAATATTTAAGTATTCAATTAACACCGCTTTAAGTGCTTTTTGTTTTGAGTTAAGCGTTATGACTTATCTAGCATTTCCCGCCTTTCCCTCAGATTGTGCTAACTGAATATACTTTCGCTCAACCAATTGCGACACTGGTACTAATTCAAAACCTTGTTCTGTTAGTTTAGGCAATGCATGGCGTAGAAATTCAATAGTTTCAGGGTAGGGATGGGCAATCGCAATGGCAAAACTGTGATCGGTGGCTTGTTTTTTTAGCTCGTTAAGTCTTAACTGTAATTGCTCTGTTGTAGTTATATTATCTAAAAAAACCTGGCGACTAATATTGGCAACACCTAAAAAATTAGCAGCATTTTGAGCTTGGCTCAAACCTGTTGTTCTACTATCTAAAAAATATAAATGGCGCTTTTTCAATACTTCCATTGTCCATTTCATTGCTTGGCTTTGCTGTGTAAGTGCAGAGCCCATATGGTTATTAACTCCCTTTACTTGAGGCAAACTAGCGAGAGCTGTACCAAGTGTTTGTTGAAGCTGTTTTTTATTCATATTTAATGTGAGCCCACCCGGACCTAGCTCTTTGCCATTTAATGCCTGCATAGGTATGTGCAATAATAATTCTTTATTTGATTGACTGGCGAGTGTTGCAAAAATTTGTGAATAAGGGGTATGAGGCAAAATTGAATACGTCAATTGCCCAGGTAAGGAGAGAAACTCTAAATCTCGTTGGTGATAGCCTATATCATCAATCACTATCGCTATTTGTTTAGCTTTAACAGCAGTAGATGCAAAGCAAACAACGAATAAAAACGACATTATTATTCTTATATTTATGTTTTTCACCGGTATAGTTTTCACGTTTATAATTATTATTATCTTTTTTAGTGTCAGTACATAGCTCTAAATAAAGCTTGTTTATTGCATACTGAGTAATTGTTTTGCTTTAACTAATTGTAGATCGGCTAAATTATCAAAGTGTAATTGCTGAGTACCATTAGCTTGTTCATTTTTTATTATAACGGCTTTATTGCTTTGTGAAAGAGTTGTTTGATTAATCGCCACGTCGGGCGTTATACCTATGCCATCTATTGATGCTCCCGATGGTGTAAAGTACTTAGCGGTAGTGAGTTTTATTGCTGTATTCCCGTCAGCTAATGGAATGAGTGTTTGTACTGACCCTTTGCCAAACGATTGGCTTCCTACAATTTTAGCGCGTTTATTATCTTTTAAAGCCGCAGCTAAAATTTCGGCGGCAGAGGCTGAATTTTCGTTGATAAGCACCACGATTGGCGCTCCTTTTAAAATATCTCCACGCTTAGCGTAAAAAGCTTGATTAGCGTCATAAAAGCGTCCTTTGGTTGTAACAATAGTGCCGCTTTGTAAGAACAAATCAGATACTGCTACTGCACTTTGCAATGTCCCTCCTGGATTATCGCGCAAGTCAATAACAAGCCCTTTAAGTGAGTGACCATAGTTACTTTGCATTGCAGCAACCTGCATAGCCACTTCATGTAATGTGTGATTAGAAAAAGCATTAATTGCCAAATAACCGGTACCGGAGTCTAAAAGTTGGCTTGTAGCGCTTTCTAGGTTTATTTCAGTTCGAGTCACATTAAAAGAAATATTATTTTTATTTCGTTGCACAGTTAGGTTTATACTTGCAAATTCACTATCTCTTATTAAAGCTGCTACTTGATCAATTGTAAGACTTTCAATAGTTTGCTTGTTTACACTTATAATAATATCGTTAGGTAAAACGCCTGCATTTTTAGCGGGTGAGTTATTAACAACATCTACGATAGTCATTTTTCCTTCAATATTTTTAACTTCAATTCCTAAACCGGTATAGCGTCCATTCGTATTATCAAATAACGCGGTGAGTTCTTGCTCATTTAAATACTTAGAGTAGGGATCGAGTTTTGCGTATAAAAGCTCAAATTGTTGGTTGTCATATTCTATATTCTCACTGTTTTTGAGTGCCAAATCTTCTACATAATAAGCTTGAATATTAAATAAAATCTCATTGATTTTTTTGTTTTTTAATTCTTTTACTGAACTTGCAAATACGTTGTTCGACAGTACCAAGAGGGTTATTAAGATAAGCAAACACAGGTTTAGTGCTAAGCCTGTGTTTGTATTTTTTAAAGTGTGTGGGGTAGTGGTTTTATTATTCATTAGCTGCTCCAGTGCGGCGCAGCGGTTAATTTAATTAAATTCGTCTGCACCATTTTACAGGATTTACTGCACGTCCCTTATGGCGTATTTCAAAGTATAGACCAGAACTGGCTTGTCCGCCGCTTTGCCCAACTAAAGCAAGAGTTTCGCCTTCACGTACCATATCGCCCACATCTTTTAGAAGTGTTTGAGCATGACCGTATAGACTCATAAAACCTTCACCATGATCTACAACTATTACCCAACCATAACCTTTTAACCAATCAGCAAATACAACTTGTCCATTTTGCACACTGTTAATATTTGCACCTTCTTTTGCGCCGATTAATACGCCTTTCCAATCAATGCCACCATGTTTGCGCTGACCAAACGTATGCTCTAATTTACCTTTACTTGGCCAGTTTAGTTTGCCTTTACTTTTATTTAGCCCGAGTAATTCTATTTTTTGTGTTTTTTCTTTTTCGAGTTCTTCGATGGTGGTAATTAAGGTTTGTTGGTTTTCTTTTAAATAGTTAATCGAACTTTTGGTGCCGTTAATCTGTGCTTTTAAGTTTTTAAAATTAGTTTGTCGGTCTTTTTGCGCACTAACTAACGCTGTTTGTCGTCTTTTTTGTTCATCATGTAAGGCAACTAACTTTTGCTCTGTTTTAGCAAGTTCAATTTGGTTTTGTACTATTTGCTGCTGAAGTTCTTTTAATTCTTCAATTTGTTCTATTCGCGCTTTATTTAAATAATTGTAGTAGCTAAGTGTTCGTTCAAATTTAGCCGTGTCTTCTTGGTTCAGCATCATTTTAGAGTAGTCATCGCCACCAGCCATATACGCGCTTTTTATTTGCGCGGCTAAAATGCGTTGAAATTCATTATGCTTTTCATCAAGTTGTTCAGCTTTTTGCTGCTGCTGTTTTTGTTGTTGTTGGGTTTCTTTAACTGATTGCTCTGCCATGTTTAAAGCTTTGGCGTTTTTAGCTATATCGAGTTCGTGACTTTTGAGGCTTTTTTGTAATTTAGCTATTTTTTTACGTTGTGCATCATATTCTGCTCGGCTTTGCTCAAGTGCATTTTGAACTTCTGATAAGTCTTTTTTAGTACGATCTTCGTTAGCGACTGCAGGAGCAGCCGCTAATGAAGTGAGTATTAATCCGCACTTAATTAACCGGTTAATACGTCTATTCATGTGTTATTTCAACGTCATGATAGGTTTGCCTGTCATTTCACTTGGTTGTTCCATACCCATTAAGTGAAGCATAGTTGGTGCAACATCACTTAATGCTTTACCTGTTGATGCTGTTGCATCGCGACCTACATAAATAAACGGAACTGGTTCGCTAGTATGTGCAGTGTGCGCTTGACCTGTTTTAAGGTTTGCCATTTGCTCTGCGTTACCATGATCGGCTGTTATTAATGCCTCACCACCAAATTCTGTAAGCGCATCAACAACTCGACCAATGCAACTATCTACAGCTTCACATGCTTTAACTGCTGCTTCAAATACACCAGAATGACCAACCATATCGCCATTAGGATAGTTACAAATAATGGCGTCGTATTTACCGCTTTTAATTGCTGCTATTAGCTTATCGGTTAGCATTTCTGAGTTCATTTCAGGTTGTAAGTCATACGTTGCTACTTGAGGTGAAGGAATTAGCTCGCGCGTTTCGCCTTTAAACTCATCTTCTCGTCCACCACTAAAGAAAAACGTAACATGTGCGTACTTTTCGGTTTCTGAAATACGTAACTGTGTTTTGCCATGTTTTTCAAACCACTCGCCAAGTACATTAACTAAAGGCGTAGACCCAAATGCTACTGGTGCATCAATATCGGCAGCATATTCTGTCATCATTACAAATGCGCTCAGCTTAGGCGTACTTTTTTTAGTAAATCCATCAAAGCTTGGTTCAACAAAAGCACGTGTGATTTCTCGGGCTCTGTCGGCTCTAAAGTTAGCAAATATAAGTGTATCGCCATCATTTATAGCGGCTGATTTAGCGCCTTTAGGTGCAATAGTTGTTGCGGCTACAAACTCGTCGTTTTCGTCGCGCTCATAAGCTGCTTCAAGAGCTGTTACGCCATTGTCATAATTAAAGTCGCCTTCGGCTAATGCAATTACGTTGTAGGCTTTTTCTACGCGGTTCCAACGATTATCTCTGTCCATTGCATAATAACGACCAACTAATGAGGCTAATCGACCACATTTGAGTTTTGCAAATAACGCTTCAATGCGCTCAATTGACTCTTTAGCGCTGCGAGGAGGTGTATCGCGACCGTCTAAAAAGCCATGAAAGTACACTTCTTTTGCACCACGTTTTGCAGCAAGTTCAATGCTTGCCACAATATGATCTTCGTGACTGTGCACACCGCCTGGGCTCAGTAGTCCCATAATATGTACAGCTTTACCTGCTTTAACGGCTTTATCTATATTTTCTACAAGTGCAGGTGTTGAATCAAATTCGCCATCGTTAATTGCTTTAGTAATGCGAGTAAAATCTTGATAAACAACACGTCCTGCGCCTAAATTTACATGGCCAACTTCTGAGTTGCCCATTTGACCATCAGGAAGACCAACATCAAAACCTGAGGCTGAAATTAATGTATGAGGGCGTGTAGCCCATAAATCGTCTAATACCGGCGTGTTTGCTGCAAGAATTGCGTTACTTTGCTCATCTTCGCGGTATCCCCAACCGTCTAAAATCATTAATACCAGTGGTTTTTTATGTTCTGTCATAGTAGCTCCTGAATAATTGGCACCTGTCTCGCTTTAGCATACCGTGTTTTGTAGCTAGGATCAGCAATCAAAACAGCATATTAAAATTTTTCATTGTGCGATATAAAGTAAAGTCGTTAATGCACGCTGTATAACTTATATATGGGGCGTTTTATGTACTTTTAAACAGTCCCTAAACTCGCATTTTAAGTTGGTTTGGGTATACTTGCGTGGTTCAAGTCTAAAATATCTAAAACATAGCGTTTTAGGATGTAATTTATAGTGGAAGTCGAATGGATCAATATATTGAATTTATCACCAATCATCCAATTTTAAGCCTTGCTTGGGTTGGTATTGTATTTCTTATCGTTAGTGGCTGGATAAAAAGTAAGCTTTCAGCCGTTCGCCAAATAAACCCTCAGCAACTTACGTTACTTATTAACCGCGATGATGGTCAGGTAATAGATATACGTGCACAAAAAGAGTTTAAAGTTGGGCATATTTCGGGTGCAGAACACTTAGTTCCAGAAAAAGCTAAACAATCTGACTTTTCAAGCCTTGAAAAGTACAAGACTAAACCCATTATAATAGTATGTACTACAGGTATGACTGCCCAAGGTACTGCAGCTGCTATGAGTAAAGCCGGTTTTGAACGTGTTTACTTGTTAGCCGGTGGCATGGGTGCATGGCAATCTGCCAGCTTACCAACTACAACAGGTCGCTAATCATTTTTAGCTAGACCGATAGAGGATTTATTATGAGTAATGTTGTTTTATACACCAAAGCGTATTGTCCATTTTGTCAGCGCGCACTTTCGCTTTTAAATAGCAAAGGCGTAGAATATACAAATATAGATATTGGTGTTCAGCCTGAGCTACGCGATGAAATGATTGCTAAAGCAGGCGGCGCAAGCACAGTACCGCAAATTTTTATTAATGATGAACATATCGGTGGCTGCGACGACATGATGGCTATTGAAACACAAGGTAAACTTGACGCTAAGCTAAGCGCTTAATTTAATTATAATAACGAACAAGTTAGGAATAACAATGAACGAAGAAAACCAAAACGTAGCAGCCCAAGAAAGCGGCGCACAATTTACTATTCAACGTATTTACACTAAAGATGTGTCGTTTGAAACGCCAAATTCACCGGCTATTTTTCAAAAAGAATGGACACCAGAAGTTAAGTTAGACTTAGACACTCGCTCTAACAAGTTAGACGAAGGTGTATTTGAAGTTGTTTTAGCACTAACTGTTACTGCTTCTCTTGGTGAAGAAACTGCGTTTTTATGTGAAATTCAACAAGCGGGTATTTTTACTATTGCTGATGTTGAAGAAGCACAACTAGCGCATATGCTCGGTGCATTTTGTCCTAACGTGTTATTCCCATATGCACGTGAAGCAGTATCAAACCTAGTTAACCGTGGTACTTTCCCACAGCTTAACCTTGCGCCAGTAAATTTTGACGCATTGTTTGCACAGTACATGCAACAACGTACTGCGCCAGCTGACCAGGTTACAGCAGACGCGTAATTTATGAGTACAGCAACGACAGCTGTTACTGTATTAGGGGCGGGGTCTTATGGCACCGCCCTTGCTATTTGTTTAGCCCGAAATGGTCATAATGTGACTCTTTGGGGTAGAAATAGCGACGACGTTGCCACGCTTGCAGCTGAGCGGAAAAATCAACGTTACTTACCTGATGCTCCATTCCCAGATACTCTATCTTTAGAAGCCGATTTACAACGTGCTATTGCCAGTAGTCCTATTGTTCTTGTTGTTGTGCCAAGCCATGCCTTTGGCGATACGCTTAAGCAAATAAAACCAGCGTTACAAAAGGGTGCAAAGTTAGCATGGGCAACTAAAGGGCTTGAACCAAATACTGGTCGTTTACTGCAAGAAGTTGCTTTGCAAGAACTTGGCGGTGACATTCCATTAGCGGTACTTTCGGGTCCAACCTTTGCAAAAGAAATGGCGATGGGTTCACCTACGGCTATTTCGGTATCTTCTACTTCTACTGAGTTTGCTCAGCAGTTAGCTGATTTACTTCATTGTGGACGTTCATTTCGTGTGTATAACAATGATGATTTTATTGGCATACAACTTGGTGGCGCCGTTAAAAATGTAATTGCAATTGGCGCAGGTATTTCGGATGGTGTAGGTTTTGGCGCAAATGCACGTACAGCACTTATTACACGTGGGCTTGCTGAACTTACACGATTAGGTTGTGCACTGGGCGCAAAACCAGAAACCTTTATGGGAATGGCAGGGCTGGGGGACTTAATACTCACTTGCACTGATAATCAGTCTCGTAATCGTCGATTTGGTTTAGCGTTAGGTAAAGGTGAAAGCGTAGATGCTGCCATTGAGTCAATTGGTCAAGTAGTTGAAGGCTTTAGGAACACCAAAGAAGTATATTTATTAGCGCAACGTACCGGTGTAGAAATGCCGATCACTGAGCAAATTTATAAAGTGCTTTATGAAAATAAAGATATGAAAGAAGCTGCAATGGCGCTATTGGGCCGAGAGCAACGTTCTGAATAAATTTATAAGTATTTATAAAACTAAAAAACCGACAATTATGTCGGTTTTTTGTTGTTTAGCTCAAAGCTATTTACTGTGCGTTAGGAAAACCTAGCTGACGCCACGATTCGTAAACAAATACAGCTACCGCGTTAGATAGATTCATACTACGGCTATTTGCTTGCATAGGAATGCGGACACGTTGCTCATTTGGCAAAGCTTGAATCATCTCATCAGGAAGACCGCGTGTTTCAGGTCCAAATACTAAACAATCACCAGCTTCGTAACTTGCTTCATGATGAAATTGGCTACCTTTAGTCGTACATGCATATATTTTTTTTGGTTTGCACTTTTCAAGATAATCTTCAAATGAAGCATGGCGTTGCACATGGCTAAACTCATGGTAATCAAGACCTGCACGTTTTACGCGTTTATCGTCCCACTCAAAACCTAATGGCTCAATTAAATGTAATGCGTAGCCAGTATTTGCACATAGGCGAATAATATTACCCGTGTTAGGAGGTATTTCAGGTTGGTATAAAACAATATCCAGCATAATAAGCCTTTTAAATAATCTGTAGTTTAACGGCTTTCAGTATACACGAAACCCTTCAAAAAAATGATATACTCAAGCCATTGAATACTCTTATTAGCGGATAAAAACGTGCATAACCGCAGTTACGAATTTTGGGTTAAAACTTCCAGTATTGTTACCATGGTAATGGTAAGTTTAATGATTGCAGCAAAAGCATGGGCATGGCTTGCATCGGGGTCGGCTTCAATGCTTGGCTCGTTAACCGATTCATTAATGGATATTACAGCCACGGCAATGAGCTTATTGGTATTAGGTTATGCACTGCGTCCTGCTGATGATGATCACCGATTTGGTCATGGTAAAGCAGAGGCCTTAGCTGGACTAGGGCAAGCAGCGTTTATTGCAGGCTCGGCTTGTTTACTGGCATTTCATGGTATTGAACGTTTATTCAACCCTGTTGTACTTAGCCACTCTTTATTGGGTGTTTGGGTGAGTATTTTTGCAATTGCTTGTACGCTTGTTATTGTTTATGTACAAAATAAAGTAGTTAAATACACCGATTCAATAGCAATAAAAGCAGATTCGGTACATTACAAAGGCGATTTAATTTTAAATACAGCAGTACTACTTGCCATTTTGCTAGCTTATTATGGCGTGTTGTATGCCGATCCTATTTTTGCTATTGGCGTTGCAGGTTACTTAATTTATAACAGTTGGGATATAGCCCGCGATAGCGCCGATCACTTAATGGATAAAGAACTTCCTGATGATGAAAAGCAAAGCATTTTTGACATAGCTAAAGCGCATAGCGATGTACATGGCGTGCATGACATTCGCACACGCCAAGGCGGGAAAGTAAAATTTATTCAAATGCACTTAGAGCTAGATGACAACTTAACGCTTATTCGTGCGCACAATATTGCTGACGAAGTTGAAGCATTAATCGCAAAAGAGTTTGAATCTGAGGTTGATATATTAATTCACCTAGACCCATTATCGGTGCTTAACCTGACCTCTGATTAAGCAGTTTGTGAATACATTGAACCATAATGCGATTTAAACTTACTTTTCTCTAGCAAGTAAATTCAAGGGAATTAGTGTTGAGAATAGCTGCTTGAGATAAATTTATATCAAAAGAGCAAGTTGCTTGTTAAGCCGTAACTGACTCACAAAATGTATACAAGCTAGTTAATAACGGTTGGCGTATTTCGTCACGTTCAAAAAATAGTTCGTGTTTAGCGCCAGCAAAGCTCTCGATTACTGTATTTTTGTGCCTTTTTGCTAGTGTATATTGTGCGTTATTATCGACTACTTCGTCATTTTGTGCGCTGGCAATATAAAGTGGAATATTAACGGCTAATCTATCTATTGAGGATATAAACGAAAAAGCGGTATGTAACCAACCATAGGTAACTCCGCCTAGCTGCAACATTGAATCTTTTTGGTAAGTTTGCCTAAATAAATCGTAACGTATTTGACTACTTGTTAAAACATTAAACGCAAAATCAATTGGGCTATAATCTGTTTGCCCAAGTGCATAACTGTACTGAAAACCTAGTAAATTTGCGCTACTTGCAACTAATTTAGCTAACGGCTTAGGTGTGCCTTTTGTGTAAATGTCGAGCATTGGAGCCGATAAAAAAGCGCCACTATAGCTATGCTCAAAATGTGCTAAGTAATCAAATGCAATAGCGCCCCCCATTGAGTGGCTAACTAATACCTTTTTGCCTTGCCAATAAGTGTCCACAATTTTTGCATTAAATAAATCAAAATCGAGGCTGTAATTTTTAAAGCATTTTACATAACCTTTATGCTTATTTTTTAAATGACGATAAGAGCGACCTTGCCCTTGATGATCGACTATAAATACAGCAAAGTTATTATTATAAAGCTCCCACAATAGCTCTTTGTATTTATCGAGCCCTTCAATGCGTCCGGAACTAATTACAATAGCCGTATGCGCATTATTTGGCTTAGCATAAGCGTAAAAAAGTTGCCCGCAAGGCGTACTTAAATAAGACTTAATCAGCGTATTATCATAAAAGCTGTTAATGGCCGATTGATTACTTTTAAGTTCGCTCTCACTACTATAAAACATGGTTTACTCTTTTATTATTGGCAACGTAATATTAGCACAAAGGCCACCTTGCTTTTTATTTGATAACACTAAATTTCCGCCATGTGCGGTAATCGCATTTTTAGCGATAGCTAAACCTAAGCCTGTGCCACCACTAACACGATCTCTCGCATCAGATTGTCTAAAAAACGGCTCACATAGCTTGTTAAGCTGGTCATTAGGTACACCCGGACCATCATCACAAATTTCTATATATATAGCGTCACTGTGCTTTAGGCTAATGCTGATGGTGTTTTTGGCGTATTTTATTGCATTGCGTAATAAATTTTCAAGTGCGCTGGCTATAAGGGTTTCATCGCAGTCAATATTTACCTCTGCACTACCACTTATCTGCAGTTGCTTATTATTTTGTTTGGCTTCAAATTGTGCATCGTTAAGCACATGTTCAACAATAATTTGCAGAGATTGCGTATGTAATGAAAGCGCCTGACTTTTTGCTTCTAAGCGTGAAACTTGTAATACATCGGCAATCATTTTATCAAGCTGATTAGCTTCTTTTTCAATGCGTAGTAAATACGATTGGCTTGCTTCGTTTGCTTGCATTTGTGCAAGCCCCGTTGCCATTTTTAAACGCGTAAGGGGGGAGCGTAATTCGTGAGATATATCGGCAAGTAAACGTTTTTGAGAGCTAATTAACAGCTCCAATTGATTAGCCATGCTGTTAAAGTCGCGACCTAATACACCTAACTCATCTTTTCGATTTATAGAAATAGCAGCCCTTGCGCTTAAATCTCCGCTAGAGAGTTTAACAGCGGCTTTTTTTAAGCTATTTATAGGTGCAATTAAATTGCGACTAAATAAAAAACTTAAAATAAGGGAGGCAAAAATAGCGATAGATACTTTCATCCAGCCAGGCATTAACTTTAAACGAATGAAAAGAGGTTGTTGGTGGTTCATATCTATTTCGTATAGATAAAAGTCGCCCTTTGGCACTGTTATTTTAATTGGACCAAATGCTTGGTATTTTTCTGTAAAAATAATTTGCGGCGACATATTTTTTGTAAAATTAAGTAAGCTTAAATCGACATCAATTGGGACTTCTTTATTGGTTAAAGAGTCCTCTGATTGTTCAGCACTTAAATACAGCAATTTGCGCTTTGAAAGGCGAGGGTGAGATAGCATATCGTTAAGTGTACGCTTATGTTTTATTACCGAGCGCTCTATATTTTTAGCGGTATAAATTAAGTTTTTTTCCATTGGTCCATGTAATGGCTCATTGGTTACTGCATTAATCGCTGTAATATTACTTAAAAATACCAACGCTGCAACAGTGCCTATTATAGTCAACCAAAACCATATAAATATTTTAAAAAATAAATAGTGGTTAGGATGCTTAAGCCAAGAAAACAAAGTGGGCTTATTCGCCTTGGATGAATACATAGCCAGTGCCTCGCATTGTTTTAATTCGTTCAGTTGATATGTGCTCAGCTATTTTTTTACGGATATTACTAACATGCATATCAATAGATCGGTCAAATGATGCTAAACGACGACCAAGCACTTCTTCACTAATTAACTCTTTACTGACCACCTCGCCCGCACTTTTACAAAGTAAGGCAAGTATTTCATATTCAGTGCCGGTTAGTGTGAGCACATTATTATCAATAGCGGCTTCTCGCGAGGCTAAATTAACCGTTATACCGTTAACCAGTAGTTTGCTACTTGTGGTGACATTGAGGCTATTAATATGTTCTATGCGTCGTGTAATTGCTTTAACGCGTGCAAGTAATTCTCGGTGATTAAATGGTTTAGGTATGTAGTCGTCTGCGCCTAGCTCTAAACCAAAAATACGGTCAAAGTCTTCACCCTTTGCAGTAAGCATAATTACTGGGGTTAACTTTGTTTGCCTAAGTTGTTTAAGTACTTCAAAGCCATCAAGGGTAGGTAGCATTACATCAAGTAATATAAGTGCATAGTCATTAGTTTGCGCTAACTTTAAGCCTTGCTCACCGTCGTGTACACTTTGTATTTCAAAGCCTTGAGCGGTTAAGTATTCGCTTAATAGTTCACAAAGACCCGTATCGTCATCAATCATTAATAGTTTCATTTACAAACCCTTAGAGTTGTTTATAGCGTTATTTTACGCCCTAAATAGTGCAAAAGTGAATCTTTACACAACCTTTACACTGCTTTGCGTTACTTTGCATTGAAGAAGGTATAGTTAACTCAGCTGATTGAGGACTTACAACCAACCTCGTTTTATTAATAGCCCAATCAATAATGCAATTAATAGTACAACCAATAGTAAGGTAACGATTATGACTAAATTAAATACACTTTCAAAATTAGTACTTGTTTTTGGCCTAGCAACAGCAACACTTGGTGCTAGTAGCGTAATGGCTAAAGGCGACGGGCATAGACAAGGTAATTCACCAGCACGCTTTTTACTTTCTGAGCGCGGTGCTGACAAACTTGAGCTAACAGATGAGCAGCAAACTAAATTAAAGGCTATTTTTGAAGCGCAAAAAACGCAAATGCAAGCGTTAAGAGGCACCGATAAAGAAGCGCGTAAAGCACAGCGCACAGCTAATAAAGCTAAAATGGATGCATTATTATCGGCTGCTACGTTTGACGAAAATGCAGCAAAAGAATTATTAACACAACGCCACGAAAAAGGTGAAGAAATGGGTTTAATTAAATTAAAAACTCAACACCAAGTATGGCAAGTTCTAAATGCAGAACAACGCGAAAAGTTTGAAAAAATGCAAAAGCGTATGGGTAAAAAACACAGTAAACAAAAAAGTTAATTATACTTTTTCGTAAATATTAAAAAGCCAGCTATATGCTGGCTTTCTCATGTGTGTTTATTTTATTTAAAAAAATCATCTTCATTTTTAGCCATCATGGCTTCAATATCTTCAATCATATCTTGGCTGAATTCATCAGCAGATGTAATTGGTGCAGAAATTCTGTTGTTTTCAAACGACCATTCACCTAAATCAATAAGCTGGCAACGCTTAGAACAAAAAGGGCGGTATGGGCTTTGTTCTGACCATTCAACTTTATTTTTACATGTTGGGCAGTTAACAATAGTAGGCATAATTTACTCTCCACAATTTTTTGTGCAGTTTACATTATTTAAGTTCAAGCCACTAACTCAAACCATTAGATATAACTTACTCACCCAGCTAATAATTATATTAGCTGGGTGAGTAAGCTATTTTTAAAAATTAGTAACTCGATTAATTTCAGCAAGTGAGGTTACACCCTCTGCTGCTTTACGAATACCCGATAAGCGTAAGTTATTAAATCCAGCTTTAAGTGAAACGTCTGCTATTTCTAATGAGTTGCCGCCACGCATAATAATTTGTGCTATTTCTGGCGTAATTTGCATTACTTCGTAAATACCTACACGTCCCTTATAACCATCGGTACAGCTATCACAGCCTTTTGGCGTATATAGTGTCATTTCACTAATTTGCTGCTCGCTAAAGCCTTGGCGAGTAAGTTCTTCATCTGGCAGTATTTCTGGTGCTTTACATTTTGAGCATAAACGGCGCGCGAGGCGCTGGGCAATAATCAAACTAATTGAACTTGCTACATTATATGCAGGCACGCCCATGTTTAATAAGCGGGTAATTGTTTCGGGCGCCGAGTTTGTATGCAGTGTTGATAAAACTAAGTGACCAGTTTGCGCTGCCTTTATTGATATTTCAGCGGTTTCAAGGTCACGTATTTCACCTACCATTACCACATCGGGATCTTGACGTAAAAATGCACGCAGTGCATTTGCAAAGGTCATATCGGCTTTAATATTAATTTGTACTTGGTTTACACCTTCAAGGTTAATTTCAACCGGATCCTCAGCTGTACTTATATTTCGTTCTGGCTGATTTAATATATTCAAACCGGTATAAAGCGATACTGTTTTACCAGAGCCCGTCGGGCCGGTTACTAATATCATCCCTTGTGGTTGGCTAAGCGCATCCATGTATAATTTTTTTTGTTCTGGCTCGTAACCTAGTACATCAATACCTAGCATAGCGCTTGATGAATCTAGAATACGCATTACAATTTTTTCGCCCCAAAGTGTAGGCATGGTGCTTACACGAAAGTCGATACTTTTACGTTCGGTTATTTTTAGTTTTATACGACCATCTTGCGGTTTACGTTTTTCGGCAATATCAAGTCGCGACATTACTTTTATACGCGCCGATAGTTTAGTTGCCAGTGTATTAGGTGGGCTTGCTACTTCGTGTAAAATACCGTCTATACGAAAGCGAATGCGGTATTTGTGCTCGTATGGTTCAAAATGTAAATCAGACGCGCCTTTCTTAATGGCATCCATTAAAATTTTATTGATGTAAACGATGATAGGTGCGTCATCTTTTTCATCTTCTGTTGGCATGGAATCTTTTTGGCTTTCTGAATCAAGATCAGCAAACTCTTGAAATTCATCATCGCTTAAATCTAAGCTACCAGTGGCATCAAGCAATTGCTCAATTTTATTATCGAGCTGAATATAATCAACCACCACCACTTCGCACGAAAAACCAGTGCTAAATTCAAAGTTTTCAAATGCGCCGTAATCGGTAGGATCTGACGCCGCAATGTAAATTTTTCGGCCTTTTTGTACTAGCGGCAAAATATGATGCTTACGAATTAACTTTTCTTTTATAAGATCGGGTGGAATTCTTGCAGGATCGAAATCTCTCAAATCAAAGTAAGGCACGCGAAACAAGTCAATACATTGCTCAGCTAAATCTTTGCTGTCGATTTTTCCACATTTAGAAATAAGCTCAGCGGTTGAGGCAAATTCTTGTTGTTTGGCTTTAATCGTATCGGCGTCAATACGACCAAGAGTAATAAATTTTCTCAGTAACGGTGAGTTAATATTCATTGCGCACCTATTTAAATCCTTCAGTGTGAGTAATTTATCAGAAAAAAGAAGGCGATTATATTATTCTTCATAATCTAGGCTAAATTTACTATTTAATATAGAGGTTTATAAAAGTTATGACCACTTTTGAGTGCTTAAATTGTGCTTAAGTTGTTTTTACAGTTATGTTTTTTAATGCTAACTGTAGGTAATTTTTATGTAGGCGTAAAAGGTCTGTTTTTACTAATGCTAAATCGCGGTTATTATTTAAAATAGCATCTGCTTTTTGTTGTTTATGCTCACGTGGCATTTGCGCTGCAATAATACTTTTTACTTGCTCAACGCTAACATTATCGCGCTGAGTAGTGCGCTCTATTTGCACACTGTTAGGTACATCAATTAATAGCGTTTGGTTACAGTATTTATCAAGGCTATTTTCAAATAGCAGTGGTGCAACTAAAACAACATAAGCGCTTGTTGTCGCATTTAAATCTATAAGTATTTTATTACGAATAAGCGGGTGCAATAACTTATTTAGCCATTCTTTGTCATCAGTGTTAGCAAAAATACGCTCTCTTAAAACAGATCTGTTTAAAGCCCCATCGGGCAGTAGTATTTCATTACCAAAATAGCTAACTATTTCATTTAAGCCTATAGTATTGGGCGCTACTACCTGGCGAGCAATAATATCGGCATCAACAATATTTATGCCGAGTTCCTCAAACATATTGCTCACGGCTGTTTTACCACAACCAATACCACCTGTTAAACCCAGTACCCAATTATTTATTTTAGCGGTTTGCTCGGCCACTCTAGTCGTGCTCAACTTAATAGCCCATTAAATTAAAGTAAGTACTTTGTAGTTGGCTGCCCCAAAGCATGGTAATCCAACCAGCAATGGCAAGGTAAGGACCAAAAGGAATGGGTGTTGCTTTATCTTTACCCTGAATGCTCAGTAAGGCAATACCAATAATGGCACCCACAACGCTTGAAAGTAATATAATAGTAAGCAGTGCTTGCCAGCCAAGTAAGGCACCAAATACAGCTAATAGCTTAAAGTCGCCATAGCCCATACCTTCCTTACCGGTAAGTAGTTTAAATAACCAAAACACGCTCCATAAGCTTAAATAACCGCATGCAGCGCCAACAATTGCATCGGCTGGNNNNAAGCCATACAAGTGGCAGTGTAAGCTGATCTGGTAGTAGCATGTGGTCAATATCAATAAAGGTCAGCGCTACTAATACCCAAGTTACAAGTATATATAATAGGGCTTGTTCGGTCGCACCAAAGCTATAAGCTACAACTAAACTTAATATTGCCGTAATAGCCTCAACAGCGGGGTAACGTACAGATATAGGGTTGCTACAACTTGCACATTTACCCTTTAAAAATAACCAGCTGATTATAGGAATATTTTGCCAAGGTTTAATTGCAGTTTTGCATTTTGGACAAGTTGAATTTGGCTTTACTAAATTAAAGGGGTGGCTGCTTTCGGTGCTATTTTCAGTATTTTTTTCAACGGTACTGCTAGTCTTTTTATTAGCATTGGCTACATTAGTTTTTAGCTCATCTTCTAATAATATACGACATTCACTTTGCCATTCTCGCTGCATCATGAGTGGTAACCGGTAAATCACCACGTTTAAAAAACTACCTACACATAAACTTACTAAGCCAACTGTGGTTAAGTAAAACCACAATTGGCTTTGCATTAAATCGATAATACTTTGCATATAAAAACCAAATAATTAAATAGATGACAGAATAATAAAAAATTAAATAACCGAACCAAGTTGAAAAATTGGCAAGTACATAGCAATAATTAAACCACCTACGAGTACACCTAAAACAGCCATAATTAGTGGTTCTAGTAAGCTAGATAAGCCATCAACCGCGTCATCCACTTCTTGCTCATAAATAGTAGCAACTTTAGCAAGCATACCATCTAAGGATCCTGACTCTTCACCAATTGCCACCATTTGTATCACCATATCGGGGAATATTTTAGAGTTACGCATTGCCCAATTCATTTGGTTACCGGAGCTAACTTCTGCTTTTATATCTAAAATTGCATATCGGTACACTGCGTTGCCAGAGGCCCCAGCGGCTGAGTCTAACGCATCAACTAATGGCACACCTGCAGCAAACGTAGTCGAAAGAGTACGTGCATAGCGTGCAACAGCCGCTTTATTTAGAATCATGCCTATCACAGGTACTTTGAGTATNTGGCTCGGTCGGTAGCATCCCTGAGCTTTAAACTTCGTAGCTTTGCCTCTTTAAATGCATAGCCAAATGCAAACATTGCGATCAAAATTATCCACCAGTATTTTTGCATAAACTCCGATATGCCGATAACAAATAAGGTAAACGGAGGAAGTTGTGCGCCAAAACCATTAAAAATTTCCTGAAATTGCGGTACTACAAATATTAATAAAATTGAGGTAACAATACCGGCAATAATCAATACTGAAATAGGATAGAGCATGGCTTTTTTTATTTTAGATTTTAGTGCTTCAGATTTTTCTTTATATATTGCAACACGATCAAATATTTTATCAAGCGCACCCGATTGCTCGCCAGAGGCAACTAAATCACAATATAAGTCATCAAAATAACGAGGGTGTTTTCTTAGTGATGTAGAAAGTGGTTGACCTGCCTTTACTTCGTCACCAATCGTTTTCATCAACTTACCAATACTTTTATTAGTAGAACCTGAGCCGATCATTTCTATTGATTGTATTAACGGTACACCGGCCATAAGCATGGTCGCTATTTGGCGAGTAACAAGTGCTATATCTTTGGGGGTGATTTTTTGAACACTTTCAATACCAAATAATGGCTTAGGCTTACGTTTAACTTTTGATGGGGTAATGCCTTGTTTTCGGAGTTGGGCTTTTACTAATGCAATGCTTGATGCTGTTAGCTCTCCTTCAAGACGTTTTCCTCTGGCACTAACACCAATCCATTGAAAGGTATCAAGGCCTTTATCTTGTTGTTTTTTTGCCATAATGAGTATAAACCACCATTAGGTAACTATTACAGTCCATGGAATACTTAAAAAAAAAGCGCTATTATAAGCGCTTTAATTTTTAAATCATTATTGGTTATGCTTGTGGGCAGCTTTTAGGTGCTAAGTCTTTGTTAGCGGCTGTTATACCTGTTGTAGCGCATGTCCAAGCACCTGTAGACGTTCGAGTCCACGTCATTTTTGCTACAGTTCCTATTTGAGTTGGAGCGTTGATAACCGCACACTCTATAGATGTGCTTGTAACTGTGATACCACAGTTTGCAGTTGTGGCTTNTTGTAGACCTGCCTCAGCTATAGTAGGTGTTGTGCCTGAATTTGCAGCAACTTCAAAACCAGTTTTGCCGGCTGATATTTCAGCTAAACCAGCTGTTAATTTTGCGCTTGCTTGATAGTTAGAATATGCAGGCAATGCAATTGCAGCAAGAATACCGATGATTGCTACTACAATCATTAATTCAATTAGGGTGAAACCCTGTTGTTTTTGAGTCATTGTTTTCATGTTTCCTCTCCTAAAGGATAGATTTTGTAAATTAATAGTATAAGCGGCGAAAATGCCTAACTTACTTTAATCTATTAATTTTACAGTTTTACTTAAAATTAATTTTTATTGCACTTTTAGCTTTAGGGTATGAAACACAAAAGCTAGGTGTGAATTCATTGTGTTGTTATTTAATTTATAAATTAATATAGCTCACTATAACTAACCAAAGTAAGGATAGTTAAAGGTATAAAAATAGCTAAATAATCTTTGTTTAAATTATATTTTTAATAGTAAAAATTTTAAAAACTAAAGAGTTAACTAGTCATTTAAGCTTATTATTTTTAATTAAATAGACCAACAGGATGAGTCTACCATTATTGCTTACTATTTAGCACGTGTTTTTTAATTAAACACGCACATTAATTAACAAAATGTTACAAGTCATCCTTTCGTGCTATTAAATGCCTTTTTATACCCTTTGTCAATGTATTAGAATTGTCAAAAATTTGTAATCGTATTTTTTTTATTCGAATCTCATGGATAAATCTATCGATTGTAAGTTTTTTGTTAACGCTCCGCTTGATATAAAGTCAACACCCGCTTGCGAATAAGTTTTGAGTATATCGAGTGTCATGTTGCCCGAAACCTCAATTTTTGCGCGTTTGTTGGTTGAAATTACCGCTTTTTTAATTTGTTCAACGCTAAAGTTGTCGAGCATAATTATATCGGCACCGGCGTCAATTGCTTGCTTAAGTTCGTTGAGCGATTCAACCTCTACTTCAACAGGTTTATCTGGGTGATTAGCTTTAGCTTGAGCAACTGCGTTAGTAATGCCGCCACACGCTGCTATGTGGTTTTCTTTAATTAAAAACGCGTCAAATAACCCTATTCGGTGATTTGCACCGCCACCACATTTTACTGCATATTTTTGTAATGCGCGCAAACCAGGTATGGTTTTACGGGTGTCGAGCAGTTGGGTTTTAGTGCCGCTTAACTCTTTTACGTAATGCGCAGTAGTAGTTGCGGTGCCTGAAAGTGTTTGTACAAAATTAAGTGCAGTTCGCTCGGCTGTTAATATAGAGCGTGCAGATCCTGTTGCAGTAAATAAAGTGCTATTGGCTAGGGCGGTATCGCCATCGTTTATTAATACATTTACTTTTACGGTTGGGTCTACTTGTTTAAATACTTCGAGGATTATGTCTTTTCCACAAAATACGCAGTCTTCACGGGTAATTACTTTTGCGTTAGCTTGCTCGCTTTGTGGAATAAGCTGCGCGGTAATATCGCCGTTTTGAGCTGTTTGGTAATTTAGATCTTCGTCGAGTGCAAGAGTAACAAGTTGGCTAACTAAAGAGTGCGGGATAGACATAATAAAAGCTCATAAGCGTTAATAAATTAGTTAAATTTTACTATGTTTATAAAAGAAAGAGAAGCGATTGGCTTTTAAGTAAAAAGTTAAACAAGCGCGAAGTAAATTCGCACCTACAGGTTAGTTTATATATTGACGTAGAATAAGTTTAATCGGTGTGTGTTTATGGTGGATTTGTAGGTGAGGTTTTATACCTCGCTTTGAGGTGTTGTAGTTAGGTGCTTAAGTTAGATATGTGAGTTATATAGATAATGTAAGTGGCATGAATGACAAGCGCGAAGTAAATTCGCACCTACAGATTAGGCTCATATCAGTCAGGAGTAATTTTACCTACGTGCGGGCTTGAGTTGCTTGTAGGTGAGGTTTTACACCTCGCTTTGAGGTGTTGTAGTTAGGTGCTTAAGTTAGATATGTGAGTGATATAGATAATGTAAGTGGCATGAATAACAAGCGCGAAGTAAATTCGCACCTACAGGTTGGTTTATTTATTGGCGTGGAATAAATTTTTATCGGTGTGTTTATAGGGGATTTGTAGGTGAGGTTTTATACCTCGCTTTTAAAGTGCTTAGGTTAGATGTATGAGCGATATGGGCAACATGGTCGATATTAATAACAAGCGCGAAGTAAATTCGCACCTACAGGTTAGGTTTATATAAGCTTGGAATATTTTTGCCTATGTGCGGGTTTGAGTTGTTTGTTGGTGAGGTTTTATACCTCGCTTTTAAAGTGCTTGAGTTAGATGTGTGAGTGATGTGGGCAACATGGGCTGTATTAATAACAAGCGCGAAGTAAATTCGCACCTACAGGTTGGGCTTATATAGGCTTAGAGTATTTTTACCTATGTGCGGTTTTGAGTTGTTTGTAGGTGAGGTTTTACACCTCGCTTTTAAGATGCTTAAGTTAGATGTATGAGTGATGTGGGCAACATGGGCTGTATTAATAACAAGCGCGAAGTAAATTCGCACCTACAGGTTGGGCTTATATAAGTTTGGAATATTTTTGCCTATGTGCGGGCTTGAGTTGTTTGTAGGTGAAGTTTTACACCTCGCTTTTTGGTTGCTTAAATTAGATGTATGAGCGATGTGGGCAACATGGCCGGTATTAATAACAAGCGCGAAGTAAATTCGCACCTACGAGTTGGTTTATTTATTGGCGTGAAATAAATTTCATCGGTGTGTGTTTATGGGGGATTTGTAGGTGAGGTTTTATACCTCGCTTTTAAGGTGTTGTAGTTAGGTGCTTAAGTTAGATATGTGAGTGATATAGACAATGTAAGTGGCATGAATGACAAGTGCGAAGTAAATTCGCACCTACGAGTTGGTTTATTTATTGGCGTGAAATAAACTTCATCGGTGTGTGTTTGTGGGGGATTTGTAGGTGAGGTTTTACACCTCGCTTTTTGGTTGCTTAAATTAGATGTATGAGCGATGTGGGCAACATGGTCGATATGAATAACAAGCGCGAAGTAAATTTGCACCTACAGGTTGGGTTTATATAAGCTTGGGGTGTTTTACCGGCGTGCTTTCATGCGTAAGGGCTTGAGTTGTTTGTAGGTGAGGTTTTATACCTCGCTCATTACTATCATTATTTTTTTAAATCCTTTAGCATCGCGTTATACATTTTTTGTACTTATATTATAAAAACATTATAAAAGCATTATGAAAATAGATTTAAATGGCGTGGTACGCAATGTAGTAAAGCGTGGGTGTAATCATTTTGATGAACGCCCTACTAACGTAGATATTTCATTATTGGTTATACATAATATTTCTTTACCGGCGGGGCAGTTTGGTACGTCGTTTGTTGATGATTTATTTATGGGCAATATTAACTGCAGTGCGCATTCAAGCTTTGCTAGTTTAGAGGGAGTTAGGGTGTCGGCGCATTGCTTTATTAAACGCACCGGTGAGCTTATTCAATATGTACCTTTTAATAAGCGTGCTTGGCATGCAGGGTTATCTGAGTTTAATGGCGAGTCCGCTTGTAATAACTTTAGTATTGGTATTGAACTTGAGGGTACCGACACTACACCTTATACTTTAGCGCAATACAAAACGTTAACTCGTATTAGCGGGTCAATAATGCTGCGCTATCCTAAAATTACCGCTTCGCGTATTGTTGGGCATTGCGATATAGCACCAGGGCGAAAAACCGATCCTGGTAATAGCTTTAATTGGCAATTGTTTTTTAATATGCTTGAGCAATCAAGTTAAGAGAGTAGCTACAATGATTTTGGTTTCTATAATAATTGCATTAATACTTGAGCGTTTAGGTGCTCGCTCAAACTATTGGCAAATAAGTTATTACGCAAATGGTTACTTAAAACGCTCTACTAAATTACTTGCTGACAAAGGCTTGTTTTGTTCGGTTCCTGGGTTTTTAATTTGGTTAATATTACCTGTTATTGCTATGGCGTTTATTTATTGCTTATCTGATTTTGTATTATGGCAGCTAGGTATTAATGTAGCGGTGTTATTAGTGTGCTTTGGTTGTGCTAAACAACGTGCTTTATATAAGTCGTACTTAAATGCATTAACACGCGATGACGGAACTGCGGCATCGTTATATGCTTTACAAATTGGGCAAAAGCATACGCAAGGCGAAGATAACGGCGAAACCTTTGGGCAAACATTAGCGTGGGTTAATTTTAGATTTTACTGCGCGGTTATATTTTGGTTTGTGGTACTAGGCGCTCCTGGTGCTGTGTTGTATGCATTAGTGCGTACGTTTGCTGATTTAGTTAGAGAAGATCACAAAGTTGTATTTGCAAAACGCTTTAAGCTAATACATAAACTGTTATTTTGGCTTGATTGGTTACCTGCACGTATTACAAGCTTTGGATATTTAGTTATTGGCAACTTTAATAAAGGCACAAGTTGTTGGCTGCATTATGTACTTGATTTTACCAGCCCAAATAGAAAAGTTGTTACTTGTACTGCTTTAGCTGCTGAACAAGTAGAGAAACGTTATTATGGTTGCACTTACGAAGCCACATGCATGATTAAGTTGGTAAAGCGCAATGTGCTATTTTATTTAGTACTTATTGCATTACTTACTTTATTTGGTGCGGTGTCTTAACTGTTTTAATAATACTTAAACTGGAGTGCCTTTATTATAAAAAGGTACTTCAGTAATTGTATTTAAACTTAATTATTTTTTGTTAGATTTTAAATACATAAAATAGAGCTAAAACTCTAAATACCTCTGGTCAGACCAATTGTAAACCTCTTTGTTTTCACTCTCTTTTTTATACCTAATTGTGTATTGTTTAATCTTCGTTCAAAATGCGTTACGCTGCTCTGATCATACAAATATACTGTAAATTGACAGCTATTAGGGTTTTTGATACCTTATTGTAAAATTTTGGTATGACCAATTTACCTTTTGGGTAAGTCATCCAACTCAAAGCCACGTTTTACGGGCTCTTGGTATTTATACAACGCGGACGTTGATTCATGTCTTTAAAGATTAAAGCAGCAAAATTATCTGATGTTATTTTACAGCAACTTGAGAATATGATTCTTGAAGGCTCGTTAGCACCAGGTGAAAAGTTGCCACCAGAGCGTGAACTAGCAAAGCAATTTGAAGTGTCTCGCCCGTCACTGCGTGAGGCAATTCAAAAGTTAGAAGCAAAAGGTTTAGTTACGCGTCGCCAAGGTGGCGGCACGTTTGTAAAAAATCAGCTCGAAGAAGGGCTTACTGATCCACTTTTTGATTTGATTAGTAAACACCCTGAGTCGCAGTTTGATTTACTTGAATTTCGTCATGCATTAGAAGGGATTGCTGCTTACTACGCAGCACTGCGCGGGACCAGCAACGATTTTAGCAAAGTGAAAGAAAGCTTTGATAAAATTGCCCTAGTTAATGATGATTTACAGCAAAAAGCAAAAGCAATTAATGCATTTCACTTTAGCGTGGCAGAAGCCTCGCATAATGTGGTGTTACTGCATTTAGTAAGAGGCATGAAAGCGCTACTTGAGCAAAATGTATTGCAAAATTTAACTGTTCTATTAAAAAAGTCAGATATTAGCAGTCAGTTAGCCCAGCACCGGCGTTTATTAATGGATGCCGTTATTGACGGTAATCCAGAACAAGCCCGTTTAGCAAGTAATGCGCATTTAGCGTTTATAGAAGAAGCATTACTTGAAGCGGGTAAAGAACATTCGCGAATTGAACGTAGTTTAAGACGCACCAAACAAAATTAAGCTAGTACATTGCTACTTTGAACACACAAAATTAAGTAACAGTGATATTAAATTAAACATTCGTATTTTAAACATAAGGAAACCTCCATATGTCTGAAGTCAATAAAATTGACGTAGACGCGCTAGAAACACAAGAGTGGTTACAAGCTCTTGAATCAGTTGTGCGCGAAGAAGGTGTTGAACGAGCTCAGTTTTTACTTGAGCAAGTGTTAGAGCAAGCCCGTTTAGACGGCGTTGATATGCCAACGGGTATTACCACGAACTACGTTAATACTATTCCTGTAGATCAAGAACCGGCTTACCCAGGTGATGTAAACCTTGAACGCCGTATTCGTTCGATCATACGTTGGAACGCGATTATGATCGTTCTACGTGCATCGAAAAAAGATCTCGACTTAGGCGGTCATATGGCGTCTTACCAATCATCTGCTGCATTTTATGAAGTGTGTTTTAACCACTTCTTTAAAGCACCAAATGACGTAGACGGTGGTGACTTAGTTTATTACCAAGGTCATATTTCTCCGGGTATTTACGCACGTGCGTTTGTTGAAGGTCGTTTATCGGCAACACAGTTAGATAACTTCCGCCAAGAAGTTGATGGCAAAGGTTTACCGTCGTACCCACACCCTAAATTAATGCCTGAATTTTGGCAGTTCCCTACGGTATCAATGGGCCTAGGTCCGATTGCGTCTATTTACCAAGCTCGCTTTTTAAAATACTTAGATGGTCGTGGCTTAAAAGACACTAAAAACCAACGTGTATACGCGTTTTTAGGCGACGGTGAAATGGATGAGCCAGAATCACGCGGTGCTATTTCTTTTGCTTCACGCGAAAAGCTAGACAACCTTTGTTACTTAATTAACTGTAACTTACAGCGTTTAGATGGTCCAGTTATGGGTAATGGTAAAATTATTCAAGAGCTAGAAGGCTTGTTTAAAGGCGCTGGCTGGAACGTAATTAAACTAGTTTGGGGCAGCGGCTGGGATATTCTTCTAGCTAAAGACACAACGGGTAAATTACTACAGTTAATGAACGAAACGGTTGATGGCGATTACCAAACATACAAAGCTAAAGATGGCGCGTACGTACGTGAAAACTTCTTTGGTCGTTACCCAGAAACAGCTGCACTTGTTGCAGATATGACTGATGACGAAATCTTCGCGCTTAAGCGTGGCGGTCATGAGTCATCAAAATTATTTGCTGCATTTAAAAAAGCAGAAGACACTAAAGGTCGTCCAACTGTAATTCTTGCTAAAACTGTAAAAGGTTACGGCATGGGTGAAGCAGCTGAAGGTAAAAACATTGCGCACCAAGTGAAAAAAATGGACATGTCGCATGTTGCACATTTACGTTCACGCCTTGGTCTTGACGATTTAGTATCTGAAGAGCAACTTGCAGAACTACCTTATTTAGAGCTTGAAGAAGGTTCACCTGAGTATAAATACCTACATGCTCGTCGTGATGAACTTAAAGGTTATACACCTAAGCGTATTCCTCGTTTTACTGAAAAATTAGCGTTGCCAGAAGTAGAGGCATTTAAACCGCTACTTGAAGAGCAAAAACGTGATATTTCTACAACAATGGCATTTGTTCGTGCACTTAATATCTTATTAAAAGATAAAGGCATTGGTAAAAATATTGTACCAATTATTGCCGATGAAGCACGTACATTTGGTATGGAAGGTTTATTCCGTCAAATCGGTATTTATAACCCGCATGGTCAAAACTATACACCACAGGATCGTGATATTGTTTCTTACTATAAAGAAACTGTATCAGGGCAAGTGCTTCAAGAAGGTATTAATGAGTTAGGTGCAATGTCGTCATGGGTTGCTGCTGCAACTTCATACAGCACTAACGATTTACCAATGATCCCATTCTACATTTACTACTCTATGTTTGGTTTCCAACGTGTTGGCGACATGGCATGGATGGCGGGCGATCAACAAGCACGTGGCTTCTTATTAGGTGCTACTGCGGGTCGTACAACGCTAAATGGTGAAGGCTTGCAACACGAAGATGGTCACAGTCATATTCTTGCTAATACGGTTCCTAACTGTATTTCATATGACCCAACTTACGCGTTTGAAGTAGCTGTTATTGTACAAGACGGTATTCGTCGTATGTACGGTGATGACCAAGAAAATATTTACTACTACCTAACGCTTATGAACGAAAACTACCATCAGCCAGCTATGCCAGAAGGCGCTGAAGAAGGTATTCGTAAGGGTATTTACAAGCTTGAAAGTTACGAAGGTAAAAAAGCCAACGTACAGCTATTAAGCTCAGGTACTATTATGACTGAAGTACGTAAAGCCGCTACGATTCTAAGCGAAGAGTATGGCATTGCGTCTGACGTGTTCTCTGTTACGTCTTTCAACGAATTAACGCGTGAAGGTCAAGATATTGAACGTTTCAACATGCTTAACCCTGAAGGCGAGCAAAAAACAGCATTCATCACAAGCGTATTAAACGACTCTGTGACTGTTGCAGCAACGGATTACATGAAAAACTACGCAGAACAAGCGCGTTCATTCATTCCAAGCAGCAACTACAAAGTGTTAGGTACAGATGGTTACGGTCGTTCTGATAGCCGTGAAAACCTACGTCGTCACTTTGAAGTTAACGCGGGCTACGTTGTTGTTGCTACGTTATCTGAACTTGCTAAACGCGGTGAAGTTGAGAAGTCAGTAGTTGTTGAAGCACTTAAAAAGTTCAACATCGACACTAACAAACTTAACCCACTGTACGCATAAGAGGTTTGCAATGAGTATTGAAATTAAAGTACCAGATATTGGTGACGACGAAGTAGAAGTAACCGAAATATTAGTAAGCGTTGGCGATAAAGTAGATGTTGACCAATCATTACTAAATGTTGAAGGCGACAAAGCATCAATGGAAATACCTGCTTCGCAAGCGGGTACAGTGAAAGAGATTAAAGTAAACGTTGGCGACACCGTTACAACTGGCTCTTTAGTATTTTTGTTTGAAGGCGAGAGTGAAAGCACTGGTGAAGAAAAAGCATCAGCTGCTGCTCCAGCTAAATCTGAAGAGGCAGCACCTGCTGCTTCTACAGGTTCTTCAACTAAAGACGTAACCGTACCAGATATTGGCGATGATGAAGTTGAAGTAACTGAAATCATGGTTGCTGTTGGCGACACCGTTTCAGAAGAGCAATCTATCTTAAACGTTGAAGGCGACAAGGCAGCAATGGAAGTACCCGCGCCATTTGCCGGTACCGTTAAAGAAATTAAAGTCGCCGCTGGCGATACAGTTAAAACAGGCTCATTAGTATTTGTTTTTGAAGTAGCAGGAAGTGAATCTGCAGCACCGGCTAAAGAGTCGGCTCCTGTAGAAGCGCCAGCAGCTAGCTCAACAGCAAACGCAGCACCAAGTACTAAAGAAGTTAATGTACCTGATATTGGTGGCGATGAAGTTGAAGTAACTGAAATTATGGTTGCAGTTGGCGATACGGTTGAAGAAGATCAATCAATCTTAAACGTTGAAGGCGACAAAGCTGCAATGGAAGTACCAGCTCCATTTGCAGGTACAGTTAAAGAAATTAAAGTAGCCG
>NZ_AUTQ01000229.1 GCF_000498095.1 Pseudoalteromonas sp. TB64
TATAAACCCGCAAGATCTCACGCGGGACGGCGGTAAAATTTATCGCTTACACGATGATGGTAATATCCCAAGCGACAATCCGTTTGTTAAACAAAAAGATGCAAAACATGCGGTATGGTCTTATGGGCACCGTAATCCACAGGGTATGTGGTTTAACAATCAAAATAATATTTTATGGTCCCATGAGCATGGTCCACGCGGCGGTGATGAACTTAATATAATAAATAAAGGCGCTAACTACGGATGGCCTTTAGTAAGTTATGGTATTAACTACAGCGGTACCACGTTTACAGACCTTAAAGAAAAAGACGGCATGCAATCGCCCGTATTACACTGGACCCCTTCTATTGCTCCTTCCGATATGTTGTATGTAACGAGTGATAAATACCCACAGTTAAAAGGTAAACTATTACTAGCCTCCATGAAGTTTGCTTTTATTAGCGCACTGGAACTCTCAAAAGGCAAAGTTGTTAAGCAATATAAAATACTCGATGGCATTGGCAGAGTACGTAGCCTTGCCCAAGGCAGCGATGGTTTTATTTATTTGGGTATTGATGGACAAGGCATTAAACGCCTAGAGCCAGAACCTAAACATTAGCACTAGCACTAAAACTAAAACTAAAACTAGCACACAGTACGTTAATAATTACACCGTGTTTACTTTGCGCCTTAAAGGCACAAAGTAAACATTTTTACCAAACAAAGAACTATTAAGCCCATTAATGCGTACACTAACTACATATAATTTAATAAATTAAGAGAATACTAATGTTTTCATTTTTAAAGCCTGACCCAATAAAAAAACTGCGTAAAGAATACGACGTAAAATTAGAGCAAGGAATGCAGGCACAAAGAAAAGGCGACATTAAAAGCTTTGCAATGTTAAGTGCAGAAGCCGAAAAAATCTGGAGTGAAATAGAAATTCTAGAGGCTAAAAAAGCCAAGTAAGTTCGTATTAAACGTGTCAGCTCTGCTTTAAAAGTAGGTAGATGCGTTTAGTAATTCATGACCTCGCTTTACAGCTCCCACCATCCGTAAACCACCTTTTATAATATGCTTACACAAACAAGTGTGCTTAAAGCGGTTACTTACGTTATCGCTGTCGTTTTTTAGTGGCTGTTAAATGATTTAAAAAGGCTTTTGGCCTTCATTTTAAATCTGTAATTGCTGCATTTACATACAGCGCTGGCGTTTTTCCTCCTAAGTCAAAAAATGAGGACGTTTTCCTCTTTTTTGGATATTATTAAAAGAACAGCCTAACTTAAAGTTTAATACTCGCAATGTGTTACAGGATTTGTTATTAATATTAAAAATAATTAAGAGGACATGCGTTGCTCATAAAAAGAGGAAAGTGTCCTCTGATAAAGCTGTTAGGCATTCAGTCATATATTTTAACAATGGAGTAATCATGCAAGACTTACAAAAAATGATACAAGAAGCAGTAAAGAATTCAGGAGCTGATGAATCAATCAGCACTGAACTTGCAAATAAACTTGAAAAGGAACTTAGTGACTTTGTAACTTTAAATAGCTTAAAAGCTAAACTTTCAGTTTTATTTGAATATGAAAAAAATTATTTAGAATTAGTGAAGGAGTTTAAAGAAGAAATTAAGTTTGCAAGTGGTATTCAAGAGGATTTAAGAAAAGAGCGAGCAAAGTTTTTCTCTGAAACATTAAAAGAAGTATCTTCAACTTTAACGGAATCTCAAGTTGAAAATAAGGTTGCGTCACAGTGGTTAAAAGAGCTAGTGGATAGTTATACCAAAAGCTTAGATTTAAGTGGTGGCCTTATAGAAGAACATACCCTTGATATGATTGGTACTATTCGCGACAAAGCTAAAAGTCAAAAAAACAGTGTAGAAATATCAAACCAAAAATCAGATGCTTAATAAACCAGATTTACTGGGTGTGCTAAGTTTGATGGGAAAAGCTAGGGGGGATTTAGTTTCACGAACGGCCCACGAATCCCCTGATCTATTTAGAAACTTTTTCGAGTTCGAAAATAACTTTGATATGTTGAATTTGGCATTTGAAAGAGAATTCAACTTATGGATCGATAAACATTTTGAAATGTTCGACAAATGCTTTAATGACTCAGATTCATTCCACATTATTGACAGTTTTAAAAAGCTTATGGTTGAGCTTGTGGAGAGTAGAGTTATAAGAGCATCAACTTCTAATGACTTAGCGAGCAAAGATTTTTGTATATCTTTGCTATCTGAAAAAATATCAATTCTTAACAAGTTTATTGAAGTTTCACAAAATAGTGAAAAGCAATATCAAAGACTATTATATTCCTATCAAAGAGATAAAACTCTTTTTGATAGGGAGTTTAAAAAATTAATGGAGGAGTAGTATGAGTTGGTTAACTAGATTAGGCGGAGCTTTAGTCGACTGTATAAGCAAGCCTGTAGATGCTCTCTGTGAATGGGCAACAGAGCCCTTAGAAGGTAGACGACATGAAAGGAGTGAGAGTTCTAAAGCTTCATCGCATAGTCGTGACGTTGAATTACAAGAATCTCGAATAAAAGCTGAATCAGAAGCAAAAATTAATGAAAAAGAGGCTGAGGTTGATCTAAAAATAAAACGTGTTAAAGGTATTGAAGTTGCTATCGCTGAAATTGACGAATGGAAGAAAGACAAAGAATTCGAGCGAATGAAAAAAACAACAGAAGCCATAATGAATTACCAAGAGCAATTAACAAAGTTAAATGTGAATGCGATTAATGCAATCGGTCACATGCAATTGGAGTTAAGGGAAAGAGCACAAAAATTAGTTTATGAAAAAACTATTCAGTATAAAGAACTTCAAGATATGGCTATGGTCGATGCAATCGCAGACTTACAGAAAATAGAAGACCAATTTTCTGATAATGATCGAGCCAGAGATATACTAACTAATGCAGTCGATAAAAAACTTGCAAATATAATCGATACCGCCAATAACTTTCTTCTGGAGTTAAATCGAGATATACGTTCATTAAATGAGGGGATAAGCTTACTCGCTGAAAAAGGGCAAACCTTTATAGAGAATCATTTAGACCGGTTTTCTATACCTGCTGAAAAACTTATTGAAAATACTAAACATGAGAAAGAAATCAAGCATATAGATAGCAAAAATGCCTAACAAGGGTTTTCAAGTCGGACAAATTACAGTTGGCTTTTTGTTCGTGCCTCACTTATTTTAGCCAACTGTAATTTGCCGCTTAAAACGGCGTTAGGTTGATGAGGTGTATTATTCGTATTCTTGAAAAATTATGGCTATTAACTGGCGCTGAAAGATCGGAATTCGACGATTCTGAGAACTTATATTTTGACTCTATTGGTTTGAATCTACTTAAAACTCCCGAATGTTGGGGCTATTGGTGTACACCAACAAACACAGTTAGCTTTGCAACAACATCGGGTGATGGCGTACATTTTGGGTTTCTTTGTCAGGAAGGTATTTCTTTAGATGAATCTCCGGTTGTAATGACATTACCGAGTGCTGATACATCCAATATAATTGTTGGTGAGAATTTATTGGATTTTTTAAGTTTAGGTTGCAGAGCTGGTTACTTTGAACTTGAACTGATTGAATATGAGCCTGAGTTTCATATTCCAATTATGGACTCGCAGTCATACTCAGAAGAAGCAACTAAAGAAGAAATACAATTGTTAAAACTAATTGAGTCTGAGTTCAACTTAAAGCCTTGGGTAGGTCATGCATCAAGGTTACTTGAGCTAAAAAACAAGTACCTCGAACAATTGGAGCTTTCTGAAGAGTACTACGAGCTTACAACCTAACAACACGCCCTGAGGTGGACGACTAGTAAAATTTAGCTATTAATTGCAAATTTTAATAGTGGTGAACCTCTGCGTTTTAAGGCCGCTAAATACGTCGATTCATCGTAGGGTGTATTCGTTTTCCAACATCTAAATACAATCCTTATCCATTTAAATGCCAGTGATCTAATAATGCTGTTATGCGGCTTACCCTTGGCTTTTTGTTGCTCATAATACGCTTTAGCCCAAAACGAATAACGAATAGAAAAGCCTGCCCATTC
>NZ_AUTQ01000230.1 GCF_000498095.1 Pseudoalteromonas sp. TB64
GCTCCAGCTGCAAAAGCAGACGCAGCGCCAGCAGCAGATTCAAGCGAAAGTTCAGATGTGTTAACACCATCAGTTCGTCGTTTAATTGCTGAGAAAGGCCTAGACGCTTCTAAAATCAAAGGCACGGGTAAAAATGGTCGTGTGACTAAAGAAGACGTTGATACTTTCTTAAAAGCACCAGCACCAGCAGCTAAAAAAGCAGAAGCTTCTGCTCCAGCTGCACCGATGGGCGATCGTACTCAAAAACGCGTACCTATGACTCGTTTACGTAAAACGATTGCGACACGCCTTCTTGAAGCTAAAAACTCAACTGCAATGTTAACTACATTCAACGAAGTGAACATGGGACCAATCATGAGCCTTCGTAAGCAGTACCAAGAAACGTTTGAAAAGCGTCACGGCATTCGTTTAGGTTTCATGTCTTTCTATGTGAAAGCTGTAACTGAAGCTCTTAAGCGTTTCCCAGATGTAAATGCATCGATTGATGGTGATGATATTGTTTACCATAATTACTTTGATATCAGCATTGCAGTATCTACACCACGTGGTTTAGTTACTCCAGTACTTAAAGATTGTGACAAACTATCTGTTGCTGAAATTGAAAAAGGTATCCGTGAATTAGCACTTAAAGGTCGTGACGGTAAGTTAACGCTTGCAGATATGACTGGTGGTAACTTCACTATTACTAATGGTGGCGTATTTGGTTCATTACTATCTACACCTATCATCAACTTGCCACAGTCTTCAATTTTGGGTATGCATAAAATCCAAGACCGTCCTATGGCAGTGAATGGTAAAGTAGAAATACTTCCTATGATGTATTTAGCTCTTTCTTACGACCATCGTATAATTGATGGTAAAGAATCGGTTGGTTTCTTAGTAACTATTAAAGAGTTACTTGAAGATCCAACACGCTTATTGCTGGATGTTTAATCCAGTAGTATGAAATGTAAGCTGTGAATGAACATTCACAGCTTTTTTTTTGCGCCTTTGGTCATACTGGGGTTTTCATGTTAAGCCTTGGGATCTATACTAGGTGCGCAATTTGGGATAGTTGTATATTTGAAAAAATATTCAGCTCTTTTAGTATAAAAAATTGGATAAAGCATCATGAATTTGCATGAGTATCAGGCAAAACAACTTTTTGCCGAATATGGTTTACCAGTTTCTCAAGGTTTCGCTTGCGATACACCTGAAGAAGCTGCAGCAGCTGCTGAAAAGATCGGCGGNCGGTGATATGTGGGTTGTTAAAACTCAAGTTCACGCAGGTGGACGTGGTAAAGCTGGCGGTGTAAAGCTAGTTAAAACTATCGACGAAGTAAAAGCGTTTGCAGCTAACTGGTTAGGTAAAAACCTAGTTACTTACCAAACAGACGAAAAAGGTCAGCCAGTTGCTAAAATTTTAGTAGAAAGCTGTACTGATATCGCGAACGAATTGTACCTTGGTGCAGTTGTTGACCGTGCATCTCGCAAAGTTGTTTTCATGGCGTCTACTGAAGGCGGTGTTGAAATTGAAACTGTTGCTGAAGAAACACCTGAACTTATCCACAAAGCTGAGATCGACCCGTTAGTAGGTCCTCAAGCTTACCAAGCACGTGAACTAGGTTTCAAACTGGGTCTTAACCCAGTACAAATGAAACAGTTCGTTAAGATCTTCATGGGTCTTGGTAAAATGTTCACTGATTTTGATTTCGCATTACTTGAAATCAACCCGTTAGTAATTACAGATGAAGGTAATCTTCATTGTCTTGACGGCAAAATCGGTATTGATGGTAATGCACTTTACCGTCAACCTAAAATCCGTGAGTTCCACGATCCATCTCAAGAAGATGCACGTGAAGCGCATGCAGCAAGCTTTGAGCTTAACTACGTAGCCCTAGATGGCAATGTTGGTTGTATGGTTAACGGTGCAGGCCTAGCAATGGGTACTATGGACATCGTAAACCTACATGGCGGCAAGCCGGCTAACTTTTTGGATGTTGGTGGCGGTGCTACTAAAGAACGTGTTTCTGAAGCATTCAAAATCATTCTTTCTGACGACAATGTTAAAGCTGTTCTTGTGAACATCTTTGGCGGTATCGTTCGTTGTGACATGATTGCTGAAGGTATCATTGGCGCAGTTAAAGAAGTTGGCGTAACCGTACCAGTAGTTGTACGTTTAGAAGGTACTAATGCTGAGTTAGGTCGTGAAGTTCTTAAGAGCTCAGGTCTAGATATCATTGCTGCTGAATCACTAACAGACGCTGCTGAGAAAGTTGTTGCTGCTGCGGAGGGCAAATAATGTCTGTATTAATTAATAAAGATACAAAAGTTATCTGTCAAGGTTTCACTGGTGGTCAAGGTACTTTCCACTCAGAGCAAGCACTTGAATACGGTACACAAATGGTTGGTGGCGTAAGCCCAGGTAAAGGCGGTCAAACGCACCTTGGTCTTCCTGTATTCAACACAGTTCGTGAAGCTGTAGAAAAAACTGGCGCAACTGCTTCAGTTATCTATGTACCAGCTCCTTTCTGTAAAGATGCAATCTTAGAAGCTATTGATGCTGGCATCGAGCTTATTGTTTGTATCACAGAAGGTATTCCTACACTTGATATGGTTGACGTTAAAGTTAAACTAGATCAAACAGGTACTCGTATGATCGGTCCTAACTGCCCAGGTGTTATTACTCCTGGTCAAACTAAGATTGGTATCATGCCTGGTCACATCCACAAACCTGGTAAAGTAGGTATTGTTTCTCGCTCTGGTACTTTAACGTACGAAGCAGTTAAGCAAACTACTGATGCTGGTTTTGGTCAGTCTACGTGTGTTGGTATTGGTGGTGATCCAATTCCAGGTACTAACTTTATCGACGTTTTAGAAATGTTCGAAAAAGATCCACAAACTGAAGCAATCGTAATGATTGGTGAAATTGGTGGTACTGCAGAAGAAGAAGCTGCAGAGTACATCAAAGCTCACGTAACTAAACCTGTAGTATCTTACATTGCTGGTGTTACTGCACCAGAAGGTAAGCGTATGGGTCACGCTGGCGCAATCATTGCCGGCGGTAAAGGTACTGCTGATGAGAAATTTGCTGCATTAGAAGCTGCAGGCGTAAAAACTGTACGTTCACTTGCTGATATCGGTAAAGCACTTAAAGAGAAAACAGGCTGGTAATCGCTTGTTTTTCTTTAAAAAGGCCCGCTTATGCGGGCCTTTTTGTTATTAGGTGAAAATTTAGAATGGATAACTAATATGCTGAAAAAAACGTACCGATAAGTCTTGGCGTTGTTTATTTATAGCTAGCTCATTACACAAAGTATGGATTGTTTTTTCTACTTGGTTCATAAATCGACCGTAACCCATTTCATGTTTATCCTGCTGCGTTGCTACCACTACAAAATGCAACGTTTCTACTAATTTACTTGCTTCATAAAAGTGCTTAATTTGATTTTCATTAGATTCAATATCAAAACTTAACTTTTGAAGTTCATTATTACCTTCACTTTTATCTATTTTACTGTTTCGTATAATAGGCGTTGCGCCGTTAGCAACCATAGCGCCATGATTTAGATTGTTATTTTGACACGCACGTATAAATGAGTAAGCAAAGTAGTCATAAAATCTAGCATAGTCGTTTGTGTTCATTAGTGTTTGAAACTGCGTTTTAATAGCGCGCGAAACCGGTATAGTAAAAGTGGCGTAAGTCATCTCTGCATAATCATCGGGTATGCTGCATTGTCTTGACTGATAGCGAGGGTAGAGACTTCTTAATTTGTAACCATAGCTCTCCTTATTGCCTTTTTCTTTAGCAAATAAGTCATACGTTAAGTGCTGATGATCGCGTAGTTTAAACTGAGGTTGATTTATTAACAGTTGTCCTTGTAGGGTGTTTAATACTTTTTGAACTTTGTTATGAAACTCTGCAGAGTTAGCTCGTAAATCGTCGCCTGTTGCTAAAAATAGAATGCGTATTTTTTTACTTGGTATATCTTCAGTGTAATAAATTTTATGGGCCTCGTGATAACGAGGATTATAAAAAAACAACATTTGCTTATCGGTTTCTAATTGATAAGACTCATCATGAAAGCGTACAACGGGTAGTTTATCGTTTGCGAGTAAATGAACATTATGAAGCTCATATTCATCACAGCATGCAAATAGCTGACGTGCTATACGTTCATAACAACAATTGATATTACTAAAACTATTATAGAACGCTTCATTTGGCGTTATTTCGGCTAGTAAATAGTGATTTGCGCGTGCGTTAGTAGGAATATAAACGCGATGTTGATTAAGTGTAGCCATCTTCGAGTCCTTATAAAGTAGGTTATTAGTCTACTATAAGTGGCTTTGATTACTTAAATATTGCTTTAAAACAAATTTTATTCATAAACAATGGTTCAGCTGAATTAAAGTTAAGCAATATCAAAAATAAACCTTAATCTAGTGCTGTATGTTAGTGTATGTTTTTGTAATAATGCATTAGTTTTGTTATTACGTAATATTTAGAGGATCACACTCCTATGGCGGAAATTGAGAATCGCCCAAGTAACTTTATTAGAACCAAAATTGATGAAGACTTAGCAAGTAAAAAGCATGCAACAACGCATACACGTTTTCCACCAGAACCAAATGGCTTTTTGCATATTGGTCATGCCAAATCAATTTGTTTAAACTTTGGCATCGCAAAAGATTACAATGGTTTATGTAACCTGCGTTTTGACGATACAAACCCAGAAAAAGAAGACATTAACTACGTTAATTCTATAAAAGAAGACGTACAGTGGTTAGGCTTCAATTGGGATGGCGATATAAAGTATTCTTCTAACTATTTTGATACTTTATTTGGTTATGCTGTTGAGTTAATAAATAAAGGCTTAGCATACGTTTGTTTTTTAACAGCAGACGAAGCACGCCAGTACCGTGGCACATTAAAAGAGCCAGGTAAAAATAGTCCATACAGAGATACATCAGTTGAAGAAAACCTAGCGTTATTTGAAAAAATGCGTGCTGGCGAATTCAAAGAAGGCGAATGTGTCCTGCGTGCTAAAATTGATATGGCTAGCTCATTTATGGTGCTTCGCGATCCAATTATTTATCGCGTACGTTTTGCTCATCATCATCAAACAGCAGACAAGTGGTGCATTTACCCAATGTATGACTTCACGCATTGTATTTCTGATGCGCTAGAGGGCATTACACATTCATTATGTACTCTTGAGTTTCAAGATAACCGCCGTTTATACGACTGGGTACTTGATAACATCAGTTTAGAGTGTCACCCACAGCAAATTGAGTTTTCACGCTTAAATCTTGAATACACTATTATGTCAAAGCGTAAGCTAAGCGATTTAGTAGTAAATAACCATGTAGAAGGCTGGGATGACCCACGCATGCCTACAATTGCAGGTTTACGTCGCCGTGGTTATACACCAGGTTCAATTCGTGAGTTTTGTTTGCGTATAGGTGTAACAAAACAAGAGAATATGGTTGAAATGGGCATGCTTGAAGCGTGTATCCGTGAAGATCTAAACGAAAATGCACCACGTGCAATGGCCGTACTCGATCCTGTTAAAGTTGTTATTGAAAACTACGATGCAGACACGGTTGAGATTTTATCTGTGGCTAACCACCCAAATAAAGAAGAAATGGGTCGTCGTGATGTACCGTTTACTCGTGAGATTTACATTGAACGAGAAGACTTTAAAGAAGAAGCAAATAACAAGTTCAAACGTTTAGTACTCGATAAAGAAGTTCGCTTACGTGGCGCTTACGTTATTAAAGCCCAGCGTGTTGAAAAAGACGAAAATGGCGAAATCACAACTATTTTCTGTACTTACGATACTGAAACACTAGGTAAAAACCCAAGTGATGGACGTAAAGTAAAAGGTGTTATTCACTGGGTTTCAGTACCAGAGTCTATTACGGCAGAAGTTCGTTTATACGACCGTTTATTTAGTGTGCCAAACCCAGCAGCAGCTGATGAGTTTGAAACAACATTAAATCCAGAGTCACTGGTTGTTTTATCAAACGCTAAATTAGAGCCATCCCTTGCTAATTCACAAGCAGAGCAGGGCTTTCAGTTTGAGCGTACTGGTTATTTCTCTCGTGATTCTAAATCAGAGCACGTTGTATTTAACCAAACAGTGGGTCTTCGTGATTCTTGGTCTAAAACTCAATAAGTAATATCTAAAAAACCTGAACTCTGGATAATAAATCTTTCTCGAGCAGCTATTTTCAGCGCTAACTGCGTTGAATTTACTTGCAATAGGCCAGCTATTGACGCGTGAATTCGCCTTGTTTTCACTTAAAATCTCTGGCTAGAGAAAATAAATTTAAATATCACCATGATTCAATACGTTGGTAAATCTCTTAACCAGAGTTCAGGTTTAATATCCCCAGTATTTACTGGGTATATTTATTACAAGCGTATTTTAGGCACAAAAAAACCTGCACTTAGCAGGTTTTTTATTGCTTTAAAAAGCGGTATTAGCTATTAGCGTCGCTAAATTCTTTACACGCTGCTTTATCGTTACACTCACCGTATAAATATAAAGAATGGTTTGTAAGCGTTATGCCATTTTCTTCAGAAATTTCAAGTTGACGACGTTCAATCATGTCATCTTCAAACTCTACAACTTTACCACATTTCAAACATACTAAATGGTCGTGATGGGTGCTGCCAGAAAGTTCAAATACAGACTTACCACCTTCAAAATGATGACGGCTTACAATACCTGCATCATCAAACTGGTTAAGTACACGGTATACGGTCGCAAGACCAATTTCTTCACCTAGATCCAAAAGAATTTTGTAAACATCTTCAGCGCTGATGTGTTGGTTATCTGGAGATTGTAAAATCTCTAATATTTTAATACGCGGTAAAGTTACTTTTAAACCGGCTTTTTTAAGTTCCAAGTTATGATCAGTCATTAAATCTGTCTCAATTTTATTTGGTTATACTAGACATCTTGCAAAGATGTACACGACACATTAGCAACAAACAGGATAACGTGCCTAAGCGTTAAGTGCAAAGAACAATTGATTTATATTGCCACTAAAGCTTAAAACGCTAACTGTTTGATAATTATTTAAACAGCTAGCGGTATATGCAGTAAATTAGTCAGCTAATTCACTTAAACACATTTCTTCATATACTTGAGCAGACCATGCTTTAACACGTTGTTCTGTTAGTTCAGGTTGACGGTCTTCGTCAATACCTAAGCCTACAAAGTGCTTATCATCAGCCATACCTTTAGATGCTTCAAAGTCATAACTTTCACTTGGCCAATGACCAACAACAATAGCGCCACGTTCAGTTACGATATCGTTGATCATACCCATAGCATCTAAAAAGTACTCAGCGTAATCTTCTTGGTCTCCGCAACCGAAAATAGCGACAAGTTTGCCTTCAAAGTCTACTTCTTCAAGTTCAGGGAAAAAGTCATCCCAATCACATTGTGCTTCACCGTAATACCAAGTAGGAATACCGAATAAGATCAAATCAAATTCAGCAATCTCTTCTTTAGAGCTTTTTGCAATGTCATGAACAGCCACTAGCTTTTTACCCAATTCTTTTTGGATCATTTTTGCTACGTGTTCTGTGTTACCTGTGTCACTTCCGAAAAAAATGCCTACACTTGCCATGGATTTAAAACCTTTTATGTATCAATAGCCAATCTTTCTTGTAAAATCGTTTCAATCAGCGCACTGCGGCTAATATTTTGTGCATCTGCCATATCACTTAATGCTTGATATAACTGCGATGAAACTTTAAATTCAACACGTTTTAAACCACGTGCTTTATCTCTTTTTATTTGATTACGTTTATTTACCTTTAACTGCATATCCCGTGAAAGGGGATTGGTTTTAGGTCTGCCTGGGCGTTTTTCGTATTCAAATAAATCGAGCGTAGTTCTATCTGTTTCTGACTTCGCCATGCCTAACCTACACCTGCGCCTTGCCAAAATACTTGAATCAGCCCTTTAGCAATAAAGCCTGAACAACCTAAAAAGAGCACACCCCAAACAATGTATTGTCCGAACTTAGGTACATTGCCACTTTTTAGTACGTCTTTAATTGCCATGCCGATGAATATGAAAATACCGGCTAAGCCAAAATACAACCCTAGGGTATCAAATTCGTTAATTAACTGACTGACCATCAACGTATAACCTTTAAATTAAACGGCGCGTACTATAGCATATAAATATACATATATTTAGTGCGCAGAATCAAAAACACGCGATTAAAATTACTTTAAACCGCAGTTAAAAAGTCGTTTATTGCTTTATTTACAGCAAGTGGCTTTTGGGCATGAAGCCAATGACCAGCCCCATGAATAATTTTAGCCTTGGTGTTTTTAAAGCGTGCTGTAATTGCATTACGATGCTCAGGCAAAATATAGTCAGAATCATTACCTTTAATGAAAAGAGTATCGCATAAACAAGAATTGTTTTCATTAACATTGGATGTGATTGTCGAATATTTATTATCAAGCACATCTAAGTTAAATCGCCATGCAAATTGACCGTCATCATTTTTAGCCAAGCTTTTAAGCAAAAATTGTCTAACTCCAAGTTCTTCAATAAACGGCTGCATTATAGCATCAGCTTGCTTTCTATCGTCTATTGATCGCGCTGAAACGGCTTTTAATGCTTGTAATATTTTTGTATGACGTGCCGGGTAACTAACAGGTGCTATATCAAGTACAACGAGTTTATTTACAAGCTCTGGGTGAGTAAGTGCCAATTCCATTGCTACTTTTCCTCCCATAGAGTGTCCAACTAAGTGTACTTTATCTATACTTAAATCAGCTAAGAGTTCAATAATATCTTGTGCCATTGCCGGATAGTTCATTTCATTGCTATGAGGTGACAGGCCATGGTTGCGTAGATCTACATTAATAACATTAAAGTTTTCACTTAATGGTTTTGCGATTACGTTTAAGTTTTCTAATGATCCAAAAAGCCCGTGGATCAAAATAACATTAGGACCTTGCCCTTGTTGCTTATAGTTTAATTGCATACCAGCCTCCTAAAAATTTCGCCATAGTTTGCCGAGCATTGCTTTAAAAAGCAAAAAATACAGCGACTATTTATTAAATTGGGCTTTTGAATGTTAATTCAACAACAAAGAACTAAATAATAGTCTATTTGTATGTTTAAAGTATATGTTGTCGGGAGTGCTTGTTGTAACTCGCATTTCTTATTGGTTTGGGTATAATCAGTCGGGAGAAAAAAATGTGACCCGTAATAACAGGAAAAACATGAAACAAATCGACATAGACGACGAGTTATATCAGTATATTGCCAGCAATACACAAAGTATTGGCGAAAGTGCATCCACTATTTTACGTCGTTTATTAAACCTGAGCGGTGAGAAAATTCAATCCGCTAACGTAGAAATTAATCAAAATAATCAAACCGTAACTACGTCTACCACTTCTTTAACAAGCGTAAAGCCAACTGAATCGATGGCAGATAAACAAACTCCAGCTGTTGTCACACCAGTGAAGCAAAAAAACGCTAATGTTTTTAATATATTGAATAAAGAAGAACTGGGAATGCAAAAGGGCGTTGTTGGTCGATTTTTATTTATTTTAAGTGCATTTTATCGAACTCATAAAACCGACTTTTCTGCAGTATTAGATATAAAAGGTCGAGATAGAGTCTACTTTGCTACAAGTAAAGAAGATTTAGTTAATAGCGGTAGTAGTATGAATCCTAAAAACATAACGGATAGTGAATATTGGGTTATGACGAATTCTAATACTACACGCAAAAAAATGATGCTTCACGAAGTTGCTCTTTGTCTTGGTTATAGCGCAGAGCAAGCTGAAAAAATTCGCGATTACCTGTAAGGAAATATAATGGCTATTCACTCAGGCGCAGGCAAAACTGCTCCACAATCAGCATTGGTTAATGTACCAAAATTAGTATCTGCTTATTATTTAAATGAACCTGATCTTGAACAAAACCCAGAGCATTGTGTTGCTTTTGGTACCTCTGGTCATCGTGGTTGTTCTTACGATGTAAAGTTTAATGAATCTCATATTTTAGCAATCACACAGGCTATATGTGATTACAGAAAGCAAAACGATATATTTGGTCCTTTATTTTTAGGTAAAGACACACATGCATTGAGTGAAGCCGCATTTAACTCTGCAATAGAAGTGCTTGTTGCGAATGAAGTGCAAGTGATCACACAAGAAGATGGGGATTTTACGCCAACACCAGTGATTAGCCATGCAATCGTTAGCCATAATAAACTTCATCCAAATGAGCTTGCAGACGGTATTGTAGTAACGCCTTCGCATAATCCCCCTGAAGACGGTGGTTTTAAATATAACCCACCTAATGGCGGACCAGCTGATACCGATGTAACTAAATGGATTGAAGACAGAGCAAACCAACTTTTATTAGAAGACTTGGTTGAAGTTGAATTATTTCCATTTGCTAAAGCGTCTCGTTCTGGATTTATTAAGTACGAAGACTTAATGACACCTTATATTAACGACCTAGAAAATATAGTTAATTTAAAAGCAATTAGTGAAGCGGGCATTAAAGTTGGTATCGATCCGCTTGGTGGTTCAGGAATTCATTTTTGGCCTGTAATTGCTAAAAAATATGATCTGAATTTAACGGTTGTGAACGACAACGTTGATCCACGATTTGCTTTTATGCCACTAGATAAAGACGGCAAAATACGTATGGATTGTTCATCACCATACTCTATGGCAAATCTTGTAGCGCTAAAAGATGACTTTGATATTTCTATTGGTAACGACCCAGATTATGACCGTCATGGTATTGTTACGCCAGATGGATTAATGAACCCAAATCATTTTCTAGCCGTGGCAATTGATTACCTAATAAAACACCGAGATTGGAATTCAAGTGTAGAAATTGGTAAAACGCTGGTTTCTAGTTCAATGATCGACAAAGTAGCTGCCCGAAATGAACGTAAAGTAAAAGAAGTACCCGTTGGCTTTAAATGGTTTGTTGATGGCTTAAGTAAAGGCAAGCTTGCTTTTGGTGGCGAAGAAAGCGCTGGCGCTGCTTTCCTACGCTTTGATGGCACTGTGTGGTGTACAGACAAAGATGGCTTTATTATGGGGCTATTAGCCGCAGAAATATTAGCCGTTACAGGTAAAACACCGTCGGTACTTTATAAAGAATTAGAGCAAGAATTTGGCTCACCAATTTATAAACGCCTTGATGCACCTGCTACAAGCGGTCAAAAATCACGTTTAAAAGCGTTAAGTGCAGATGATGTAAAAGCGGATATGCTTGCAGGTGAACCTATTTTACAAAAGCTAACACATGCACCAGGTAATGGCGCTGCTATTGGTGGTTTAAAAGTAGTAACCGAAAATGGTTGGTTTGCAGCGCGCCCATCAGGTACCGAAGATATTTATAAAATTTACCTAGAATCATTCAAAGGTGAAGAGCATTTAGCGTTACTTGAAAAAGAAGCTAAAAAGCTTGTAGATTCAGTTATTAGTTAACTTAATTTAATGACTTTTTAAAACGGCTGATTTAATCAGCCGTTTTTGTTTCTATAACTTGAGCAACTGTTACTAATAAATGCACAAGCAATCACTCTCACATATATTATAAAAGGGCTTATTACATGTCAGCCAATCCATCTTACTTAAATGAATTAAAACAAACCGGCGATTTTTTAACACTTAGCCGTAACAACGAATGGCATTTAGATGCAGGTGAATTTGTTTTAGATAATGGGACTCGTGTGAATATACACGATACCGGCGTAATTGAGTTTCAGCCTGCTGTTACAACGTCAAAGGATGTAGTTTATTCAAGCGCTGTACACGGTAACGAGACCGCCCCAATCGAAATTTGCGATGCACTCATTAAACAAATTATAAAAGGTGAGCTAATACTTAAGCAGCGCGCTTTGTTTATTTACGGTAATCCACAATCAATTAATATTGGTCTGCGTTTTGTAGAAGAAAATCTAAATAGATTATTTAATGGTCATCATACTGTTGAAGGTGTACCAATGAATAATGAGCGAAACCGCGCTGCAAAGCTTGAGCAATACGTAAGCGATTTTTATAAGCGAGGTGAGCAAGGCAGTAGCCGATGTCATTACGATTTACACACTGCAATTAGAGGTTCTAAAAATGAAAAATTTGCTGTGTATCCATTTTTACATGGTAAGCCATGGAAAAAGTCGCAGTTACAATTTTTGTTAAGCTGTGGTGTAAATACCGTATTAATGATGAAATCACCTGCGACAACTTTTAGCTATTATTCGTCATTTGTACATGGTGCAGACTCGTTTACAGTAGAGCTTGGACAAGTTAAGCCATTTGGGCAAAACGATATGACACGTTTTGAAAAAACAAAGCAAACACTGACTGCATTAATTAGCCAAACTGACGTTGAATACCTTAAATTTAATGCAGAAGACTTTGAGTTGTTTTCAGTGCATAGAACAATTAACAGGACACAGGACAATTTTAGTTTTCCTTTTTCTGATGATGCCGAGAACTTTACAGGCTTTGCTAAAGGTGAATTGCTCGCAACCGATGGTGATACAGCAATTTATGCTGACGTAGAAGGTGAAGCAATAATATTCCCTAATGCAAATGTAGCTTTAGGACAAAGAGCGTTATTAACCGTTATCCCAATGAAAATTAATAGCGATTTTGTTTAATTGAACTCATCAGACCACGCATTATTTAAAGTTAACTATATGATTAGTATTCATTAAAATAACCGTATAGTTAACTTGCCACTTATTTGACCAATATTTACTTTTGTTTCGTCTCAGACATGTTGAATAACACTTTACGTTAACGTAAAGTGTTGGTAGCTTTAATTAAAGATAGTGCAGATGTTGCAAAGTTTATTCCGCAACAATCACCCATAATAATAATTTAAAGGGGCACTTTTTTACCGACAACAAAAGAAGGTAGGTTATGAGTAATCCAAATAACGTATCGCTGAATATTAACCATAAGCTTGAATTTATTGATGGCAATGCGTTAACTATTCCAACCCTTAGTATTTTAACTGAGGACGGCGACATTCATCCTAGTGCAACCGCACCTGACATTTCAAAACATACCGCACTTAAATTATACGAAACAATGCGTTTTATTCGCTTGCTTGATGAGCGCATGCAAGGTGCACAGCGCCAAGGCCGTGTTAGCTTTTACATGCAATGTTTAGGCGAAGAAGCCGCCGTTACAGCCTCTGCTGCAGCGCTTGATCAAAACGACATGATTATGGCGCAATACCGAGAACAAGCAGCACTTCATTATCGTGGCTTTACGCTTGATCAATTTATGAACCAAATGTTTTCAAACGAGCTTGATTTAGGCAAAGGTCGTCAAATGCCAATTCATTATGGTTCAAAAGAATTAAACTACATGACAATCTCATCGCCATTGGGTACGCAAATACCCCAAGCTACAGGTTACGCATACGGTCAAAAAGTTAAACATATAGACGCTAAAACAGGTGAACTTGCAAGCCCAATTGATAACGTTACTATTTGTTATTTTGGCGAAGGGGCGGCGTCTGAAGGTGACTTTCATGCTGGTTTAAATATGGCGGCTGTTCACAGAGCACCGGTTATATTTTTTGCACGTAATAACGGTTATGCAATATCAACCCCTGCTGATGAGCAGTTTAAAGGTGACGGTATTGCCTCGCGTGGTGTGGGCTATGGTATTAAAACTATTCGTGTTGATGGCACAGATGCACTTGCTGTTTATGCGGCGACTAAAAAAGCACGCGAAATAGCCTCAACACAAGGTGAGCCTGTGCTTATTGAATCGATTGCTTATCGATTAGGTGCGCACTCTACGTCAGACGACCCAAGTGGTTATCGCTCTAAAGATGAAGAAGCTAGTCATCAAGTATGTCCAATAGATAAATTCAGAAAGTGGCTTATTAAACAAGATTGGCTAAACGAAGACGACGATGTAAAAGCAAAAGAGTCGATTCGAGAAGAAATTTTAGCAGCGCTTAAGCGTGCTGAAGTTGTTGCAAAACCCGCTTTAGAAGAGTTGGTATCTGATGTTTACGACACACCGATTCCATTATTGCAACGTCAGTACGAGCAATTAAAAGAACATATAAAACAGCATCCCGATGCTTACCCAGTAACAGCAGGGAGAATTAAGTAATGGCTAAAATGAATATGCTCCACGCAATTAACTCTGCGCTCGACATCACTATGAATGAACACCCTCAAGCTTGTATTTTTGGCGAAGATGTTGGTTACTTTGGTGGTGTATTTAGAGCAACATCGGGCTTACAAGAAAAGTATGGTAAGCACCGCGTTTTTAATACGCCCTTAACCGAGCAAGGTATTTTGGGTTTTGCTAATGGTTTAGCGGCTTTTGGTGCACCAGCACTGGCAGAGATTCAATTTGCTGATTACATTTTTCCAGCGTTTGATCAAATAGTTAATGAAGCGGCTAAATTTCGTTACCGCAGTGGGAATGAGTTTAATGTAGGTAATTTAACTATTCGTACACCTTATGGTGGCGGTATTGCCGGTGGATTATACCATTCTCAATCTCCTGAAGCGTATTTTGCGCATACGCCAGGCTTAAAAGTGGTTGTACCGCGTAACCCTTATCAAGCCAAAGGTTTATTACGCGCAGCAATTAAAGACGATAACCCAGTTATCTTTTTTGAACCTAAACGACTATATCGTGCATCAACAGGCGAAGTACCCGAAGAAGATTACAGCATTGAATTAGGCAAAGCGGAAGTAGTGCAAGAAGGCGCAGATATAACGCTTTTAGCATGGGGTGCTCAAATGGAAATAATTGAAGATGCAGCACAGCAAGCAAGCGAACAAGGCATAAGTTGTGAAGTAATAGATTTACGTAGTATTTTGCCGTGGGATGCTGAAACAATTGCAAAGTCGGTTACTAAAACAGGCCGCTTAATAGTAAGCCATGAAGCACCTATAACCAATGGGTTTGGTGCTGAGATTGCAGCGACAATCCAACAAGAGTGTTTCCTGCATTTAGAGTCGCCAATTTTGCGTGTATGTGGCTTAGATACGCCATACCCATTGGCACTTGAAAAAGAATACGTACCGGACGCACTGAAAGTGTTAGCTGCAATTAAACAATCAATGGATTTTTAGGGGTTACCATGGCTAAAGATTTTATATTACCCGATATTGGCGAAGGCATTGTTGAATGCGAAGTGGTTGATTGGTTAGTTAAAGAGGGCGATATTGTGTCTGAAGATCAACCAATTTGTGATGTGATGACTGATAAAGCATTGGTACAAATACCAGCGGTACATGATGGCGTAATTACAAAGCTATACTATTTAAAAGGTGAAATTGCCAAAGTACATGCACCTTTATTTGCGATGGATGTAGCGGGTGAGAGCCCAAGTAATGGATCAGCACAAGAAATAGTACAAACAGCACCTCAAACTAATAACGGTGCAGCTGATTTAGTTGAGGACTTTATATTACCCGATATTGGTGAAGGTATTGTTGAGTGTGAAATTGTTGATTGGTTAGTTGCAGAAGGCGACGAAATAGAAGAAGACCAAGCAGTTTGTGATGTAATGACTGACAAAGCATTAGTGCAAATTCCGGCAAAATACACAGGTACAGTTCAAAAGTTATATTATCAAAAAGGTGAGATAGCTAAAGTACATAGCCCATTGTTTCAAATGACAATTGCAGGCAGTGCAGCAAAGCCAAATGTTGATATAAACCACGCTGTCGTAAAGGCGCAGACTAATGCCGTCGCAGAAATGCCATCATCGGGGAAAGTAGAGCAAGCGATAAAAGTCGTCAATCAAAAAGCAGTTGCATCTCCTGCTGTTCGTCGTAAAGCACGCGAGCTTGATGTAGATTTAACCTGTGTACTAGGCAGTGGGAAAAATGGTCGAATTTACAAGCAAGACATTGAAGAGTTTGTAAAAGGCGAAGTACCAAATACAATTGATACATCACCTCTTAATAGCGATGCTTCTCAAAGTGCAGTACAAAACCAAACGCAGATTTTAAGCGGTGGCGTACGAGTAGAGCCAATTAAGGGTATTAAGGCTGCAATGGCCAAGCAAATGATGGCATCTGTTTCAACTATTCCGCATTTTACATTTAGTGACGAGATAGATTTAACAGCGCTAATCGCTCTACGTAGTTCATTAAAAGAGCAATATAAAGTACAAGGTATAAAGCTCACCATGATGCCATTTTTCATAAAAGCACTTTCGCTAGCAATGAAAGAGTACCCGGTACTTAACTCTAAAGTGAATGATGATTGCACTGAACTAACTTATTATAACGATCATAATATTGGTATAGCGGTTGATTCAAAAATTGGCTTGTTAGTACCTAATATTAAATCGTGTCAGAGTAAAAGTATTGTTGATGTGGCAAATGATTTAACACGTTTAACTCTCTCAGCGCGAGAAGGCCGTGTTGCACCGGATGATTTAAAAGGTGGGACAATTAGCATCTCTAACATTGGTGCGATTGGCGGTACTATTGCTTCACCCATTATTAATAAACCAGAAGTAGCAATTGTTGCTTTAGGTAAATTACAGCACTTACCGCGTTTTGATGATAATGGGCAAGTTGTAAGTAAAGCAATAATGCAAGTGAGTTGGTCTGGGGATCACCGTGTTATTGACGGTGGTACCATTGCGCGCTTTAATAATTTGTGGAAATCGTATTTAGAAAATCCTTCGACAATGATGATGGCAATGAGCTAGTCGCTTTATTGTGGTGTATTTTAAATATCAAATAAAAACCAGCTTATGCTTAATGCCAGTCAGTTAACAGCGGACTGGCGTTTTTTTATTGAGGTATTTACTGGGTTTTGGTTTCATACACCTTGGATACGCTCGCTCCCGTTTTATCGGTAATATGTGATGTTCAACTTGAGCTTGTAATTGCTCTATTGATTTAGGTTTGCGTGCTGCATTTTCTATAAAAATTGTATAAATAAGGTTAATAATACTAATAGCACACGTCGTAAAACTCAGGTATTTTGCATATATTTCATGCTTTTTCTGCGCCATTTTCACCATCCGGTATCGGAGCAAGTTATAGCTCAACATACGCTATCATCTCAGGTTTTTGCTACGTAGCGTGAAGTGACTATTTAGCAAGGTTTGTTTCATTTCTCGATAGCCAAGTTCAATTTCCCACCGCTCACTATAGAGGTCAATAATGTAAGCCTTAGGGAAACGCATTGGGTCAGTCAGTGAAGTGTGTATATTCACCTCTTTCCCCTTAATCGTTTTTGTGACTAGCCTGACTTCAATGTTCTCTGGTAAATCGTCGAACTTTTTTCTCGCTTTTGCTGTTTTTTAGCTTGATGAGTTTCTCTTGACGACCTAAAGAGCGAACAATTTCATATTGCGTGCCTTTTCTCATCGGTTGAAGCCAATGCCTATTTTCCCCAGCATTTTGCCAAGGATTGGGCAAGACTAGAGAATAGATGCCTCTATCAAATAACGTCAGTGAGTTATCGGGCGTTACCTCAATTAAGTCTTCAGCCAACACCATTTCATTAGTACGGCAACTATAAAAGACGCTCCTCATTAATAAATGGCTAGTTAACTCTATCAAACACACTACAGAAGCTAGGTAATGGATCGTTAAATATTTATTAACTGTTCGGCATTAAGCAATTGCTGAGCTTTTTTGTGTTTTTTAATTCTCATTCTTTTAAATTTCAGCAAAAAAATACAACCCATAACCAACTATTAATGCGGGGATAGACGTGTAAAGCGTAGCTATAACAGCAGCTTTAGGCGCCATTGCGATTGCAGGAAATAACGCATCTCCATCGTTAGAAATTGCATTCCCAGCTAAAGCACTAAAAGGAATAATGCCCTGAATATACAAAGTAGTTACAATGATTTGTGGACCACAACCGGGTAAAAACCCAATAAGTACAGCAATCAGTGGTGCTAAATAAGCGTAGTGTACAAACCACGTTTTTAAATCAAGCCCAATAATATTGACTAAAATTTCAAATAACATAAATGATGCTACAACCCATGCTGTTACAAAATGGGTATCTTGTAATACTTTTACTATTTTAGAGGGGGGATTACACGTATCGTCTTCTGAAGTTACTTCTTTATAACTTTCACCTTTTGATGAAAGCGCCCAAATACTAACAACAAATAATGCCATTGCCGCACCAAAGATATTAATTAGAGTACTTGTACTTGCTCCAAACTGAGAAAAATCAACATTAAACGCAATTAAAAAAGCAATAATAAGGCTTGGAATAATTGCTACCATCCAAATTGGTTTACTGATTTTAATAATATTAGTTGGGAGTATTTTTATTTGGTGTTTTTGTTCTTGCGCTGTAGGGCGTAAAAAATCTTTTTTATGTATCGCATTAACCAGTAAGCCACTAAAAGTACCCACCAGCAGCCCAATACCCATAATGAGTAAGCCTTCGCTGGGACGTGTAGCAAGTAATAAAAATGCAGCATCGCCCATTGTTGCGGTTAAAACTGCGACAATAGCGCCAAAGCTAGCTTGACCTTTAGTAAACTGCGTAACAACTATAATAGCGCCACCACAGCCAGGTAATGCACCTAAAACAGCAGCAAAGCTAATTTCTAAAATAGGCGACTTAGCGCTTAAGTAACTTAGCTCTAACTGAGGTAAGTGCTCTATAGCGTAGTAATAAATTAAGAGGGTAGCGGCAACAAACACGCTTACCTGAAAAAAAGCATCGCTAAGTGCCGTAATTGTTATTTCTCGTAAATGCGGAAATGCTAAACACGCTAAAATAAATAAAGGCAGCAATAAGCGTTTATTTTGACTCATGAATCGTTTTGAGGCTGGAGTAATAAAACCAATTTGAGGGAGTAAAATCATACAATGCGACCTAATTAATTAACTAAGTCACACTGTATATTTTAATTAAATGATAATCAATATCATTTGCATCTATTTAAATCGATTACTCACTTTGAATTTTTCGATAAGCAAACTCAAATAAGGCTACTTACGCTGAAATTCAGAGTTTGTATTCCATGTTGGCCACTGTTCTGTTTCAGAAATATCAAAACCTACTTTATAAAATAATTGTAAGTCTTGAACAGCACCCGATAAATCCCATTCATCACGGTAGCGGTCGCACGGTTGATGGTAACAACCGCGAAGTACTAAGCTCATGCGTTTACGATAATTAGCTGTTTCTTCATCAGCAGCCACAGTTCCACCGCCTGCATACATTGCCGGAATACCCATATTTGCAAATGCAAAGTGATCAGAGCGGTAGTAACCACCCGATGATGGTTTAGGATCGCCAGATATTGTTCTGCTTTGCTCTTTAGCTGCATTAGTTAAAAACTCATCCATTTGAGATTTACCAATACCAACCACGTTCATATCTTTTACTTTGCCTAATAAATTTAAGCTATCCATATTGATGTTAGCAACGGTTTTATTCGCTGCAATTACTGGATTTGCGGCATAGTATTTAGAACCTAATAAGCCTTGCTCTTCAGCTGTTACAGCTAAAAAGGTCATCGAGCGGCTAGGGTGCTTAGGTAATTTAGTAAAAGCTTCAGCTACTTCAATAAGACCCGCTGTACCCGTTGCATTATCGTGAGCACCGTTATAAATTTGATCACCTTTACGTGTTTTATCTGTGCCTAAGTGATCCCAATGAGCTGAGTAAATAACATGCTCATCTGGTTTTTCACTACCAGGTAAAGTGGAGATAAAGTTATATGACACCGATTTTTTAATTGTATTTTTAATATTAACAGAAGCAGTTAAATCGCCCATATCAACATGGTAAGCACCTTTAGCAGCATTTGTTTTAACGGTATCAAAATCTAAACCTGCTTTAGTAAATAGCTCTTTTGCTACGTCAGTTGTAACCCAGCCTTCAACGGCTACACGGTCCATATTATTGTTTTCTTTTTGAAAACCAAACTGCTCACCGCTCCAAGAGTTTTCAACTACTGACCATGGATATGACGCAGGTGATGTTTCATGAATAATAATTGCACCAGCTGCACCTTGACGACTTGCTTCTTCATATTTGTATGTCCAACGCCCATAATAGGTCATTGCGTCGCCAGTAAATAACGCAGGATCTTTTGTTGCAAAGCCTGGATCGTTAACCAGCATTACAACCGTTTTGCCCTTAACGTCTAAACCTTCGTAATCATTCCAATTGTATTCTGGTGCGTTAACGCCGTAGCCTACAAATACAAGTTCAGAGTTTTCTATGCCTTCTTGAGCGCTTATGCGACTGCTACCCATAACCATGTCTTTTTTGTATTGGTAGTCTTTACCGCCAATACTAAGCACCATGTTCGAATCAGCTTCTAAAGAAACCAATGGCACTTCTTGTAAGTAACTGTCGCCATTACCTGGTTTTAAACCTAAAGCTTTAAACTGCGCAGTTAAATAATCAAGCGTTAGTTTTTCGCCAGGTGATGAAGGAGCACGACCACCAAACTCATCAGATGCCAGTACTTTTACATGCTCAGCAAGTTCATCTGCTTGAATACTGTTGTAACCATTTGTTACGTCAGACGGAGTTATACTTGTTGTTGCGCAACCTGCTAATACAGCTGTAGCAAGTAGGGTTAGAGAGAAATAATGTTTCATATCAGCTCGTTTCTTGTTTTAAGTTGTGATTAGTATATTAACTTCTATTAAGTAGAACCAGTTTTTGCGGTAAACTGTTACAAATTTTAAGGTATAAACTAGTAAGTAATTAATAATAATGAAGCGTTTTACTCCTCCTGAGCAGTGGCAACCAAGTAGTTTACAAAGTGGTGCATTTTCCCATTTAAATACTCTATTTAAAATTAATGAACAAACAAGTTGGCCAAGCCCACAATGGTTTACCCCATATCTAAAGGCAATTAATGCAAATAACTTACCTATACAATTTATTGATGACGCAAAAATAGATTTTGGCGATCGTTATTATGAACAAGTTATTTTTGAAACTGGCGAAGTACCAACGCGTACAGAGAATTGGCATGACTTATTTGGCGGCTTTATTTGGTGTTTATTTCCTAAAACTAAAGCGTTGATAAACGAGCGGCATGTGCAAGATATAGCTGAGCATGGTTTACAACATCGCACTAAGCATCGTAATGCACTAACGCTCTTTGATGAATGTGGTGTTGTATTAGCTATAAGCGAGAGTAAATGGCAGCAGTGGCTTTGCGATCACCAATGGAAAACAGCATTTATTGAACACAAACATGAGTGGGGTAAAACAATAAAACCTTTTATGTTTGGTCATGCAAATTACGAAATGCTTACTAAACCTTATATAGGCTTAACGGGTAAAGCGTTATTTGTTTGTGTACCTAATGAAATATTTTGTAAAGATTTAGTAACTCAATACAAGTACCTTGATCAAGCCCTTTATGAGATGATTAAAACAGATAACTGCTTAGCCGATAATAAACAGCTTTCTCCACTGCCTTTACTAGGCGTGCCTGGCTGGCATGACGAAAACAAAGACGACTCATTTTACAACAATACAGATTATTTTAGAGCGAAACGAAGGAACCGAACATGATAGAAGTAGCTGGGCTTAAAAAGAAATTTAAGCTAACTAAAGATCACAAAAAAAATAAAATAGATGACATCGACCCTCGTGAAGATAAAGATTACTTTCACTCAGTACGAGATGTGAGTTTTAGCTGTGCAAAAGGTGAGGTGCTAGGGTTATTAGGTCCAAATGGCGCAGGCAAAACAACTACACTTAGAATGATTTCAACCGCGTTAAAGCCCGATGAAGGCACAATAACAATTGCCGGAAACGATATTGTAAAAAAACCGCTGATAGGGCGTAAGTCTATCGGTTTTTTATCTGGCTCTACCGGTTTGTATGGTCGCTTAACTGTAAAAGAAAACATAGAGTATTTTGCAAAGCTCCACGGCATGGATAAAAACGATATTGCATCGCGTTGTGATGAGCTATTTACATTGCTCGATATGCATAAATTTGTAGACAAACGCGCAGAAAATCTGTCAACAGGTATGAAGCAAAAAGCAAATATTGCGCGTGCGGTTGTGCATCGGCCAGCAGTTGTTGTACTTGATGAGCCAACAACAGGCCTTGATATAATGACCACCCAAACTGTTATTGAGTTTATTAAAGGCTTAAAAGCGCAAGGTACACCTGTTATTTTTTCTACCCATCATTTAGATGAAGTTGCACTTTTATGTGACCGAGTCGCTGTAATTAACGAAGGCATTAGTTGCTTTGATGGAACAGTAGATGAATTTAAGCAGGCAGGTAAAAGCGATGAGCTTAATCAAGCGTTTATGAACATATTAACGGAGAAACATGATGTTTGAGGTATATAAAAAAGAGATAAAAGAGTTATTACGTGATAGAAAAACCTTAATGTTTGTGGTCGCCTTACCCATTTTTATATTTCCTATGATTTTTGGAGTGTTAGGCTATTTTATGGTCCAAGCTCAGATTGAAGCAGATCAAGAAGTACATAACTACTCAATATTAGGGACTGATTTAGCCAAAGATTTTAGCGAAGATATTTTTTATCATAAAAATTTTAAATTATCAAAAGTTGATAATGGATCAAGAGACAACCTGATTAGTGCTGTGAAAAATAAAGATATTGATGTTGGAATTAATATACAAAGAATAAAATTAAGTGGAAATCAAAATACATACAAAACTAATATTGAAATAATTTTTAACAACTCTAGTAGAATAAGTTATATATCAGAAAAAATAAGACTTATATTTGTTAAATATAAGGAAGTTGTTCAACGTGAAAATTTAAAGTTTTTAGGGATTACAAAAGATAATGAACAAATTTTAATTCTTTCTCCAGTAACAATTGAAGAAGTTGATACTGCAGATCTAAGAGAAAGTTTTGGCGAGAAAATTGGTGTTTTATTACCTTACTTATTAATTCCATTAGTCTTAACTGGTGCGAGTTATCCAGCCATTGATTTAGGTGCAGGTGAAAAAGAAAGAGGTACTTTAGAAACACTCTTACTTACACCAATAACAAGAACTCAAATAGTTTTAGGTAAATTTCTAACGATATTTACAGCTTCAATGACTACATCTCTTATCACAGTTGGGAGTATGGGACTGTGGATTATTTTAGCTAAATGGTTTGTATCAATTGATTATATAATAGATGCTATAAGATTGATTGGGATTAATGATTTGTTGTTGATTCTTATTTTACTAATGCCTTTAGCATGTATTTTCTCAAGTATAGTACTTGCAATATCTATTTATTCGAAAAGTTTTAAAGAAGCTCAAAATTATATGGGTCCTCTTTCTATGCTAGTTTTTGTTCCATTAGCTATTTCAATGATGCCAAATATGGAATTAACATTAAAAACGTCTATAGTCCCTGTATTAAATGTATCTATCGCAATTAGAGAGTTATTAAAAGGAACAGTCGACTATAATTTAGTTTATTTAATAGTTATTTCCACGACAGGTCTAGCATTAATTTGTTTATCTTTTTGTGTTAAGTGGTTTAAAAAAGAAGATGTATTATTTAGATAATAAACATAAGAGAAAGTTTAAAAAAAGCACATTTTGTAAACAACCGAATTCTCGCTATTTTAGAGTAAGTTGAAAGCGGTGTGCCAATCCTGAGCTATGTCTTGAACTTGGTATTGTCAACTCTCAACCTTTTATAAATGGCGCGTAAAATACGGTGACATAGATACCTATCTAATGACGCGAATGAAAAAGCTTGAAGATGAAAACAGACGTTTAAATTAAATGTATGCTGAAGAGCTTGGATTTTATGCATGTTCTGTTATGCGGAGCGTGATATTTACTTAATGTAATTGATTATTCTAATTGTGAAGGACAGACTATTGACGCTGCTTTATCACCTTCTAATGAGCGTGTGACCCGCTCATTAAATCAAATAATAGAGTGGGCGTTAAGCCTAAGCTTATTCGGTATGATAATGGTCCAGAATATATTAGCCATAAACTCGCACAATGACCGCTGAATAATAATATCGAATTACGATTTATTAAGCCCAATAATCCACAACAAAATGCGTAGATAGAGCGCTTCAAGCGAACGGTTCGTTACAACAGGCTAATTCTTTATATTTACAATGATATTAGTAAGTTATAAGATATAACTGCCGATTGGTTGTGGACTTTTAATAACGAACGCCCTAACATTGGTATAACTGGTATAACTGGTATAACTGGTATAACTGGTATAACTGGTATAACTGGTATAACTGGTATAACTGGTATAACTGGTATAACACCATACGAAAACTGGAAAAGTTAAACAACGGAAGTTCTACAGTTAAACTACATTAAAATGGGGGATTACACATTTATGCTGCATTATCGCCTATTTATGGGGAATAACCATACCACGTATGATCTGCCTTGCTTAGATACAAAACATACAGCTGCAAAATCAATCACGAAAGGTCAACACGCCTTAGTATAATAAGTAACTTTTCAGTAATGTACTTGCTCTTAGCATTAATTTTATTTATTTAATGTCAAGCAAGTATTGTAAATCCTCAATTTGCTACTTAATCTTAACTTTCTGTAATAATAATGCAGATATATATTTTAAATTATATGGTTGATATTTAACATTAACGAAATCAAAATGTTCAGCATAAAAAGCTGTAATGATATTAGGGAATAATAAATGAGAACATTTGAACAGAAAAAATTTATGCAGGGACGTAAAAAAGTAGAGCTGCTTGATAATGGGAAAGTTAAAGTTACTCAATCTTCTATTAAAGGGATGAATGAAGAGGTTTTTAGTTTATTCGATCTTGATGAGGAGTCAGATAAGTACTTTCATAGACCTTTAATACTGTTAGGTCTATCTGCTTTTTTTTAATTGGTGTTGTTCGCTTTTTTATCGAGTCGGCAATAAATTTAGATCCCAAGTCACTCAACGCAGGTTTGATTTTTTTAGTACCAGCATTAATATGCATTCAACAGTATTTTTATAAAATAACAGACGTGGTTGTATATCGCTTTCGAAATAATGGTAATCCGGCTCTGACTCTTTGGAACAATAATCCTAATAGTAAAGAGTTGAGTGAGTTTCAAAGTATGTTATCTACAGAAATAAAAAGCCTTAAAATAAGACCAGAATTCGACAACTCAAAAAAATTAGAAATATATAAAGAAAGTTTAGAATTTTTACTCGATCAAGGCGTAATAACTCAAGACGAAGCCGAAGTTATTTACGATAGAAATAAAGATAGGCTGTTAAATAATGAAAAAGCCAAATTATTTTCTATATAAACCAGTGCATAAAATACACTGCTTATTTACACAGTAATTTTGCTTTGTTTAAACTTGTGATTTAGTAAAGTCTAGTTTTTGTTTACGGTTGCGTTTATATGGTTACACTTAAGCTTATTAAAATAGTTACTTTTTTGTTTCACCGTTATCAAGGATGGTTATGCACAGCACGAAAGAATGTATTATGTGTTTTAGCGCTATAGATGCACGTGCTAAAAAATGTCCGCAATGTACTTCGTTACAAGCAAAATATTCTAATTTAGAAAACAACCCAGTGTTAATTGGTGCATTAGCTTTATGTATTGTTGGGGTTTTTGGCTTTATCTTTTATCAAAATATTTTTGTTACAGCGCAAGAAGATAAAGCAATGAAAAACCTAAACGCCAAAGTAACTGAAATTAGTAGTAAAAACGAAAACGATGGGCTTTATGTAGCATGCATGGGGCAAATAGAAAATGACTCTGATTTTTCGTTTAAACAAGTAAAGTTTCAGGTAGATTTTGTAACTGATCAAAATGTATTAGTTGATACGTTATCTGTAACAGATGACGATTTAAATATTTTACCAAATACTTTAACTAACTTTAGAGTAAGAGGAATAGCTCAAAAAGAAACAACTAATTATAACAAGTGCGAAGTAACAATAACGGATGCTTGGGCTTACAACTAACGAGTAAAAATTCTATTTACCTGCCTAATAAAAACAAAAGAAGAAGGATAACGTACCTTGGTTAAGTATATTTTAATTTTAGTAATTGCATTTGGTGCTTATAAATATTTTACGGCGGAAACATCATTATTAAGCTCATCATCCCAAGAGCTCGTTTTTGAAGATTATAACTTTAAAGCTACTTTTTTAAGCAAACCAGAAATATCATCGAAGATAAATGACATAACCGGTTATGGTAAATTTAAAGTTACTACTTTTAGAGCTAAAGATGAGGACACTTCTTGCGTTGTTTCAATATCGGAGTATTTGGGCGAGGGTGTACCTAAAGGCACATTAGAAGACGGTATTCGTCCTGGTAGGCAGGGGTTACTTAGACGTTTTAGTGGGGTTATGAATAGCGAAAACTACATTGAGCACGATGGTGTTAATGGTTACGAAATGAATATAACAAGTAAAGAGGGTAAATCAGTTAAAAACCGTATGTTTATGTATAAGCAGGGTGTTTATAACTTATTGTGCGTTGGATTAAATACACAAAGTGATGAATTTTTGTCATCTGTTAGTTTTATTTAGTAACGCTGGCACCTCACTTCTATATTTATTAGTTATTAATCTTAATAATTTTTCTATTTGCTAAATAATTATTGGTTTGAACACAACAAGTGGTCTGCTAAATATGAGTAACAAAAAATTTAATTTTATAAAATTTAGCTTACTTGATGAATTGCTAGGTTTTGCTTATTGGGTATGTGTTTTATGTGGGCTATTTTTTATAGCTAATAATGTTAATGGTGCAATACTGTTGGCATTTTCATTACTTGTTTATATTTGTATTACACCTGTTGTGTATATTTTAATTATAAAAAAATTAAATAAAAAGCTTCTTAATAAAAAAGCATAACGAATAAATAATGAAAATTTCAAGATGAGGTTTTTTAGTAAATATTTAAAAAATTATATAGTTTGTTATATTGCCTATTTACTAAATAAATTTTATTGCTACCTCATTTCTACACCAGGGCAAGAGCATGAAAAAACACTATAGATTCAATACCTTTTCAAGATAAGTTGTACTGCGCATCGCTTTCTTCTGTTTTGCTGGCATACCTTTACTAAAACTTGTTTCAGCTTTTAGTTGATTAAATACGATATGTCTCAGCCCTGCAAATACAGGCGCTGCACCTTCGCGCCTAATTCGGCACTCATCTTCTTTAAACCCTACGTCTAAACGCCATGTAAGCCATTCTCTATTTGCCAATGTTCCCGCGCTGACCTTGCCAATTCTTCCGCCGTTAAAAGTGCTGAGCTGATATAGTATCTATGACATAACTCATTGCTTACTTTGCCTTTTTCCTTTCTATAAGAAACAATAACGCCCACTGTCTTTGCGCCTTCCCAGTGTATCGTTTCTGGTAAATTACTTACGTCATGACGCACCGCACAACACCTAAATTCCTCTCTGTTTTTTTGATAATCAGCTTCATTAAACAAAATCCCCTCAGACGCTTGTCGTGTCACCTCCGGTAATAAAGCCCTCTCTATTTACGATAAAAGTCCTTTATGATTTGCTTTCACGGCAAGAAGATAATTAGCTTCTTTGCTCACTATTTTTTCTGCAATTGATTTTTGACATCCCATGGCGTCAATTGTGACTAAGCACCCCTTTATCTCAAGTAACTCAAGAAGTGTTGGTAACGCCGTTATTTCATTCGACTTTTTATCAACAGGGCATTGCGCTAAAACGACACCATTTTCGCATGCAAATGGACTGACCATATAAAGTGCATCGCGCCTATCTGACTGATTAAATGACCCTTTTAAGCATTTCCCATCAATAGCTACGACGTCGCCTTGGGTTAATTTCGCGCATGCTTTCATCCAAGAAGAAAAAGAATCTTGAAATTGCGTCATATCAATACGGCTCAGCACACGAGCAATTGTGTCATGGCGAGGGATGCCTTGCTCTAGGGGAACATATTTCCTGAGCCAATCTAATCTGTCATGACCAAAATCTTCAATATCCTCCCAGCCTTGGCATCCAGACACAACAGCGCTAACGGCTAAGAATATGATATCAAATAGTTTATGAATCACTTTGCCTTGTTGTCGAGGGTCATCGATTGTTTCGAAATATTTAAATAACTGAATATTAGGCATGGGTATACTCCTTAAAAAAGAAGTATAAGATCATATTTTTAAGTCAAGGTAAAGTTCGTGATCTTGCCCTGGCAGTAAGGTACTAACTATGTAAAGCGCATTTCGGTTACCTAGCTTATTAATATAACCTTGAAATGGCGCTGACAGCTAAGGATATGATATCGAATAGTTTATAAACTACTTTATCTTATTGACGAGAGTCATCGAATAACTGAATATCGACATAAGAATACACCTTACGAAAGGAGTCTTTAAGTCAAGGTTAAAATTCGTGACCTTAGCCAGGTATAGGCGGAAAGATGCTTTGATTAATTTATAAACTAAAGTATATTCACTCCCGATAATTATCACTCCAGCTAGTCTTTCTTATTTTGCTATGTTAGATAGGTAACTCGCATTCTTACTACCTAGAAATGTTGATTACAAAGTGCTTAAATAAAGCAGTGTTTCAACTGTATCTTAAAGCTATTTTTGAGTTTTTTCTTTGGAAACAACATCTAAAATATAATATTGATTATCTTCAAGACGGCAATTCCCCCCGTATATGATGGTCTAACATCCTGAGTTTAGGTGATATTAAATTGATTTAATCGACGTAAATTTCTGCGCTTATTCTTTATCGCTATAAGCCCTGTGAGATAAATGTTCCTCCTGATGTTGAAAATGAGCGGGTGTTTTTACCGGGTAGTTACTCTCTCAAAAATATTTTATCCTTGCTGATGCGGGAGGGTTAGATTACTTTGTGCAGATTTCAAGATAGGCGGTACTTTCTGGTCAGAGTAAATAAAAGCATTAACCTAATCTTCATATCAGCTTATTACGAGGGTGTAGAGCTTAAAGAAAATAATAGTAAACTAAAAATCTTGGTCGAAAATTGGTAGCACGATGCAACAATAAGATACGCCGATCACTTGAGCTATTTTTAATAGGTCATATTAACAACCTTCATTGTGTTAAGTAAGTTATACTCATTTTTCATTACATCACGCATTGAGAATTCGTGGATATTAAAGGCACTTGTATTGCATCAGTTACTGATGAGCACGGCCCTGTTTATGTATATCAAACCCCAAAAAATCTAATCCTTAGCTTTGATGGAAAAATTTATCAAAGTTGCATCAAGTTAAATAACATCAATGGGTTAAATCTTGCTTATACACAAGCAATGATGACTGCACTCTTTTTTATACCAAATTTAAAAACTGCGATGATTATGGGGCTTGGTGCAGGCTCAATAGCAAAAAATCTTTATCATGCTTTTCCTGATCTTATTATACATACCGTTGAGTATCGCCAAGCAGTTGCTGACATGGCAATAAAATATTTTGGAGTCCCTGTATCAGATCGTCTTTTTATTCATATTGATTATGCGGCAAATTATATGAAAAAAACACAGGTAAAAACGGATGTTATTTTCTCTGATTTATATAGTTCAGAAGGTATGGAGTCGGATCAGGTGGATTCATCTTACTTACGGCATTGTAAAAATGCGCTAACTTTTGATGGCGTACTTGTACTTAATATTTGCCATACCAAAGCGCAACTTAAAGAAAAATTTGACCAGTTACTCGATAAAGAGTTTGAAGGAAGAATTCTAAGTTTTACAATAGAAGGTGGCAACAAAATCGTTTTTGCTTTTAACAACACTATGCCTTTATTAGTTAAGAGTGAGCTGATAGATAAAGCTATATCGTTACAAACAATAATAAATGTACCAATGAAACGTTATGCTGAGCTGTTATTTAATCACGTTTGAAAAAACAGTAATGCGGCAGGCAAGTTTGATAAATATAAACAATAATTCAGATTTGATGAGATAGGTAAAATAAACTATCCAAAATGCTTTTACAAAGTAGGGATAAAATTGAGTAAATTACATTGTAAAAAAACGATCATTTTAATAATAATAATCTGTGTATTGTTTATATTATCATTAAACATCCTCTCGTTTAGGAAAATGCTTTTATCGTCACCGCACTCTGTTTTTATGAGTCCTGATAAACAATATAGAATTGAGTTATTTTCCTATGACAATATATTACCTGTTATGCCAGGTAGCTCTGCAGGTGATGAAGCTGGATATATTAGGCTTTATAATAAAGATAATGAATTACTAAATGAGAAAGAAATTGAGATGGTGCAATTAGTAGAACCGATAAACTGGAGTGGTGATAAAGTGAGCATTAAATTAGTTGCTGACTGGAATTTACGTTAATTAGTAGTGCGGTATATTTAGTTTAACATGAACAATAAAGATATTGTTTTTATTCCTTTTTACATAAATATTTGGGCAATTTAACGTATTAAATTATTTTTAAATGACGTTATAAATATTTATTTGGAACAAGCCGAAGATTACAGGTTAGTAGAGCATTCATATTTATTGAATCTAATTATATTAAATAGAGCACTCTACTACGTGTAGTATTTTGATTATTTTACTGATAGTTCTTTTCGGATAATTTCAGCCCCAGCGCTCAAGGCATTTAGTTTACCTCTGGCTATATGGTGAGGTAGAGGTGCCATGCCGCAGTTTGTGCACGGGTAGAGTTTGTCGGCATCTACAAATTGCAATGCTTTACGCAGTGTACTAGCTACTTCTTCTGGCGTTTCGATAGTATGATTTGCTACATCAATTGCGCCTACCATTACTTTTTTACCGCGAATAAGTTCTAGTAAATCCATTGGTACATGGGAGTTATGGCACTCTAGTGAGATAATATCGATATTAGATTGCTGAAGCTTAGGAAATGCCTCTTCGTACTGTCGCCATTCAGTTCCCAATGTTTTTTTCCAATCTGTATTGGCTTTAATGCCGTAGCCGTAGCAAATATGCACAGCTGTTTCGCATTTAAGACCTTCAATTGCGCGCTCTAATGTAGCAATACCCCAGTCGTTTACCTCATCAAAAAACACGTTAAACGCGGGCTCATCAAATTGAATAATATCAACGCCTGCGGCTTCTAACTCTTTTGCTTCTTGATTTAGAATTATGGCAAATTCCCACGCTAGTTTTTCGCGGCTTTTATAATGATCGTCGTATAATGTGTCTATCATGGTCATTGGGCCTGGCAAAGCCCATTTTATAGGTTGCTTTGTTTGCTTTCGTAAAAACTTGGCGTCTTCAACAAACACAGACTTTTGGCGGCTCACAGGGCCAACAACGGTGGGTACACTTGCGTCGTATCGGTCACGAATTTTTACTGTTTTGCGTTTTTCAAAATCAACACCGTTTAGGTGCTCTATAAACGTAGTTACAAAATGCTGTCTTGTTTGCTCGCCATCGCTAACAATATCAATACCTGCTTGTTGTTGGTCGAATAATGACAAACGCAGGGCGTCGTGCTTACCTTGGGTTAATTCGTCACCTTGTAATTTCCAAGGTGACCAAAGTGTTTCTGGCTCTGCAAGCCATAAAGGCTTAGGTAAACTGCCAGCGGTAGATGTAGGTAGTAATTTTTTCATAATAAATAATGCCGTATATTTTAGTTAATTATTAAACGTAGCTTTAAGCGCGTTATTACTGGTTGTTACTATTAGTTGTTATGACAGATAGCGAGTAGAGAATTGCTCAAGAACCGTTTGGTACGGCTTGATAAAATGCTCTTGTGCAAATTTGCCTTGTTCATTTGCTAACTTGCCGCGCTCTTCTCGGTCATACACAATTTGAGTTAATGAATGATCCAAGTTTTTTAAGTTTGGTTTATATGATTTACCCGCTGTTGCATTGGCATTATAAATCTCTGGTCTGTAGATTTTTTGAAACGTTTCCATCGTACTAATGGTGCTTATAAGCTCAAGATTGCTGTAATCATTAAGTAAATCACCAAAGAAAAACAATGCTAAAGGTGCGGCACTATTTTGTGGCATAAAGTAACGTATCTGTAAGCCCATTTTTTTGAAGTATTGCTCTGTTAAAGATGAGTCATTTGGTTCGTATTCTACGCCAAGTACCGGGTGTTGGTTTTCGGTGCGGTTGTAGGTTTTGTTATCTGACACACTTAGGCATATAACCGGCGGTTTTTTAAAGTTTTGTTTGTATGTATCCGAATTTACGAATGACTGAAATAGTTTGCCATGTAAAACCCCAAAGTCATCAGGAATACTAAATTGAGACTTTCCTTTGTTATGCTCTTGTAGGAGTACGCTAAAGTCGTAGTCGCGCACATACGATGAAAAGTTGTTTCCTACAATGCCTTCAATGCGCTTATTAGTTTTATGATCAACAATATTTGTTTTTAATATTTCGATAGAGGGGAAGCTTTCGCCGCCGTCTTCAATCCCTATCTCAACAGACACAATTTCAAGCTCAACAGCATAACGCTCACCTTTGGTGTTATCCCAATGGGCTAGGGCATTAAAGCGGTTGTTAATCATGTTCAAGGCGTTACGCAAGTTTGCTTGGCGGTATTCACCTCTTGCTAAATTAGCAAAATTGGTTGTGATACGTGTATTGGTTGATGGATGATAATTTTCGTCGAGTGAAACGCTTTTAATGTTAAATGTAAAATCTTTTTTCATCGTGTTATGTATCCAATTTTTATAATTTAAACCTGATTGATGCTTTGCGCTTTATTAACCTTTTAACTTAGTGTGCTGGTTTGTTATTCAGCAGCTTTAAGTTGTTAGTAATAGTGTTTAGCGCTAAGTGATGAGTAATTTATACGTGGGTTGGTACATGAATAAAAACGGTTTAATTTCACATAAAACATGAGTCATATTCATTACTTGATATGAATAGATGCAATTACAAAAAAATTAGTCAAAATACGTGATGAAATTATAGGGTTTTAGTAGGGAAGTGTAGGTGTCTAGACTTCCATTTTCGCTGTTTGTATTTATTTCATGTTGAACATGAATGATATTCAACACTTGTTTTTTAAACTAGAATAAATAAATATTTATATAGCTTTATTATTTTTAAGTTTTATTTTCATTTAAAAACAGCGGCTTATGTTGTTGTGTGGTGTAATTAAAGTATTGTTGAAATGCACAGAACGGTGCTCCTCCCATTTATAACGTTTAGATAGCTAAGAGTAACTTGCGTTTAGCTACTCAAAAATCTATAGCGTTGTTATTTATTCGACAGATTTTAATTTGTTAATTAACAGAGGTCGTTTTTTTGAGTGAAATGTCTGTTAATGTAAAATCAAAGACATACTACTGACTAACTTGCTCAAAGGAATGATTACAAAATGACGGATAATAAAGTAGCTTTACTGCGGTTTCCCGCTTTTATAATTGATATTACTTTGGTTATGTTGCCATTGTATGTACTAACAACAGTAGGAAAAACATTTAATCTGTTTAATGAAAATATACCGATTGAATGGCTTATGCTTTGCTATATACCTATGATGTTTTTTATTTATTGGGTATTAAATATTAATGTGGGAAAAAGAATATTTGGTCTTAGCATCGTGGATGCAAATACTGGCAATAAGGCGACTGTTTTTCAATTATTTAAAAGGTCGCTTCTATTTTCACTTATAGTATCGTTTAATCTGGCTTTTATAATTCCGCTATTTGTATCAAAAAAGCATCAAAGTTTTCATGATATGTTAGCAAACACAGTCGTCGTCAAAAATCCTAAAAAGTAATGAACCTTTAATTTACGTTATTGTTAGGTGTGCCAATTCGATATGGCATAAAAATTAACATATAGATAAAAGTACATAGCAAATGTAGTTGTAGTACTGGGTAGTTGTAGCAATATTTATGAATGGCTCTATTAGGAGGTGATAATGACCGATGCTGAACGATTACTAAAAGAAAAACTTATAAAAGCTAATCTGAAAAAGCTAGTTTTAGAGCTTGAAAATAATAACATACAAGAGCCTAAAGGATTAGCCTCAGGTAAAATGGTTGTAGAGTTAAAAGAGGACCATGATGAATGATTCTAAAATAGTAAATAATATTTAAATTAAAGAACATTCATATAATTACTTAAAAAGTTACTTAAAAAGCTAAATACAGAGATTATTTATGACTAAGAATGTTGTGTGTGCAGTAGCTGCTTTATTTATTGTATCTTGTAGTTTTAACTATGAAGATAACTTTAAAATATTAACTTTTAAAAAAGTGATTGATGAGGAAAATACGCAATATAACGTGTGTGATAATTTATTACTTACTAAAACTGAAATTGCTTTGTATTTTGATAATGCAGAGCAAGTGAGTAATGAAAAGGAACACGGTGAGTCACTTATTATGCCTTGTAAATATTCTGGGAAGTTAATAATGGACCACAAAACATATTCATACGACATTTTTGCTGGTGGAAGTGGCTATATTTATAACAATAAAGGTTGGGTTGTAAAAAACTTTATCTGCAAGGATACGAGCTGTTGCAATCAGTTTTCTAACTTATGCTAATTTTTTGAACTTAGACTTAGGGCTAGGAAGCACAATAATAATTACTATCCATACAATCCAAAAACATACTGCGGGCAAAATATCATTAAGAATATAAGGCATGCTGGTATAGTACCCTTTTGGGGCAGAATACTCTGAAGATACGAGGAATACGCCAATAGGCTTTAAGTAAGCCGGATAGTGGGGGTTTGATTTAAAAATCATACTCGCATAAGGCCAAACAAGTAACCAATAGATTGACCCCGATAACTTATTCCATAATATACGTTTAAAATTACTGACACTTACAAACATTTTTACTTCCATTTACTATTTCCACATAGTGGTTGCTTTGCGAGTTTTTTAATAAGCTTATCCAACTACTTACCTAACTAATAATCCACGCTTTTGCTGACTGAACAATACACATGATATTTCATTATCTATTAGAGCCCATAACTGTATTGCATTTAACTAAAAATTTATCTGATTATTTAACCTTACATTATAGTTAAAACAATTTACTAAGACCCTGTTGTGAATAAAGTTTTTATATCTCGTCTATCTGTAGTTCATTTAGAGGTAGGTAAAATTACGAACTTAAATATTACTCTGTAGAGTATATACCCGTAAGGAAGTACTAATAGATGGATTACTTAAAAAATTTAATAACAAAATTCATAAATGCAATGCAAAAACGTCCTGGTTTACTTGCTGTTTTAGCTTTTTTATCTGGTGTTGCTAGTTTTGTACTTGTTGATAGAAAAGAGTCGTTTTCGCAGGTTATTGCTATATTTTTGCTTGTTAGTTGGTTGTGGTTGATTATTGATAATTGGCTGCGTGATAAGGTGGAAGAAAAATTTGGTATTGCTGTTTCTCCTAACGTAATGCGTTTTGCATTACAGATGGTACAGCAAGAAAGTCTATTTTTTGCTTTACCCTTCTTTTTGGCTGTTACTCAGTGGGATCATCCACAAGCCATTTTTACTTCGCTAATTATTTTATGTGCCGTTGCCTCAGTTATTGATCCCTTTTATTACAAGAAGCTAGCCAAAAATCGTACATTATTTAGTATATTTCATAATTTTGCTTTGTTTGTTGTATTGCTTGTAACTTTACCCATTTTATTAAATCTTACAACAAGCCAAAGCCTCGTAATTGCTTTAGTTACTGCTGTAATTATTACACTTCCTAGTTTAGGTAATTTAATGCCTAATGTGCGCTGGTGGCGGTTTCCTATTCTTGTGCTTGTTTTATCTTCATTAAGCGCTGGTATTTGGCAGCTTAAAAGCTATATACCACCGGCAGCATTGCGTTTAACTGATATTACACTGGCTCATGAAGTTGACTTACAACATAAAAAGCCCGTAGGGAGTATTAAACAGTTAGATTCTTATACGCTGCATCATCAAGGTTTATATAGCTGGACAGCCGTTAAAGCGCCAAGAGGCTTAAATGAAAAAATATTTCATGTATGGATACATAATAAAAAAGAAGTTGATCGGATAACGCTAAATATAAATGGCGGACGAGAGCTTGGTTATAGAGCATGGACTCATAAAGTAAACTTTCCAAGTGATGCTGTAGGTAAGTGGCAAGTTAAGGTAGTTACTGAATCTGGTCAATTAATTGGTTTAACGAAATTTATTGTTACACCTTAACTAACTCAGTTGGCTGCAATTTGAACAAATAGCTGATATTGTTTTTTGCATACTTAACTAATGGATATAAGTTATGAGTATTGCATTTGAAATTTTTATTTGGCTAATAATTGAAACTGGTTTGAGCTTTTTGTTTTACTCGACCGGCTGGTTACTTTTAAAAGTGGTAACGCTTGGGCGGTATAAAGGCGAGCTTAAAGACTTTGCATCGTATAGAGCGAGCAAAGCTAGAAAGGTTGATTTAATATTTCTATTAGGTTTTTGTTTTTATGTTGTATTAATTATCTTTATGGCTTATTTAAGTTATTAATTTATAAGGGCTGCTTATTTAAAGCAGCCCTTAGCTATTAATACAATGAGGTGACTTTATCTCATTGCGTTTAATGAGTAGCTCTATCGCCCCAAATATCTTCTAAGCGGCTATCTCGTCCACAACGCCAGCGGTAAGTATTGTAACGAATTGAGTTGTTTTTATAATAATCTTGGTGGTAGCTCTCTTTTCCTTTAATAGGATAGAAGGTACTCGCGTTTAATATTGGCGTAACAACGGTTTGATTTGGAAATTCAGCTATTACGGCTTCTTTTGTTTTTTCAGCTAATTTACGCTCTTGTTCATTAGCAACAAATATAGCACTTAGGTAACTTGGACCCTTATCACAAAATTGACCTCGTGCATCAAAGGGATCAATATTCACCCAGTAATGATCGAGTATACCTTTATAGCTTACTATTGCAGGGTCGTATGTAATTTCGACCGCTTCGTAATGACCACGATGATTACCATTGTATGTTGGGTTTTTTAACTCCCCACCAGTAAAACCAGAAATAACGTCAGTTACGCCTTCTAGCTTTTCAAAATCGCTTTCCATACACCAAAAACAACCACCGGCTAAAACGGCTTTTTCGGTTTTATCTGCATGGGCGAGTGACGCATAAAACAGTACAGATGAAGTTAAAACTATGCCTAATATTTTTTTCATAAAAATCTCACATCTAAATGATGAATGTATAAAGCGCTATGTAGTTATACAATTAGACCTGTTATTTACAAAACGTCTTTCATTTTTATTAAGTGCTAATTTTTGAAGTGACTATAAATAGATATGCACAAAGAATTGATAACAAAAAGGCTACCTAATAACTTAATAGGCAGCCTATTACTGATAAGTGGTTAAACAGCTTGTTACTTATTTTGTTGTTCTCTTGCTAATTGGTTTGGCAAAAGCTCCTCAACTATTTCGCGAGCAGGGAGGGTGTAGCGTGTACCGTCAAACATCACTGAGGTGAATTCATTAATATTAGTAATACCTGTTAGGGTCCAGCCTTCGCCGCGCTTTGGGCAATAGACAGTCGTTGTGGGTTGTATTACTTTAAACTCGTCGTTCATGGGAATGTGCACTCATATAATACTTGTTAATGGGATATGGTAAGTTAATAATGTATTTCCATAAAGAGCTATTTCAACTGACTAACTAAAAATAAATGTTTAAAAATTTAAAGTTACCTCGCGTTACTCTGCGTTTGATCACTCATAAGCATGCCGCTAAATTATTTACTATTTTAAATAATCCACTTGTTGCTCAATTTAATGATTATAAAACTCCGCTTAGCAAAGCCGATATTAAACAATTAATACAAGACGATATAAGCGCATACTACGAGGGCGAAGTTATTCGTCTAGCAATTGAACATAATACAGATAGAGATTTAATAGGCACATGTGGTTTATATAAAATAGAACATACAAGTAAGACTGCATTTATTGGTTTTGAACTCGATCCGCTTTTTTGGCAACAAGGTTTAATGTTTGAAGCGCTGGTGGGTTTTATAAGTGCTTTGCCAAGCGTACAGCAAATAAACTACCTTTTTGCTGAGGTGAGTACGCAAAATATACGTTCGCATACTTTATTAACTAAACTTGGATTTTCGCTTACGAGTAAAGCGGTCATACAAAGTATGTGTGGAGTGGGTGATTTAAAGTTAGATGAAAATGATGGTAAGGATAAAAGCGAAATTTGGTTTAAGTGCTTAAAAAGCTAAAATGTTTAATAACCACTTTTGAATATTTAATTAGAAAAGAGTCTATAATGTTATAAAAATAATCACTTTAAATAATGATGAAGTGTAAGCAAATGAATTTGTTACCCGAGTTTTATTAAACGTGTTCGCTTAACAAGGATTTTATATGCTAGAAAAACTCTTCCAAGATGCCCTCGTTATTTGGGCTACCATAGACCCAATAGGAACTATGGCGCTGTTTGCTGCGCTAACCTCACACCTAACAGATCAACAACGTCGTAAAACAGCCTTTAAAACGGTGCTCTATGCAGGGTGTGTATTATTAGGCTCTATTTTAATTGGTCAACTTATACTTAATGCAATGGGTATTAGGTTAGTATCGTTTCAATTAGGGGGCGGTATTATATTGTTTTTATTTGGTTTACAGATGATTTTTGGTAGCGACTCAAATAAAGCAAAGCAAGATCCAGAGCACGATATTGCAGTATTCCCGCTTGCCATACCTGCAACAGCAACTCCAGGCGCTATATTAGCGGTTATATTACTTACCGATAACCATATACATCCAATTTCGACTCAGATAGGCACAGCCCTTGTTACACTTGGCGTATTGGGCATTACATTAATATTGTTATTACTGTCGGGTAAAATTATTAAGCTAATTGGTACTGGTGGAGCATCTATTTTAACGCGCGTGATGGGGATGATATTAGCTGCGTTTTCAGTAGAGCTTATTATGACTGCGCTTGAAATAAAACAATGGGTTAAGCTAGATTAAAATTAGTTGTTAATTCAATATTTAGGAAATGCCGTATGGCTGTAAAAATAGCAAAACACTATTTTATAAATTTAAGTTTAGCCATTGTAATATTTGCTTTAGGTATTTTAGCCATTCGTTATTACAACCATTATGTATCTGCCTATACAGATATAACAATTAACTCTAAAGTGCTTAACGAATCCCGCAAAGTGTTTATTAGATTACCCGCTAATTACAATCCCAAAAAAGCGTACCCATTAATTATTAAAACAGATGGTAATTTTAATTTAGAAACATGGGATCAAACACTTACAAAGCAAGCCAAAAGTGAAAAAGGGGATAAGGCTATATTGGTGTCTATTCCTAATTTATTTTTTACTGATACACGCAATCGCGATTTAGTGCCTCCTTATGCTCGACAAGAGGTAAATACAGAGCCTCGTTTAGAGCTTGAAACACTTCCTGAACCGAATGGGGAAGCCGATAAGTTTTTGCAATTTATAGAAACAGAGCTACTCCCGTATTTGTCGGCTAACTATAAGCTTACTGATAATCGTATTTTAAGTGGGTTTTCGGCTGGAGGGAGCTTTGTACTTTATACACTGCATACAAAGCCTGAATTGTTTAATGGCTACTTTGCATTTAGTCCTGCAGCTTGGTATGACGACATGACCGTAGTTAAAAGAGTAGAGACATTTTTACAAAACGAATCTAGCAGACTTAAATCACGTACTTATTTGTATATATCTGTGGGTGGAGCAGAGAACCCATTAATGTTAGAGGCGTTTAATAATTTAGAGTCAGCTTTAACAGCAAATCCTAATAATAACCTTGTGTGGCAAAGTGCTATAAATGCAGGTGCAGAGCACTCAGATAATCTACCGCTTAGCGTAGCTACTGCTTTGGCGGGGTATAATAAGTTTATTAAAGAGTAAGTTTGTTTGGTTTAAGTATTAACTGTATAAATATACAGTTAATGCTGTTTTATATATTTTTAATAACAAACAAACTTTATATTTTTAGACTTAGTTTAATATTATTAAGTACTTATACGTTTGTCTGGTTTTAAAGTCAGTTTTGTATAACGTTCTTAAGAACTGTATTTATATACAGTTAATGGTCGTTGAGTTAAAATGCTATCAATACTTAGCACTTATATAGCCCATAATTTGTTTACAGCTTTTAATGTACGTTGTGTGTTTAGAGGGTTAGTAATATGCTGTGTAAGTATCGTGCAATTTCAATATAACCTCACCAAAGTTACATCATAGTTTTAATACTGTTTTTGTAGTTAAAGAATAATAATAATTAATGGCTGGTGGCTTCACACATAAAGAACACATCATACTAAATTTAGTTTAATACTTGCCTAAGCAATAGAGTAAATTGTAACTAAAATGATCAAAAAGGGAGTGCGAAATACAAGATGGTAGATTTAGAGAAGTAAAAGAGCATTTTATAAATGCTCTTTTACTACATATTAAGGCTTTGCTTTTTTAAAAAATAATACGAGTGTAATTATAAATGCGAATACACTACAACTTATAAATACATTTTGCTCACCACCAGGAATATATTCCATAAAAGACGTAAAAAACTGACCCGAAAATACAGCCATCGTAAAGTAAGATAAATTTTTACCACGTACTTTTACATCGCTTAGTTCAACCGTCATATGATTTAAAAGAGGGATGCTAAAACCAAACCCTATGCCTATTAATATTGCACCTAAAATTAAAAGTAGGGTGCTTGCGTATGTAAAACAAATATACGATAAACCAAAAGCTAAAAAAGCAAATGCCAACACTTTGGGTTCACCTAGCAACTTTGTTACTTTAGGCATAAAGCCAGCTGTAACTACCGCGACTAAAGATATAAATGCGAGTAATTGACCAATTTGTGACTCGTTATAATTTTGTGCATTCATAGTAATAGGAAGTAAAACGGTTGATGTAAAAAATATGGTCATTGCTAAAGTCGAGATTACATATACACTTTTTAAAGAAAGTCCGTTAATCGTTTTAGCCGTGTTGAGCTCAACTATTTCTTCGTTATTGTTGTTTGTTAAATTTTTATTTGGCACAAATAACAAAAGCATCGCTAAAAATACCCATGCAATTAAATAAAGTGAAAGTGGTAAGCCCCAAAACTGCGACGCAAGTAAACCACCTAAAAATAAAAATACAACACCACCTAGCTCTATTGCCATGCCTTGTTTTGCAATCATACCTAGGCGCGCTTCGCCTGTGTACCATGTTGAAATTAAAACAGTGCAACTAGCCATCACAACAGCAGTTATGCCACCAAGTAAAAATCGATTAGCAAATACTAATGTAGGACCATTTAAAAAATAAACACTGGCACCTGCAAGACCATATAAAAACAAACCAATTATTAAGAGTTTATAAGCGCCGTGTTTATCTATTAGTTTTCCCGCAATAGGAGCAAACACAACGGCACCTAACGAGGGAAGTGTAATTAAAAGTACGGCGTTATCGGTTATACCTAATCCTTGTGAAATACTTACTAAACCCGGAGCAAGTAAAGTGCCTACCATTATAGTTAAGCTAGCTATGCAAAGGAGTGTAAAGCTACCTGCTGTTTTTAATTTATTCATATGTACTCCTAAATTTTAAAGTAATTATTTTTTAGCTAAAGAGTTAAAAACTGCGCTTAGTAAAATAAATATAATGCTTACAACTACAACTCCTGGCCACTGATAAAGTGCAAATGCTTTTACACCAACCATTGAGCCAACAGCGCCGCCAATGTAATAACCCAACATGTAAATTCCATTTATGCGGCTTTGCGCTGATGGATCAATACTAAAAACACGAACTTGGTTAGCGACTTGAGCACTAAATATGGCAAAGTCGATTAAGATAATACCCACTATTAATGATGCCAAACTGCCATTAAATAAACCGGTAATTGCAAAACCAATAGCTGCTAACGCAAGAGCAATCATTATTAAAGTTTTAGATCCTAGTTTGTTAACCCATTTACCAGATGACTTAGCACCAATTACTCCTGCCAAAGCAATTACGCCAAATAAACCAGCTTGTTGTGCGTTGTAGTTAAATGGTTCATCGCTTACATAAATAGCAAGTGTTGCCCAAAGTACGTTAAATGAAGCAAACCAAAAAGCACCTGAAAGTGTAAATGTTGTAGCGATTTATGTTTAGTAAATAATGCCAATGTACTTTTAATAAGCGCCAAGTAACGCAAGTTAGTGCTGGGCTTGTTTGAAGGTAAAAAAATGCGGAGTAGTACACCAAATAAAGCTGCAAGTAATGCCGACATTAAAAATACATTTCGCCAGCCAAATTGCTCACCTACAAATCCGCTTAACGTTCTTGAAAGTAAAATACCAATGGTTAAGCCCATCATTAAGGTGCCTAATGTTGCACCTTTTTGATCTGCAGATACAAGCGATGCCGCAAACGGTATTAGCTGCTGGGTAATATTGGCGCTTACACCAATTAAAAATACCGAGATAAGTAACAACGAATAGTTTGGCGCTAGCATTGCAGTACCGCAAGCAAACACCAATAAACACGATAAAAGACTAATTAAACGCCTGCGGGTAATTGAGTCACCCAAAGGAGATATAAACAATAAGGCAAACGCATAACCAATTTGTGTTAACGCTGGAATACTGCCTAGTTGCGAATTACTTAAGTTAAACTCGCTCGCTATAAGCGGCAAAATAGGTTGGCTGTAATATAAATTGGCGGCTGTTGCAGCAATTGCAGTGGTCATCAGTAATAATATAAACCGACTCAATGATTGATTATGTTCAGGCTTTGCCATAGTGCTCTCTGATTTTTAAACATGGGGTAATAATAAGAGTTCTTTACCTATAACAAAAATCATATTATTTTATAGAATCTATACAATTATTGTATTTTAGGCATGTTATGGACATAAAAACATTAAAGAGCTTTGTAAGCGTTGCTAAGCATCAAAGTTTTTCAGAGGCAGCGAAAGAGCTACACACCGTGCAGCCGGCAATAAGCAGGCACATTGCACAGTTAGAAAACGAGCTTGATGTTGTATTATTTATAAGAAACTCGAGAGATGTTGCAATAACTCAAGCCGGTGAGCAGTTATTAAAAGATGCCAACGCAATTTTGGCGCTCGCTGCAAAAGCTAAAACTCAAGTTAAACGAGCGCACAATGGGCAGGTAGGTACACTTAATATTGCCCATTTAAGTTCGGCATGCTTAACCTTTATGGCAACACTTGTACGAGAATATAAACAGCAATATCCGCATGTACATGTCACCTTGTTCGAAATGACCGCGACGGAACAAATACACGCTTTTAAAAATGAATTAATTGATATTGGATTTTCGCGACCATTACCTGAGTCAATTAGTGATGAATTTATAAAACACGATATTTATATCGATAAGTTAGTCGCTGTTTTAAATAAAGATCATAACGAGTCTGACAAATTGAGTATTGATTTGAATGACTTAAAAAATGATAAATTTGTTATTTTTGATCGAGACGAAGCAGTTGGTTTATTTGATGAAACCATAATGCTTTGTAAAAGTGCTGGTTTTTCGCCAAATATAATAAGCCACCCTCGACATATGCAAACATTAGTTACCGAAGTTGCAGCAGGGCTTGGAATATCGATTGCTCCACATTGTGTTCGTAAATTATATAGCGAAGGGTGTGTGTTTGTGGCAATAAAAAATGCGACTAAAAAAATACCGGTAGAAGTGCAATATAAACAAAGTAACTTAAACGCAACAGTACACGCTTTTGTTGATATAGCGCTGGCCGCAAAGCCCGAGATACAACGGAGCATGGCTTAAACACTTGTTTAAAATCCGAGTAAAACGACTAAAACCCTACAATATAATTATCGTAGGGTTTTAAATAAATTTAGCTTAAATTAGCATTAAAGTTTATATCTAAAGCCAATAGCGATGCCATCATCCTCCGACTGTTCCATTAAAGCTTGCTGTTCTTTGTTATTACTTTGAAAGCCACCAAAATCTTTACGTGCTTCTACGTAAGCAATAGTGTCTGCATCAATAAGATAGTGCAAACCAATAACAGCAAATTGACGTTTAAATACATCATTTGGATCGGCGTTAAAGTTTGGCTGAATAACGTAGTCGTCGCCGGCGTCAAACAGGTTATAGGCAATAAAAGGGCGTAAGTCGTTATCAAAACGATACGATGCAAAGGTTTCGACCCCAATAGCATCTTTAATTAAACGTCCTAGGTTGTCGGTATCATGATTTTGGTTTTTATTAACGTTAGCCGCTACATATAAGCCAGGTGCATTAAAGTCGCCCCATTTAATACCCGCACCGTATATTAAGTCCTCAACTGAGCGGGTAGTACCATCACAAAAGTAAGGTCAAACTCTCCTCTGTTTACACCTGCAGTAAGGGTAAGCATTTTAGTTACGTTATAAGTAACTGCACTGCCAAACGTTGAGTTAAATTCGACTCTTTGGGCTGCACTATCACCAGACTCCCATAATGTTTGGCATTGCGATTGTGATATATCGGTAATATCGCAGGTATAAAAATCATCGTTTTTTAATTGAGCTTGTATTGTAAAATCAAATTCTTTGTAACTATTACGATACTGCACGAGTTTGTCGCCACGACCAGTTCCATTCACTGCGCCATCGTCTTTATTGTACGTATATACACCAGCGGCATTACCATCCCACACAAAGCTATTATTTGTGGCATAAACTACGTCGTACCAAGCACCCCATTGTTTACCGATTGTAAGTTGCCCGTATTTTTCATGAGAAAGACCCGCATAACCTAAACGGTTATACAAAAACTCATCTTGAATGGATTCAAAGCGGTTATTGTAAACAATATCACTACTGCCCACAGGGTTTACACCCCATTCTACAAGTGCAAGTGCCATCCAATCATTTTTAAGTTTTCGCTCAAAACTAAAGTTTATTCGTGAGGTACCATTGACGACTTCGGTCTGACCTTGAGTATTAATTACACGAACATCTACATAACCACCAACATTTAAGGCGTTAGTGTCATCTTTATACAATTCGACTGCAAATACAGTCGGAGCAGCTACAATAAGTGCACTAAACAGTGCCGCTAATTTTATGTTCATTTTATATTGCCTCAGTGTGTGAACGACTGTTTTTACCAAAGTAAAATTTTAATAGTTGCAGACTAACAAAGCACTATATAGCTCAAAAGTGAAAAATACTCATTAAAAGTGACAACAAAACACCAAGAATATTCACTCACCGTTAACGTTGTTTTTATTGTGTTAAAAACATTTGATTATTGATGTGGTTAGATAGGTAAATAGTGCTGTAAAACGCTTAATAGCATAAATATTAATTTGAATTTATTTCACGTTGATTAAAAAATAACATGTAGTGTAATTGCTCTAAAATGGCTTTATTTTCAAAGGTATAACTAAAAATAATTTTAAGGTAATAAAATCCGATAGATTAAACCAGATAGATACCATCCCTCATTTATCAATAAGCTGAGTTGTTTTTAAATATAGTTTTATTAATTGAAATAATTGATAAAAGGTTACTTTAAGCCCAAATTTAATTCTTACTAAAATAAGCCACCAGCCTTCTTATAAGCTTTATTTATTACTGTACATTTAAATAAGGGTAGTACGTTTAAAAATGCACTGTAATGCCAGTGTTTGAAAATAATCTTTGATAGAAAAAAGGCCTAATTTGGTATAAACTGCGCGCAATTTAAATACATCCTTACACCCTCGGAGGGTAGCGCTATTATTAGTACAGCTAATGTCACCATGCAATTTGGTGCTAAACCATTATTTGAAAATATCTCAGCAAAATTTGGCGACGGAAACCGTTACGGTTTAATCGGTGCAAATGGTTGTGGTAAATCAACATTTATGAAAATTTTAAGTGGTGAGCTTGAAGCGTCTTCAGGTAATGTAAGTACTGATCCAAATGAACGCGTTGCTAAATTAAACCAAGACCAGTTTGCATACGAAGAATACTCAGTAATTGACACTGTGATCATGGGTCACAAGCAATTATGGGAAATTAAACAAGAGCGCGACCGTATTTATTCTTTACCAGAAATGAGTGAAGAAGACGGCATGAAAGTAGCCGATCTTGAAACTGAATTTGCCGAAATGGATGGTTACTCTGCTGAATCTAAAGCAGGCGAGCTTTTATTAGGCGTAGGTATTGGCACAGACCAACACTTTGGTCCAATGTCTGAAATAGCACCTGGTTTTAAACTGCGTGTGCTACTTGCTCAAGTATTGTTCTCAGACCCAGACATTATGCTACTGGATGAGCCTACCAATAACTTGGATATTTATACTATTAAGTGGTTAGAAGACGTGTTGAACCAACGCGACTGTACCATGATCATCATCTCGCATGACCGTCACTTTTTAAACTCTGTGTGTACACACATGGCCGACATTGACTACGGCGAGCTACGTATTTACTCAGGTAACTACGACGAATACATGTTTGCAGCAACGCAAGCCCGTGAGCAGTTATTAAGTGAAAACGCGAAGAAGAAAAACCAAATTGCTGAGCTTCAACAGTTTGTTTCGCGTTTCTCTGCTAACGCATCTAAAGCTAAGCAAGCAACATCGCGTGCTAAGCGTATTGATAAAATTCAGTTAGATGAAGTTAAAGCGTCATCACGTCAAACGCCGTTTATTCGTTTCGATCAAGAAAAACAGTTATTCCGCAACGCACTTGAAATGAATAATCTAACGCAAGGTTTTGACGATACAACTTTATTCTCAGGCCTTGAAGGTTTAGTAGAAGTTGGCGAACGTATTGCTATTATTGGTGAAAATGGTGTTGGTAAAACAACATTACTTAATACTTTAGCAGGGCGCTTGGCGCCTAAAGCCGGTGAGTTTAAGTTTTCTGAAAACGCGAACATTGGTTATTACGCGCAAGATCACGCTGACGAATTTGCAACCGACATGAACTTGTTTCAGTGGATGGAGCAATGGCAACAAGAAGGCGACGACGAGCAAGTAGTTCGTAGCTTTTTAGGTCGTATGTTGTTTTCGCAAAACGATATTAAAAAGTCAGTTAAAGTAATATCTGGTGGTGAGCAAGGTCGTATGCTGTTTGGTAAAATTATGATGCATAAACCAAACATATTACTTATGGATGAGCCAACTAACCACATGGATATGGAATCTATTGAAGCGCTTAACTTAGCACTTGAAGCCTACGAAGGGACATTGATGTTTGTATCGCACGATCGTCAATTTGTATCCTCTGTTGCTACTCGTATTTGGGAAGTTAAAGACGGTGAAATAATCGACTTTAGAGGCAACTACGCAGAATACTTAGCGAGTAAAGAAGCTTAATAACCTATTTACCCGTTAACTCTAAAAAGCCATGTTTAAACATGGCTTTTTTTGTTTTTGTGAGTCGCAATTAAACTTGGTTTGGGTATAATACCCGCCTAAAACCGGACATAAGTCCGCTATTTTGAAAATACATTACTGAGGAATATTTATGACTGTTGGCATTATTATGGGTTCTAAATCAGATTGGCCAACCATGGAACACGCAGCACTTATGCTAGAACACTTTGGCATTAAGTACGAAACTAAAGTTGTGTCTGCACACCGAACTCCTCAATTACTTGCTGATTACGCAAGTTCAGCCGCAGATCGCGGCATTAAAGTTATCATTGCGGGTGCTGGCGGCGCGGCGCATTTACCAGGTATGGCGGCTGCATTTACTTCGCTTCCTGTACTGGGTGTTCCAGTAAAATCAAAAGCATTAAACGGTGTTGATTCGTTACTGTCTATTTGCCAAATGCCAAAAGGCGTTGCAGTAGGCACATTAGCAATTGGCGAGCCCGGTGCTGCAAATGCAGGTTTATTAGCTGCGCAAATTTTAGGATGTCAAAATCCAGAAATTTTTGCAAAAATTGAAGCGTTTCGTAAACAACAAACCGAGACTATTTTAGCTAATCCAAATCCTGCAGAGTAATAATGAATATTCTAATTTTAGGTGCTGGTCAATTAGCTCGAATGATGAGTCTTGCCGGTGCACCACTTAATTTAAATGTGGTTGCTTACGATGTAGGCAGCAAAAAAATCATGCACCCGTTAACTGGTGAAGTTTATACAACAACACTAGAGCAGGCTATTGTAGACGCTGACGCAATTACAGCAGAATTTGAACACATTCCTGATGATGTATTAACACTTTGTTGTAATAGCAATAAGTTTTACCCAGGAAAAGCGGCCATTAAAACTGGCGGCGACCGTGCTCTTGAAAAAGCATTACTTGATAAAACCGACGTAGCGTGTGCGCCGTATCAATTAATTACTGAAAAAGCACATCTAGAACAAGCTGTTAAAAGTTTAGGTAAGCCATTAGTCATTAAAACCTGCCAAGCGGGTTATGATGGTAAAGGTCAATGGCGTTTAAAATCTGACTTAGAAATAGATAAAATTTGGTCAGAAATGGCAGACTTTATTGCCTCTGGCACAGAGCAAGCACCGCACACTATTATTGCAGAAAAAATGATCCCATTTGATCGCGAAGTCTCCATTATTGGCGCACGCGATATACACGGTAACGTTGCTATATACCCATTAACAGAAAATGAGCACACAGATGGTGTGCTAACGTTTTCTATTGCAGGTAAAAATAATCATAGCGTGCAAACTCAAGCCACTACTGCATTTACAAAGTTAGCGAATGAACTTAATTATGTAGGCGTGCTAGCTATTGAGTTTTTTGACGTACAAGGCACGTTGCTTGTTAACGAAATTGCTCCACGTGTTCATAACTCTGGTCATTGGACGCAGCAGGGATGTCATTGTTCGCAGTTTGAAAACCACATGCGCGCTGTTGCAGGCTTACCTTTGGGTAACACTGAGCTTAAACAAATCACCGCGATGATAAATGTTCTTGGTCAACCAAGCATTCCAGCTGACGTTCTAAAGTTTACAGATGTTACTAGCCATTGGTATGGTAAAGCACCAAAGCCTGGGCGTAAGATGGGTCATATAAACGTATCGGCAGATAGTATGAACGACTTGGCTGATAAAGTTGGAGAGCTCACAGAATATTTACCTGAGGAACAATACCCAGGTCTTTTAAAAGCGGCTGCAAACCTAATTTTACATTAAACAATTAATTCTTTGTTTTACTAAATGCCGAGCTTGCTCGGCATTTTTTTTGATTAAATAAAGCGCTTGGTTATCGAGTTTGTGAAATAATAAAGTTGTCTACAATTTTACAGTGAAATTATTTAATGAAACTTAAAGCAATTTATAGCGCAATACTTGTTGCGGCTTCTTTCAGTATAAATGCATTTGCATCAGACTCTCTTCGTGTTGCTACATTTAATGTCAGCATGGATGCAACAAATCACACACCTAAAGGCGAGCAAGTTAAAAGCGATGCCTTGGTTAACGCACTTAAATCAAATAACCAACAAATTAAAAATATTGCTGAAATAATTCAACGTGTTCGTCCTGATATTATTTTACTTAATGAGTTTGATTTTATACCTAAAGAGCAAGGTGTAGAGTACTTTAATAAGCACTATTTAAATGTAAGTCAGCAAAAGCAAGATGCTATAAATTATCCTTATTTTTATATAGCGCCTGTTAACACCGGTTTAGCAACAGAATTTGATTTAGATAACGATGGTAAAAAAAATGGCGTAATGGGCGATGCACAAGGTTTTGGCTTTTTTGAAGGGCATTACGGCATGGTCGTGCTTTCTAAATTCCCAATTGATTTTGATAAAATAAGAACGTTGCAAACCTTTAAATACAAAGACATGCCTAACGCGCAAATGCCATTAATGCCTAAAACAGGTGAAAACTGGTATAACGAGCAAGAATGGCAAGCACTGAGACTGAGCTCTAAGTCGTTTTGGGATTTACCTGTTACTGTAAACAACAAGACCATACATGTACTTGCATCGCACCCAACGCCACCGGTGTTTGATGGCGAAGAAAATCGTAATGGTAAACGTAATCATGACGAAGTAAGGCTAATTGCCGATTATGTAGCAAATGCTAATTACATTTACGATGACCAAGGTAAAAAAGGGGGGCTAAAAGCCGATTCTCGCTTTGTTATTTTAGGCGATTTAAATGCAGCTCCCGAGGGCGACAAAGCACGTACTAATACAACCGATCAAATACTTAAAAATCCACTCATTAACGCCAGCTTTACTCCAAAAAGTACAGGCGCTAAAGAGCAATATAGCAGTGTACCTTATGGGCAAAACTACAGTGCAAATTGGCAGGCTCGAGTAGATTACGTACTACCGTCAAATTATGGATTAAAAATTAAAAACGGCGGTGTGTTTTGGCCAAGTAAAACAAGCGATGAGCATCGTTTAATTGAAGATAGAAACGCTTCAAGCGATCATCGACTGGTTTGGCTTGATTTAATAGTTGAATAAGCATAACCAAACGGCTGTAAAGCGCTATTAAACTGAGCTTTACCTTGTTTAATAGCTATTTATCTTAAAAAATTGCAATAACTTGAGTACTTCTGCTTAAATACGGTCTAATTATAATAACTGTATAGAAGCACTATGATTTTTAATTTTTCTTCATCTAAAACGTTAGTGGCATTAGCTGTTGCCTCAAGTGTGATGCTTGCAGGTTGTGCTGCTACAGCAAACACTTCTTCTCCAACACAGCAAAGTGCTTTACCAGCAACTAATGTTGCTGCGGTTGTAAACACGCCAGCAGATATCGGCTCACAAAAAATAACGTTAGAACAAGCAATGGCCGATCCTGATTGGATGGGCAATCAACCAGAGAGCGCTTATTGGGCTAGCGATTCGGCTACTATTATTTATGCTCAAAAAGAGCAAGGTAATACACTACGCGATTTATTTAGCCAATCGGTTACTAGCCAAACAGCAGAGCAGGTAGCACTTAATAAACTTCATACTGTGGGTTCAAATAAAGCTGTTTATTCAAAAAATAAAACAATGGCTGCCTATACGTTTAAAGGCAATGTGTTTGTTAAAAACCTAAAAACCGGTGAACTTAAACAAATTACAGCGACATCAGCAAGCGAATCTAAACCACAATTTTTAAATAATGGCGATTTAGTTTACCGCCAAGGCAATGTATTTTTTAAAGTTGATTTAAAAACAGGCTTAACGAGCGAGCTTGCTAACTTAAAACTTGGTGATGAGCCAAAAGGGATTGAAGAGCCAAGCACGTATATTGCTAAAGAGCAGCATAAATTGATTAAGTTTGTGGCGCTTCAACAAAAAAACAAAAAAGATAAGCAAGCACGTAATGAGCAAATTAATGAACAAAACGATTCAATTGCTAACACGGCTTACTACTTAGGTGATGGTAATAAAGTTGCAGAAGCACAGCTTTCGCCAAATGGTGATGCGCTGTTAGTCGTTGTACAAAAGCAAACAGATTGGCGCGGTGATGGCGATATTATGCCTAACTACATTACAAATGACGCCACTATAGAACCTAAAAAAGCACGCCGCCGTGTTGCAGATGCTAAAGAAGAAACATCGCAGCTTGTGTACATCAATTTAACTAACAAAGAGCAAACATCACTTAGCTTTAATACCTTACCGGGCTTTGATGAAGATGTTTTAGCCGCAGTTAAAAAAGAAAACTATGCACGTGATGGTAAAACATATAAGTCTAAAAAGGCGCCTCGTGGCATTAACCTTATTATGGACTGGGGGTTTGAGCAAAGCCCAATAGTATGGAACGATGACGGCTCGCAAGTAGCTGTCATGCTTGAAGCATGGGACAACAAAGACCGCTGGCTTGCTACCGTTGATTTTAAAAACAACAAACTTGTCTCGCAACATCGCCTGCATGACGATGCATGGATTGCTTACGCGTTTAACGACTTTGGTTGGTTACATAACTCAAACACGCTTTATTACCTATCGGAAGAGTCAGGTTACAGCCAGCTTTATAAAAAACCAATTAACGGCAAAGCAACTGCGCTAACACAAGGCCAATTTGAGGTTTCTAACTTAACGCTTGCCAGCGATGACAGCGCAATTTATTACAAAGCGAATGTTGAGCACCCAGGCCTGTACGAAATTTACCGTGTTAACCCACAAACAGGTAATAGCGAGCAAGTAACTGATTTAAATGGTATGACCGATTACACGTTAAGCCCTGATGAAACCAAGTTACTCCTTAAGCACTCAACAATTACAATGCCTAATGAGCTTTATGTAGCAGATGCTAAAGCAAATACAAAAGCAACGCGATTAACGCACACTGTGTCGGATGAGTTTTTAGCTAAAAAACTAACTGCCCCTAAAATTGTTGCTGTGCCATCGAGCCATACTGATCAACCAATATACGCAAAAGTGTACTACCCAGCTGATTACGTAGAAGGTGAAGTAGGCAAAAACCGCAAAGCGGTTATTTTTAACCACGGCGCGGGTTACTTACAAAACTCACATATGGGGTTTTCGGTTTATTTTCGTGAATTTATGTTTCATTCATTACTCGCAGATGAAGGTTATATAGTGATGGATATGGATTACCGCGCATCTAAAGGTTACGGACGTGATTGGCGTACCGCAATTTATCGTCAAATGGGGACTCCTGAAACACAAGATTTAGCCGATGGCGTTAAATGGATGGCACAAAATGCCAATGTTGATACTAAAGCAGTCGGTACTTATGGCGGCTCATACGGCGGCTTTATGACCTTTATGGCATTGTTTACTGCGCCTGAGTTATTTCAATCGGGTGCTGCACTTAGACCTGTTACTGATTGGGCACATTACAATACAGGTTACACGGCTAATATATTAAACCACCCTGACGTTGACCCAATTGCATATGAGCGCAGCTCACCAATTTATTACGCTGAGGGCTTAAACAAACGTTTATTAATTAACTCACCAATGGTTGACGATAATGTGTTTTTTCAAGATTCAGTACGTTTAGTGCAGCGTTTAATTGAGCTTGAAAAACAAAACTTTGAAACAGCTATATTCCCTGTTGAACCACATGGCTTTGTTCAGCCTTCAAGCTGGTTAGACGAATATCGTCGTATTTATAAGTTATTTAAAGAAACACTTTAATTCTTAATTCTTAAAGTATAAAAACAAACACGCCGCGTTAGTTAAATAAACTAACGCGGCGTTTTTTGGATTGAACAAAAATTACACTTTGTTTTTCTTTTTTAAGTATTCAACAATCAGCGGTATGGCTAATAAAGTGCCGCCAATTACGCCAATCAAATGCGCATCAATAGCGACAGTAGAGTTAATAAGTTTGCCTATATCAGCATTAGGACCACTAAATTGCTCAAACGCTATTTTAATCCATACACCAATAAATAATAAATAACCCGATTTAAGCCCTACGGTTATGTCTTTAACTGCGCCCCAAATGAGCACGCCATGAAGCAATGCGCTTAAACCAGTATAAATATGGATACTTGGACAAAACCAGTACACACCTAAACCACACCAAAGTGCCAACGTACATATATTAAATGCATAGCGAGTAGGGGATGTATATTCACCATGTAGTAACCAAATTAATAAAACACCGCTGGCATTTAAACCTAAATGAGCCCAATTAGCATGTACAAACTGGCTGGTAAATATTCTCCATAGCTCTCCTTGATTAACTAAAGGTCGGTTAAATTCAAGTAAATTATTTAAATCAAATGCAGCAAAAATGGTACTAAAAAGCAGCAAAGTTATAGGCGGTAATAAATAACGTGGTTGTAGTGGTAAATTAAACATTTTATTGTAATTTTTTAGTATAAATTTTTGCATATTGTGCCCGTTTAACTTTAAGATGCCAATTACCTCATCGTAATTAAGTGTTTTTAGTATTTTTATGCATTTTAAACTTAACTCATTATTTGCCATTAGCCTGTGCGCGGTAACATTGCCTTCTTTTGCACAGCAAACAATTGAAACTCGCGAACCAGAAGCAGCAACAGGTCTTATTCATAAACAAGTTGTGACTGGTGATAAGTATATGGTTGCAGCAGCAAACCCATATGCTTCTCAAGCTGGGCAACGTATTTTAGCTCAAGGCGGTAGCGCAGTTGATGCTGCTATTGCTACTCAACTAGTACTTACCTTAGTTGAACCGCAATCGTCGGGAATTGGTGGTGGTACATTTATGATGTATTACAACAAAGCAAACAATAAGCTAACAAGTTTTGATGGTCGTGAAACTGCACCTGCAGATGCAGATGAAACCTTGTTTTTAGATAAACATGGTAAAGCAGTAAAATGGATTGAAGCTGTTGTTGGCGGACGCTCTGTTGGCGTACCAGGTATTTTACATGCTTTTGCTAGTGCACATAAACAATACGGCACCTTACCGTGGAGTGAATTATTTACACCCGCAATAGAACTTGCTGAGCAGGGTTTTGTGGTGTCGCCTCGTTTACACGGCCTATTAGCGCGCCAACTAAATCCGGGTGTAATGAGCATGCCGGTAATTAACGAATATTTTTACCCTAATGGAAAATTAATTGAAGCGGGCACGGTTAAAAAAAACCAGCCACTTGCAGATTTATACAAAGACATTGCAAAACAGGGGATTGATGCGTTTTATAAAGGCGATAACGCTAAACAAATGGTTAATGCAGTTCAAAACTCTAAAATCGCACCTGGTAAATTAAGCGTACAAGACTTAGCTGATTACAAAAGTAAAGAACGAGACGCCGTATGTATTGAATACCGTGCTTATAACGTATGTTCAATGGCACCACCAAGCAGTGGCGGTGTAGCGGTACTGCAAATGCTAGGCTTGCTTGAGCATAAAGATATGGCTGCCCTTAAACCAAATGGCGAAAAAGCAATTCATTACTTTAGCCAAGCATCGCGTATTGCATTTGCTGATCGTGACGTATACATGGGCGACCCCGACTTTACGCAAGTACCAACAAAAGAGTTACTAAACAAAGACTATATTGCATCACGCGCTAAATTAATTACCGAAACAGACCAAAAAGCCGTAGCCGGTAATCCAGTCGGGTATTTAAGTTATGCAATGGATGATTCTTATGAGTTGCCGTCAACGTCGCACGTATCGATTGTAGATAGTAAAGGTAACGCAGTGTCGATGACCAGCTCTATTGAAATGGCATTTGGCTCTACAGTTATGGTTAACGGATTTATTTTAAATAACCAATTAACTGATTTTTCGCTTTCTCCGCGCATTAACGGCAAACTTGTTGCTAACCGTGTAGAAGCCGGTAAGCGCCCGCGTAGCTCTATGTCACCTGTAATGGTATTTAATAAAGATGGCAGCTTACGTTTAGTTGTAGGCTCACCAGGTGGTAGTCGTATTATTGATTACGTAGCGCAAGTGGTGGTTGGGGTTATTGATTGGAATTTATCAGCGCAAGATGCGATTAACTTACCTCGTACAACAAATCGTAACGATTACACCAGTCTTGAAAAAGGCACAGCGCTTGAAGCAATTGCACCTGCATTAACTAAACGTGGGCATAATGTGCGCGTTATCGATTTAAACTCAGGCTTACATGCTGTTGAAGTGAAAAACAACAAACTGTATGGCGGTGCCGACCCTCGTCGCGAAGGTGTTGCGTTGTCTGATTTAACGAAGAAAAACGCCACTATCAAATTTTAAATTATATAAATACCCAAGCCATCTAAAGAGAGTTTAGACGTTATTTATGCTGCTTTTTTGATTTTAGTAATAGGGTGACTATTATTTACAATCAATGGGTTGCATAAATAACGTTTAATTCCAACTGAAACTCGCATCTTAAGGCAGCTTGGGTATAATACAAGAACGAGTAAAGCTCGTATTTGTATATTCTCATTGGTCTGACAAGTTTCATATTCATTGCAATTAAACCTTTAACAATGATAATGGCAGATCATAACTTAAGACTTCGTTAAAGCCTGGAAATATGACAACAAATACTGATCCAAATTATCTTTACATACACCATTCTGGCCCTGGCCTAATTGAAACTCCGCTATTAAATAAAGGCAGTGCCTTTAGCAAAAAAGAACGCGAAAATTTCAATCTTGCTGGTTTACTTCCTCCACGCTTTGAAACGATTGAAGAGCAAGTTGAACGTTGTTACCAGCAGTACTCAAGCTTTACTGACAACCTTAACAAGCATATTTACTTACGTGCAATTCAAGATAATAACGAAACACTTTACTACCGTTTAGTGCGCGATCATCTTGAAGAAATGATGCCAATTATTTATACCCCAACAGTGGGTGATGCCTGTGAAAAATTCTCAGACATTTACCGCAGTGCACGTGGTCTATTTATTTCGTACGACGATCGTTACCAAATTGACGACATTTTACGTAACGCTACAAAAGGCAAAGTAAAAGTTATTGTTGTAACCGATGGCGAGCGTATTTTAGGTCTTGGCGATCAAGGCATTGGCGGTATGGGTATCCCAATTGGTAAATTATCACTTTACACTGCGTGTGGTGGTATAAGCCCAGCATATACATTACCTGTAATGCTTGATGTAGGTACTAATAACGAAAAACTTTTAAACGATCCTATGTACATGGGTGCGCGTCATAAACGTATTGCTCAAGATGAGTACGATGAGTTTTTAGATTTATTTATTAAAGCAGTTAAACGCCGTTGGCCTAGTGTGTTACTTCAGTTTGAAGATTTTGCACAACCAAATGCAATGCCATTGCTTAAGCGCTACCGCAATGAAATATGTAGCTTTAACGATGACATTCAAGGTACTGCAGCTGTAACTGTTGGCTCTTTACTTGCTGCATGTCGTGTTAAAAATTCAACGCTAAGCCAGCAAAAAGTAGTTTTTGTTGGTGCAGGTTCTGCTGGTTGTGGTATTGCTGAGCAAATTATTAGTCAAATGGTTTTTGAAGGCATTACTGAAGCTCAAGCGCGTAGCCAAGTATTTATGGTTGACCGTTTTGGGTTACTTTCAGAGGGAATGGAAGGCTTACGTGATTTCCAACAAGCATTGGCTCAACCGCAAGATAACTTAAGCGAATGGACTTACAGCGGTGAATACGCATCATTACTTGATGTTATGCACTGTGCAGAGCCAGACATTCTAATTGGTGTATCTGGTCAACCGGGTTTATTTACAGAACAAGTAATACGTGCAATGCATGCTGGTTGTGAGCAGCCTGTGATTTTCCCATTAAGTAATCCGTCTAAGCAGGTAGAAGCGCTTCCTGAAGATGTAATTAAATGGACCGACGGTAAAGCACTTGTTGCAACCGGTAGCCCATTTGATCCGGTTGAATATAACGGTGAAATTTTCCCAATCCCACAATGTAACAATAGTTATATTTTTCCAGGTATTGGTTTGGGTGTTATTGCGGCTAAAGCAACCCGTATTACGGATGCAATGCTAAGTGTGTCTAGCGAAATGCTTGCTGAGTCTTCACCGCGTGCAAACACAGGTAAAGGTAGTTTATTACCAGCGCTTACTGAAATTGAAACGCTAAGTAAGCGAATTGCATTTGCAGTTGCTAAAAAAGCAATTGAAGAGGGCGTTGCCCTTGAGATTTGTGATGATGCGCTATGGGCTGCAATCGATAGAAATTACTGGTTACCAAAATACCGTAATTACAAACGTTGTAGTGTTTAATCACGGTTATACGTAATTTAAAGTAAATGGCGTAATAGCATTCGTTACAACGCTTAACAAAAAACAGGCAATTGCCTGTTTTTTTGTGCTTGTTCATATTTAATTAACCACGTAAAGTCTTTAATAGCATTTACAAAATTAAAGGATCGACTTATGAAAACACTGACTCTCGTTTTAGGTAGTGCACTGGCTTTAAACGTTCTTAGCTTTGATACACTCGCTGCTGCGACCCCCGACTCTCCTCATATTTATGTTAAAGGCGAAGTCACACTCACAACAATGCCAGATTATGTACAACTTAGCGTTGGAATTACAGAAGTTGATAAAGATTTAATTGCGGCTAAAAATAAAACCGATTTAACTATCGCTAAAGCAATTAAACTCGTAAAAGAAGTTGGTGTTTTGGAGAATGATATAAACGCGGGGCAAATTTCAATAAATCGAGATAGCCAATATAACCGCACTACCGGTAATCAAGAGTTTAACGGCTTTAAGGTTTCTCGCACGCTAACTGTAAAACTTAGTGATATAAATAAATACCCAGAGTTACTACAAAGCTTAGTTAACAACGGTATTAACGAAATTAATCAAACGCAGTTTTTAGTAAGTAACTACAACGAACTACATAAAAAAGCGCAAAAGTTAGCAATTAAAGACGCACGTGACGCTGCAAAAGAATTTAGTGAAGATTATGGCGTTGATTTAAAAGGTTTATACAGCGCATCGCTTAGCCCACTTAACGTGCAATCACAGCCTTATATGCGCGCAGAAAAAGTAATGATGGCTGATAGCGCACCAAGTAACTATGTACCTGATGCCTATTATGCAGGAGAGATTAAAGTAACAGCTTCAAGCTATGCTGTTTACTATATAGATTAAAACTTTATTTTTGGTGGCGCTCAAAACGCGCTACTAACTCTTCACCTTGCTCTTGGCTAATACGGGCAATAGAGTTAAGCATATTAGTAATTTCTCGCCTGTCGTACTCATTAGTTACATGTTCATTTATGTCATCAACAATCGCATTTAAATAATTAAATAAGCTGTTTCTTGCATCGGTATCTTTATGGGCAACAAACAAAATATTTTTAAATGCCTCAAGTACGTTCGTCATTACGTATGCATCGCCTTTGGCGTAATTACGCAGCGGTGTAAAGTTGTCGTGTAGCAGTTCATCAAAGCTTGTTTCGTGCAGGTAAAGCAGTGGATTGTTATCACTGTGCTTAAACGAGTAATTAATATCGTTAATTGAAAGTCGTTGAATAAGCAATATACTTAGCATATCAATTGATTTAACTGCAGTACCAGGATCGTTTATCCCAGGGCTCATAGCCTTAACAGCAATCTCTGATATTTGTGTTAAACCATAACGGTAATGATCGCTTATATACTCTTCTATATAAAAAATAAAACAGTCGAGAATTTTATTTATCAGCTCTTCATCGTTTGTTATATCTTTATTGCACTTTAAAAACGGATAGCCTTTAACCGTAAAATAACCTTGGTTAACAGATATATACACCTTTATATCTTCCCCAGCTAAAATGGCACACAGCTTATCGGTATGCACGCCTTTATAATACCCTTCGGTTTTACTGCTGATAGAGTGCCACTGGCTAAAATCAGGAAAGTCTTCAATAGGGTTATCTTGTTGCCTTTGTATTATTGTTTTAATTTCGTTTTTAGTTTGGCTAAATAAGCCATTTAACACGTTGTCTACCTGAATGGCACGAGAAATTGAATGTATAAAAAACACAAATAAACCAAGCGAAATCAAGCCAAATATAAGTGCAAATAATACACCGATTGATGGAATAGCTGTGCTGCCACCATCTAGTTTATTAATATTTATTAGCATAATAATAGAGTAAATTATACTACCTAAATAAAAGCCCAATACCAATTGGTGTGATTTACGCGTAATAAGCCCAGGCACAACACGAGGAGATAAACTCGCACTAGCTGAGTTTAAAACAACCATAACCATAGAAAAACTAAACACAGTAAGTGAAATAATACTGCCTGCTAAGGTGCTTAAAATAGTACGCGCGTTTTCGGCGCTATCAACAAGCACAACAGATATGAACGACTTTAATTGCTCAATAGGCGCTAAATATTCTACCGACATAGTAACAATAGCAAATGCTAAAAAACCAACTGAGAGCATTGAAGGGTAAAAGCCAATACTGTTGATCATTTCTCGATAACTGTCGGCTACTTTGCGAGGTACAAACATAAAATCCTTATGTATTTTCTACTTACTTAATACCCTTAGCTTAGCATAGGCATTTATTAAACTTCTGATAATGCTGGTCAAATTTATATGTTATTATCAAACTCATAATAATAGAGCGCATATTTATGCGAGTAATAATAAATAACAGGAAAACAACGTGATCATTTCAACTTATGCAGCACTTCTTGCGTTTTACTATATATATTTAAGCTTTAATGTAATAAAACTCCGTAAAGCACAACAAATATCATTAGGCGATAATGGTGAGCCGAGCCTTCAACGTGCAATACGAGCCCATGGGAACTTTATGGAATACGTGCCGTTTGCTATTATTTTACTTTTTTTAGTTGAATATCAAGGTCTTGCTAGTCATTATTGTCATATATTAGGTGGGATGCTATTAGTAGGACGTGTATTTCATAATTCGGGCATTGTAGAAAAAAACATGAGATTTCGCCAAATTGGCGCTGTATCAACGTTTTTAGTCATAATTATTAGTGCATTTGTAATGCTGATTACTCGTAATAGTTAATATTATTTATTGCCTGATTTAAAAGATGAAAAAAATATTTATTATCGGTTTGCCGCGCACCGGCACAACCAGCGTATGCCACACTTTATTAGAGTGTGGTGTAGCTACTGCACATACCGCGTACACTAATTTTTGCTTCAATAACGCGACTGCAATTGCAGATACCCCCATTTTTAACGACTACAAAACCCTTGATTTACATTACCCTAATTCAAAGTTTATATATTTAGAGCGAGAGCTTGCGGCTTGGTTACCTTCAATAAAGCAATTATTAACACGTATGCACACTAATTTAACGCGTGCCGATGGTGGTTTTAATATTCATATAAAACGTTGTTATTTAAATACGTTTAGTGAGTTATCGTTGAATAAAATTAATGACGATAGCTACTTAGAATCTTGTTATGAAGAGCATTTTAAGGATGCTAAAACATACTTTAATAATCGTGGCCACGATTTTTTATCAATTGATATAGCAAAGCCTGAAAGCTATAAAAAGTTGTGTGACTTTTTACAATTAAAAAGTGATAAAACAGATTTTGAAAAAATGAATATGGGCGGCAAAGTCACCGCATGGAACGATATTAAACACCCGTTAAAAATAGAGTCTACAGCTAAAGGACGTATTGATAAATTACTCCCATATACTAACTAGCATAACGGGTTTAGCAATTATCATATTGTTAAATAGAGTTAATATATAAGCTAATTGGTATTGCGAGATTTTTTAAATTAAATACGTTAAAATCTCCGTATTATTATTTAAGTTGTACAGATCATGTTTGAATTAAAATACCACACCCCATTTGAATGGACCGAAGTAGTGCTTGCTGACTTTGATACTTTTTTACAAGACCACGCTGCCGCAGAAAAAAAAGCATCGGGCATGGCGATGTCTATGCTTTCTCACTACCCAGATAAGCGAAAATTGGTTATAGCAATGACCGACCTAGCTCTCGAAGAAATGATTCATTTTAAAGAAGTACTTAAAATTTTAATTGAGCGTGACGTAAATTTAGGTGACGATAAAAAAGATTCATACATTAAACAAATTCGTGGATTATTTAGAAATGGTCGCGAAGAGTTTTTAATGGATCGCTTACTTGTTGGCGGTGTAATTGAAGCTCGGGGGCACGAGCGTTTTTCGTTAGTTGCTCAAGCACTTCCCAAAGGTAAAGAAAAAGAGTTTTATATCGCGATTGCTGAGTCAGAAGAAAAACATAAAAACCTTTTTGTAGAGCTTGCCTACGAGTACTTTGACAAAGCAGATGTAGATGTACGTCTAGAAGAGCTATTAATAGCTGAAGCGAAAATTTGTAAAAGCATTCCATTTACAGCGGCTCTTCATTAAGTTTTAATCGCGCAGAGTGGTTAATAAATTACACTCTGTGCATGTTTTAAGTAAAACTTCATTTCAATCCCCTAAAACGACACCGTTTAACTCCCTTTTATTCACAAAGTATTGATTTGCATTTTGCTAATCAAAATCAAAATCGTCATTTAAATAAAGCATAACTCATTAAAAAATAAAGCTAAAAAGTTTGGGTTAATAATTGCACTTACTCCTTTAAGCAAATTGAGGGAAAGGCTTATGTTAAAATTAACTTTTATACTACTGCTACTATCATTCACTGCTATAGCCAGTGAAAGTAACTTAGATTATATAGAAAACGCAAATGGTGAGCGGGTACAAAAAGTGTCGCACTTAGTTAAATGGACGCACACTCGCTTTGTGTTTAATCGAGATATTTCGCGAATAGCACTTGGTCATGAGGCCACGCTTGATGTAAATGTGGTTAATGGACGTGAGTTGTTAATTTTAGCCAAAAAGTTGGGTCGTACATCAATGATGGTGTGGTACGACGATAAAAGCTCTGAAACATTTTTACTTGGTGTAACCGAAGACTATAGCGTACTGGAAAATGCCTTAAACGATATTCACCCTGACGTGCAACTAACCATAGCGCCTGATCGCCATGCTGTAGTATTGCGCGGTGAAGTACCAACAATTAATTATCGTCATGCTGCTTATGAAGCTGCAAAAAACTACCTTTATGCCAGTAGCTCACAAGCATCACAACCTGTTATTACCTCAAATCCTAACCAAGGTATGTTTAACTCGCTTGCACAACGATTACAAGGCTTGGGTAACTCAAATGGTAGTAGCTCTCAAAACTCGAGCAAAGTCGCAATCATTAATTTAATAAAAGTAACTCAAGCACCCAAGCCAAAAGAAGAACGTATAAGCGAAGTTATTAAATCAATGGGTGCAGATAAGGTTAAAATTAAACGTATTTCTGTTGATGAATTATCAAATGACGACAGTGACGTGTTTTTCTTATCAGGTACTGTTAAAAACCAAATAGAACTCGTGCGTTTATTAAATGTGATTAATAAATTATTTGAACCAGAATTATCAACCCAAATGCCAGGCTCTTCGCTTGATCAAAGTAGTATGATGGGCGGTTCAACTCAAAATGAAAATTCAGATATTGAAGTACTAGCAAATGAATCTGGTGGTTTATTAAATGGCGGCGGCTCAGGTGTTACTTTAAGTAATGTGAACTCAAATATTGCACGTGCAACATTACTCTCAGTTGCTGGCGGTAAAGTATTGTCGAGCATTGAAGTAGAAGATTTACCGCAAATCCGAGTGTCAGTTCAATTATACGAAGTTAACCAACGTCGATTAAAGCAATGGCGTCCTGATATTAGTGTGCTTTCTAATGGCTATCAACAGCAAGAAGGGTTATTTGGTCTAGATGGAATGACTAATCGTGAGTCGGGTTCGTCAACGATTGAAAATGCATTGCAATTAATTGGTGGGCAACTAACTAATAATTTACAACTTTCGACTTCTCAATTTGCTATTGATATGCTGTTTTCTTTATTAGAACAAGAAGGTATTTCAAGAGTGCTTTCTAGACCCACTATTACTGTACTTGCAGGTGAGAGTGCGGTGTTTAAAGTAGGAGGGGAAGTACCCGTTCCAACCACATATAGTCCATCTGGTATCACTAGCGGACAGCAAGGTAATAGTGGGTCTGTATTTAGTGGTACTGAGTTTAAATCTTTTGGTGTTGAATTAAACGTACGTGCAATGGTTGATGATAAGGACCGAATAACACTTGATTTAAATCCTGTAATTTCAATGCCCGATACCACCTTAACAGCAGAAATAGCACAAAGCACAGGAAGTAGTTTAAATAGCAGCGCTTTTAATACGCGCAGCATGCAAACATCTACTCGGTTAAGAGATGGTCAACCTTTAATTATTGCAGGGCTAATAAGCGCTGATAGCAACTCAAGCCATGATTTTGTACCTAATGGTAGCGGCGAAAGCATGTTAGGGAAATTAAGCGAAACAACGAGTAAAAGCGAAAATAACCGTGAACTTATTATTGTAGTGACCCCTAATTTGGTGCGAGAACCAGTAAATACATTACGTTCATGGGAACCTGCTGATTTAGACTCTCAATTACTTAGTTTCATACAGGAGCAAGGACTATGAAAATATTTTACGTTATTTTACTACTTACTTTATCTGGTTGTGCTCACATTGACTATAAGCCAAGTGTTAATCCATATAGTGCTTTGGGTGATTTAGTTAATAAATATCAGTTAAATACACAGCAATTAAAGTGCGAAGGTATAAACGCAAGTAACTGTCTAACATTAGTGCATGAACTAAATCAGTTAATGCTAGAGCATCCAGGTAACACGGCTATATTGTCGATTGCAGCTTATTCATTTTATAAAAGTGGTAGAGCAAACCAAGCGCAACAAGTTATAAATACATTACTTAATAAACCTAATCCTCCATTAAATGCAATTACACTTGGTATAAGCTTGGCGATTGAGCAAGGGAATTTAGCAAAAGCTAAAAGTATTGCTCAATATGGAATTGATGTATTTGGAACTCAGTCATCACCTTACTTACAAATGGCGTCAATTCATTATGCTCAAGGTAGTTATGTTATTGCTTCTAATTATTTAGAGCTTGCCGCTAAGTTTGGATTAAAAAATACGATTTATTTTTACCATAAAGGATTAATAGAAGAAGGAAATGCTAATAACTTACTTGCATGTAACTATTATGAGCAAGTGTTATCTGTTGAGCCAGAGCATAAAAAAGCGCTTGCTAGGCGAGGAAAGCTTTCTATTTTAGGAAATTGTTATTCTTAAGGCCGAAAGGCCTTTTTTTACTCAAATTTTAAACAATCATTTATTCGCCTTAACGTAACTTTAATTTGTATTTTCTATAGTTAACTTTTCAAAGTATTAATCATGCAAGGTAGATTTACTAAAATTATGATATTTTAATAAATAACCCCATGCTTTATCACCCTTAAATTATGATCTCCCCTTATTTCTTCATTCTTTGTTTAAAACTGCGACAACAAGAAAGTACCTCAATAGTAACTGCTCTCTTTTATTCTCGAATTTATTTAATAGCGTTCGTAGCTTCACCTAATTTGAAAGCCCATAAGGTAGATTTGCGATAATTAAGCGAGATTCAATTTACATAAAATTTGTGACTTTATATTTAGTTTTCAAATCATTCAGCCCTCATGAAGTGTGGTTATTAATATAAATAGGAAATAGTTCGTATGAATACCAAGCATGCGTTGTATTTGAACCATTGTTTTATCTATTTATACCCATTGATGTAAGAACGTAGGATAACGCAGAGGAGGTCAGTGAGATCGCTAGAACAAATACTAACATTTAAAGTTGAACACGCCCTTATACCACTATAAATATCGAGGAAAGCTTCTATGTACTATATTCAAAGCATACCACTGACTATGTTAATGCAAAGGAGTGTATGCATCGTTATGTTATATAAAAAGCTAAATACAAATATTCTGTCATAAATTTAATCTTAAAATGGGTAATCTTGAATTAAATTATACTTAATCATTACTCTAGTATTTTCAACAACGTAAATACGCATAATTAACATTCTTTGTTTAGAGTTTAGAGTTGAAATTTTGATTTGCATTTTGCAAATCAAAATAACCTGTATTTAAATGCAATCAGACCCAGTTGATTTAAGTCATTGTATTTATGAGGAATTATTGTTTGGCACAGTCTTCGCATTATATAAAGTGAGCATAAGCTCTTCTAATATTAAAGGTGAAGATGATGAAAACAACCAAACATAACTTAAACAGCAAAAAGCAAAAAGGTTTTGTACTTACTTCAGAGCTAATCATTCTTTCTACTTCTATGGTAGCTGCGCTTGTAATTGGTTTATCAACATTACGTGACTCAGTAACAAGTGAACTTGAAGATGTAGCTGAAGCAATTGGTTCACTTGACCAAAGCTACGTATTTGACGGAATGATTAATGCCGAAGGTACAGCTGAAGTATCTGGTTCAGGTTTTGTAGACTCTGTTGATGTGTATGCTGGCGATGAAAGCTCATTCACCTTTGTTACATCTGACTTTAGTGAAAATGCTGCGCTTATTAGTGCAACTCCAAGTGGTGATGCAGCAACTCGTACAGCAGCAGGCGGCTCACAAGGTAACTAATATTGAATATCAGGCTTAAGGCTCACTGCCACAAACGTGTGGCAGTGAAAGTTTGTCAGGAGGAACACCATGAAAAGTAAAAGTAACAAAGGCGCAACTACAGCGGCTCTCACATTACTCATCACTTCTGGCATGCTAGCTTCTGCTTTGGGTATTAGACAAGTAAATGATGAAAACAACATAACAGCTTGGGTCGTTAATAAAAACATGTCGGTTGGACAAACAATAACTGTGCATGATGTTGCGCAAAAAAGTATTGACCCAAGTAGCTATCCAAATATGTCACTGAGTATACAAAACCCTCGGGCAATGATTGGTCAAAAATTAGCAACTAATAAAATGTTAGAACAACCGCTATTTAACACCGATTTTATACGTGCTAAAAGCCAGAATCTATCAGAAGCAATACCAGCAGGTCGCGTTTTATACACTTTAAAGTTAAACAGTTTAGATATTCCGCTATCTCGTGTTCACAAAGGGGACCGTTTAGACATAGTCGCTAAAACAAATCGTTTAGTTAAAACGGTTGCTCACAATGTACAGCTAATTGGTGTATCGAAAGACGCTAAATCAAAAGCTGGTAAGGGTGGAGTTATGGATAACCTATCAAAAGAGTCATCATCTAACGGTAGCGTATCACTTGTTTTGGCTGTTTTACCAAAAGATGTGTATTCGTTAGCTGGTATAAACTCTGATGACAAAGTATCAATAATAGTACATAGCGCTTATGACATTGAACAAGGTCGTTTGCAAAATTTCTCTCGCTTACAAACCAGCCGTACAATTGAGGTGGTTAAGGGCGTTAAAAACGAAGCTGTTTATGTAGCTAAGTGAGTCATTATGTTTAACTTATCAAGCAAGCGTGAAGAAGTTCAAACAAATATAAGTACCTTCGAAGAGCTTAAAAAGCTACTGCACGATGCAGTAATTGAAGAATATGAGCATGATCCCTCCGCTCTTTTATCAGACAATGTCATTGAAAAAATCGCGGTTTTATGTACGGAAATCCCCCAGTTTGAACAGCTTTCATTCAATCAACATCAGCAAGATCAAGTTGTACAGGCCGTGTATGACGAAATTCAAGGCTTAGGACCTATTGCGCAATTTATGCTTGATGACCAGGTTAGCGATATTCTAATAAATGACACGCAAAGTATCTGGATTGATAAACAAGGTAAATTGTTGTGTACAGCAAGTAAATTTGATGATGAGCGCCATTTACGTCGCTTTGTTGACCGTTTACTTGATGGTTGTGGACGCCAAGTAAATGCACTCATGCCTATTGTTGACGGAAAACTAAAAGACGGCAGTCGCGTACATATAGTTGTTCCACCTGCCTGTACGAGTGCTGCAATAGTATCTATTAGAAAATTTAATCATAAAAAAATAAATGAAGATTTTTTGATAACTAATAATTTTCTAAGTAAAAATATTTTATCATTTTTACAAAGCGCCGTTAAAACAGGCGTTAATATTTTAGTATGTGGTAACGCGGGAGCGGGTAAAACATCATTGCTAAACGTACTCGCAAATTCAATTAATTCAAACGAACGAGTTGTGACAATTGAAGAAAGTGCAGAGCTTAATTTACATCATAATCATGTTGTACAACTAGAAGCACACGATACTAACAGCGATGGTAAAGGAGCTGTAAATCTAAGAGATCTGGTTAAGGCCGCACTAAGAATGCGCGCAGATAGAATACTAGTAGGTGAAGTACGCTCAGGTGAAGTAATCGATATGCTACAAGCAATGAATTGTGGTCATCAAGGCTCTATGACTACCATACATGCTAACAGCGCTGTTGATGCAGTTACCCGTTTATCGACATTGGTTCAGCTACATAATGCACAACTTAGTGATACCCATACAAGTTCACTTATAGCATCAACTATACAGCTCATTGTTCATGTTTCTCGTTCTACCGATGGAAAGCGCACACTAAAAAGTATTGGTGAAATTAAGCGAGTTAATGGCGGTGCACTTTTTAGTCCTTTGTATAGTATTAATAATTCAGAACCAGTCGATGCACAATTGATTGATAACTCTACTGTTATTGAGTTCATGAAAACCCAAGGTGCAAACTCAGAAAAGTTAAAAGCATTGTTGCTAACAAAAACGGAGGCTAACAATGACTAAACTTGATTATTTATTAGCAATTGCCACCGTAATCACTTTTACACTTGCTGCGAGCGTATTTATTACTTTATACGTAAAAAAAAATGCTAGTTTAAACATAAAAAAAATCGATATTTTAGAAGAAAAAGACGTACTAACGCTTTCATTAAGAGTTCTAGGATTAAACATAAGTAATGCCTGGTTTATTAGCATGGCATTTTCTTTATCGAGTAGCTCATGGTTCATTGCCAAGCTTTATTATCCTCAAGCATCAACAAGTGCATTTATAGTTTCGATAGTTGTTTTTATTACATGTTTTATTACGGTAATAGATATTGCACATTATAAATTAGCAAAATTTGAATATCAGTTTTTAGAATATATAGAAACTATACAGTCGTGTTTAAGCACCGGGTTATCTTTGCAGCAATCAATGAAATTTGCAGATGAACATGCAGACCGCTATATAAAAAAACAGAGTACTTTATTATTACAACGTATGAGTATGGGCAGTGATGCCGAGACATCATTTACACCGTTAATAGAGAGATATAACTGTGAAACAGTTAGATTATTTGCACATAGTGTAATTACGCATACCCAAAGCCAATGCGACTTAACAGATATGCTAAAAAGTGTATGTAAAATGATGGCTTTAAGAACTCTAGAACGACAACAGCTTGAAGCAAAACTGTCTGGTACTAAGTATGCCGCCGTGTTTAGCGGTGTACTACCATACGCACTTATCCCTTTATTTAGTTACACAGATCCAACTTGGTTCGATCCTTTATTAAATGACCCTAACGGTATTGCATTTATAACCGTTGCTTTAATTTGTCAGCTATTTGGTTTTTTATGGTTAAGACTTAGTTTAAGGGTAACACTATGATTGATATATTTTTACTTGTTGGACTTTTAGTAAGTATGGGTTCGTTTATACATATTCAAAGACAATCTTTAAAAGTTGAGCTTGAGCAACCTGGTACAAAAAATATTAATTGGTACCCATTAATAGTTATATCAAAACGCCAATTAAGACAGGCTGGTATTCAGATTAACAAAATTGTTCTAAGCCTATATTGTTTTAAAGTTGCAGCCACTTTTTGTGCTTTTACAGCTATAGAGTTATCAGGCTATGACGTAAGCCGAACATTAACATTATTACTTTGTTTTATTAGTTTTTTCGCACCTGAGTTTTGGTTTTTTGTACGCAAAAATCAACGTAAAACCATCATAAATAATAGCTTAGAGTTTTTTTTACGCGTGTTACTGGTTTATATGCGTGCTGGGTTTTCGTTAGAACGTTCATTTGCTCTGGCGGTTGATCATGGGCTAAGTCAAAAACACCCATTATATAAAGAGCTAAAGTTATTTTTATTCGAACTAAGTGCAGGTAAAGATCGAGAGTTTGCATTTACTTCTCTTTATGAAAGAACGGGTGTAATTGGTATAAAAAAACTAGCTAACTTAATGTTAATTGGATCTAAATTAGGCACTCCTCTAATTCAAGCTGTAGAAGCTCAGTTAGAAAGCTTAGCGTTAAAAAAGAATATTTTATTAGCTAAAAAAGTAAATAAAAAAGCCATGCACACAACCTTTCCAATCATATTAATTTGTTTTCCGATGTTTTTGGTTTTAGTGTTTTTTCCCGCAGCATTGCAAGTGATGAATGTACTTAAAATGCTTGTAGAAGTTTTATAGGAGCGTGTAATGAAAAAATATTATCAACAAGGTTTCATTCTCACAATTGAGCTTATTCTAATAATTACAATATTAATCATCGGCTCTATCGGCGGTGTTATTTTAGTTAGAGATGCACTTATTAAACGCCACCAAGTTAAAGTAGATAATCAGATTACCGTAGTCGATGCAAACAATAAAAGGCTAGGTATTGCTATCGGTTTTGATGAACACCAAGCACCACTCGTTTTTTATACTGACCGTGAAGCAAATAACACATACCGCGCATTAATTGGAATACGGGACGACCGTTTTACCTCACGTGAAGCCGTATATTACGATGCCCCAAATTGCCAAGGTAATCCATGTTTAAAAGGATTAAGTGACGAAGCAACAGACAGTCAAGGCGTTAGTAAGCTAAATAATACCGGTAATGTAAGTTATATAAATGCTCTACAACAGGGACCTAATTACGCAATAGGGCAGTTGGGTAATTCAGTAATAGGACAGCTATTAAAAAGCACAGCGCAAGCATGCCCAGCAAGTGGAGATGAAATTGTATCGCGCTATATGTCGCAAAAAGTTGTTACCGGATCACCATGTGAAAGTTTTGCTATAGACAAACAGCTTGCCGATAGTAGTTGTTTCGTTGGCGCTACCGCATTAGGAGACCCATTACTGGGCACAAGTGATGAGTCACTTTCCCAATCATGTGATAGTTGCCAGACAGGGTATGAACCACAAGGCGACATACTTGATTTATATTTACCAAGTGTAGAGCCATTACTAAATACAGCGCTTAATGCATTATCACTTGTGGGAGTTGGTACTAATGTTGATATAGATCTTGGCACTATTTGCTGCCCCGAAGGTACAAATCTAGAAGAGGATGAAAATATAGTAGAAACACTGGTTTTTACTATTTTAAAAACAACATTTGAATTAGCAGGAATCGACTTAGCAAATAATATAGTTATTACAGAAACACTAAGTTTGATAGGTATAGAACCAGGTGTTACGTACTGCACAACAACACTAAATTTAGTTTCTGCACAGCAAGTAATTAATATAGCCACTAACGAACCGGCATTGAATAACTTAACACCTCCATTTAGCGTTTTATTGCCAACTCATCGTGGTCAAAACAGCACTACTTGGATACATACCCCACCTACCGGGGAAGGAGCACGTCAATGAACGCCTCAAATATAGTTGAAAACCAAGCTTACTTTCCTGATGAGCAAGCTAAAGAAACCGCTAAAGATATAAAAGAAACACTCACATTACTAGAGCAATTTTACGACGTGCCTATTGTTAAGTTTACTGATTTTAGTAACCAGTTGTCTGAAAAAATTATTACTTGTGACGACTCAATTGTTATTGAGAACGAACTAACCCAATATCAACAGCGTTGTACTGAAGAAAAACTTTATTTATACGAAGATACATTTTTTGATGGTGTATTTAATAATGACAATAATAGAATCCGTTTTTATGCTCAGTTCCCAATATATAGCAATAATAATACTTTAATGGGTTTATTAATAATCGCCAGTTTAGCGCCAAAAAGCTTAGCTGGTTCTCAAAAAGACCAATTTATTTCCTTTGCTCAGTTACTGCAAACACAGATTAATAAAAGTGCCAAGCCAAGCCAAGAGACTCAATCGTCAAAGCAAAACAGTAGCAAACGTAAAAACTATATTCATATCTTTAGTTTGGCACCTGTGTCGTTTTTAATTGCATTAGTTTTATGTGCGTTTACAGCTGTACTGCTTTATAGCCTTGAGAAAAAAGAATTACAAAATGAATATAATCAACAAACCCAGCAATTACGAGAGACCTTATTTAATGCGTTAGAGCGCTTTGATAACCAAGGGTTATACATATCTCAAAAAGATTTAATAGTTGCTGGTTTTTTACAAAGTCAGAGCAGCTACACAAAAGAGCAACTTAATAACTTAGTGCAATCACAAGCAGTTGGGAATCTAACATATAAAGGGTACGTTGTTTTTGACTCTGAGTATAACCAACTTGCATTTTGGTCAAAAAACAACTTCAATCTAGCTGCTTATGGATTTAAAAATTGGTTAAGTAAATTCAATAATAGATCAAATAAAAAAACAGTTGAAGTTTTTACAGTTGCAGATACAGCGTTTTTAGTGTCAGAAATAAAAATAAATAATAGATCAATTTATACTATAACTGCATTTGATTTAAGTAAGTTTTTAAAATCTATAATCGGTAAATTAAATACACAAAATTATGATATTTATATTTCTACACCACAGTTTACTTTAGGTAAACAAGGTGAGGTTAGCCCTCGTGTTATTACCCATAGTATAAGCGCATTGAGTAATCGTTTTCCGCCAACATGGCGATTACATGTTCAACCAATTAAAAAAATCACACCCCCAATTACTACAAAATATAGTTTATTTAGACTTGGATTTATTACATTTTTAGTATTTATTTCAGTATATTATTTTTTACGATTACCAAGGCGTTTACATGATGAGCTTAAACAAAAGAACCAATTAATACTTAATCGAGAAAAGTTGTTTTCAAGTTCTATTAATGCATTACCTCATGGTTTTGCCATTTTTAATAGTAATGAACAACCTGTTATTACAAATGATGCATTTAACCAATTGTTTTCAAAAATACACAAGCAGAACAATCAATTATCTTATACAAAGTTAATAAGTATCGCTCAACAACATAATATTATTAACCATTATCATGAGCATAATAAATTAGATAATGAACATAACCAGCTAATAGACATTGGATTTACTGATGGGAAATGGATTACTGTACTTCAAAGACATACTAATTTTGGGGGCTTCGTATGCTATTTTCGTGATGATACAGAAGCACATCAAAAAGAGACTTTACTTGCTGATGTACTTAAAAAGTCGAAAGAATCTAATCAGTTAAAAGAAAAATTTGTAACTAGATTAAGCCAGCAATTAAAGGCTCCACTTACATCTCTGAAATCAATAATAGAGGTTTCAAAAAAGCCTATGAGTTCAGCTGATTTATCTAAGTATATAAGTAATATATCAATAGTAAGTGAGCAATTAGAGTGTGTTATACAACAACTTATTAATATTAATAAATCAAAAAAATGGAAATTAAAACTAAAAGTAAAACCGATTAATTTAAATAAAATACTAAACAATATATCAACAATTTTAAATAAAGATGTAATAAATAAAAATGTATTAATTAATAACAATATTAATGATGATATTTCTATAATTAGTGATGAAAAATTAATATCACAATTGATTCTTCAGCTTTCATCAGAGTTTATAGGAAACTCTTATAAATCAAAACTTACTATAAATACGGAAGTTACCAAGCAAGATAAAAAAGACTTTTTAAATATACATTTTTCAATAGATAACTTAGCAAACAGTAATGATTTTTACGAACAGTTAAGAGAAGTTGTGACTAACGACACATTAAATAGTAATGATGACATTGATAGCTCATTAGAGATTAAGTTTTTTATATCGGTATTTAAAATGTTAGGTGGGCAAAAATTAGATATTAATGAACGTAATAAAACGACAACAATATCACTTTGCTTATTGATTAGTGTAACTAAACAACCGCTGTTAGAAGCGCTTAGTCCTATTGTTAGTGATGAAATTCCCGTAAAGCAAAATGTTGAAACAGCAAAAACGTTACTGTTAGTTGATGACGAACCGTTAGTTGAAATTGTTATTAAAGCCATGCTTAAAAATGAAAATATAATTATAGATTATGCATGTAACGCAATTGAGGCGATGTTGTTGGTTTCCCAGAATAACTACGACATAATTTTAATGGATATTGTTATGCCAGAGTTATCCGGAACAGATGCAATGTTAAAGATAAAAAAACATGTAGATTCAGGAACAAAAATAATAGCGCATACATCAAATTTAGATACAGATTCTAAATATGTAAAACTTGGGTTCGACGATACACTATTAAAACCAGTTAAACAGGCTGTATTAATAGAGAAAATAGGGCGCTTTTTACAATAAAAATGTGACTAAAATAGTGAACAATTCAATACCATTCTCAAAATGATTTGCTTTTTGATTTGTATTTTGCGAATTCAATAAATGAAAACAGAATGAAATTGATATCGCATTGATACTTAATGATAAATAATTGGTCTTATAATTGCTCTTGTACTATAAGAAGTAAATAACTAATACTTTAGTTAGGTAGCTTTTATTAAATGAAATGGTATTAATTTTTATTTAATAAAACACCTCAACTAATTTTATCTAAACATCTGGAGTAATTACTATCTCAGCTATCAAGCAATCAAAAAGTATAATTAAAAATTCGCCTGTGCTAGTTAATCCTGTATGCATGTCATCAGAAAAAAACGTTATAGACATAGCAAAATCAAAATCGATTGAAATCAGCTCTTTAAACGTAGTACCAATAAATCTGAAACAAAAAAAATCTAACCACATACTTTTAGTTGATGACGATCCACTTGTTGAAGTTGTAATAAAAGCGATGCTAGAAGAAGAAAAGTTCACAATTGACTATGCATCCAGTGGCATAGAAGCGCTTATTATGGTCTCTCAAAATGACTACAATATTATTTTAATGGATATAGTTATGCCAGAGCTTTGTGGAATTGAAGCAATGAAAAAAATAAAAACTCATACAGAAAACACATCAATAAAAATTGTTGCACATACATTAAATGAAAGTGCGAAAAATGATGTTGAATATAAACAACTAGGTTTTGATGGATTTATTTTAAAGCCTGCAAATAAAAATGTTTTAATTGAAAATATAAAATATTTATTAGAGTGATTAGCACCGTAAAGTAGGGTGGTTGTAACCCTTAAATATAATATATTAAAACTATAAAACACTAAGCTAGAGCTTAGTGTTTTATTTTTGACTTATAGTTAGCTCTAAATATTTTAAATGACCATACCAACCTCCAAATCCAGCTTAGTCGTTATTATTAAAAAATAACTAATATAATATCCAACCCATATTTAAATTATTCCATAAACTTTTAAAGCGAAAAATTGAAATAATAATTAGCTGTTATTTTGTAATTATTTCAAAGATAAAGATCTTTTTTCACACTTTGTTATAGCTAATTGATGGAACTGTCTATTTTTTTCAAACTAAAATGATTTACTTATATTTTATTTTTCCTTAGAACCCTTATATAGCAAGGCTTAAAAGGTTTAAGTATTCTGATAACTAGAAAACATACTTTGTATTAGTGTTGGGATGATTTTTGCTGTACTAAATAACATTCCGTTTTATATCATTAATTCTATTTGAAATTAACGAGGCATTAGTATGAACAAAACACAGTACGTAACAGTTGAAGGTCATCAGATTGCTTACCAAGATTCGGGTGAAGGCACGCCTTTATTATTGATACATGGTATACCTACAAACAAATTATTATGGCGAAATATAACACCAAAGCTTTCATCAAAACATCGTGTAATTGCTCCTGATTTACTAAATTTTGGCGAATCAGATATGCCAGACAATACTGATGTATCTATAAATGCTCAATGTAGAATAATGTGTAAGTTTTTAGATGCACTTGGTATTTCAAAAGCTAACATTGCAGCACACGATATTGGTGGTGGTGTTGCCCAATTAATGGCTGTAAATTACCCTGAAAAAGTAAACGGACTAATTTTAATTGACAGTGTATGTTTTGATTCATGGCCTATACCAGAATTTGAACCTTTACTCGAACCAGGTGTAGAAGAAAAAACGAGTGTGAAAGAGTTTGTTGATACGTTAAGAGATTTCATGCCTAAAGGCGTATTTGACTCAAACGTAATGACAGAAGAATTAATGAAAATGTATTTAACACCATGGAGTAACGAGAAAGGAAAAGCTGCATTATTTAATAATATGCGCAGACTTAATAAGGAATATACCGAAGCTATTACCGGCGACCTTAAAAGCTTACCTCATGAAACACTCATAATATGGGGTAAAGAAGATCAGTTTCAAAAGCCAAAGTACGCTCCAATGTTAGAAGAAGCTATTCCAAATTCATCACTGATCTGGTTAGACAAAGCAGCTCATTGGGTTGTTGATGAGCAACCTGAAAAAGTAGCTGAGCTTATTAGTGAGTTCATGAGTGATAAAATATTCTAGCGTTTGATATTGTAATTAAAATAGAATTAATTCAGTAGCTTAAGTTCGCTAGGGTAATGATTACTAGCTAATTATTATTTATACCGTTTGGTCATATTAATAACTAAGCGGTATATTTAAACGGTATTTAAATATTAAAACAGTAATATAGTATAAAACAGCGAACAATAAATTTTAGGTTAAGTAGGATATTGCTCATTAAATAGCCTAAATGACGCGTATCTACGTTAACTAATGAAGGTGAGTAACTTGGTTGTGTAATTATTTATGCTATTTAACATAATATAAATTATAGGAAGTAACTGTATATAAAGAAAGAGCGCTTTATTGCGCCCTTACTATGTCCAATACTAGACGGTATCGGACATTAAGTTATTTTATTACTATAACGTAATTTATCAATCTGATTAGTTTATTAATCAATACTTAGTAAACGTTCTGCTGTGTACTCATTAGTAATTAAACCACTAATCATATTTGATCTAACAGCACCTAAAATTGCCAATACTTTTTCTTCACCAGCAGCAATTGCATATATCTGCTTATTTGCATTTGTTTTTAATGGCGTACTAGCAACTCGTTGATTAACGTTACAATCTAATAAGTTACCGTTTTTATCAAATACCCAACTAATCATTTCACCAACAGCACCAAGATCTTGTAACTCCTTAAGTTCTTGAGCATCAACAAAGCCATCTATATGTAACGGCGACTTTTCGCCTAAGCTACCAATACCAACAAATGTTACATCTGCATCTTTAGCAAGTTTCAGATTACCGGTAATATTTTGCTGCGCATGTAATTGGTTTTTTTCTTCAACGCTTCTTGGTAATACTGGTAATGGCATTGGGTAATGTTTTGCATTAGTGTGCTCGGCCATTCTTACAACAACATCGTATGGTGAAGCCGATCCATCAAGTGCCATGTTACCAAGCATCGCTACAATTTTATGTTGCGGACAATCAACTGTTATTAACTCATCAACGCACGCACGTAAAACTCGACCGGTGCCCATAGCAAGTACTTTGGGTTGTTCTGATTTTAAATGCCTTTCTATTTCTGCAGCGCCAGCTTGGGCTAAACCTAATGTAGATGCCGGCTCAGATGGATCGCTAGGTACAACTTCGCAAGAATCTAATCCAAAACGACTTTTTAACTTTTCAGCTAAATCCATACATTTGGCAATTGGGTGATCTAACCTAACTTTAATTAGACCTTGGCTAACTGATAATGCGACCATTCTTTGTGCAGATTGACGCGATATGTTTAGCTTTTTAGCTATTTCATCTTGTGTCTTACCGCCAACATAATACAACCACCCTGCTCTGGCCGCATCGTCTAGCTTTCTGATCTCTGTGTTCGATAGCTTTACCACGTAAACCTCTTAAAATAGAAGGAAAACTAAGTCCTTATTTTCATTACATAATTTTAATTATATGCGTTGCTATATAAATTATTTTACTAATATTTTGATATACAATTATGAATAACATGATTGTTGTTTATTAACGTAAATATACCATTCATTAGTAAAAAATACCTAAGTTTCATAGGATTATGTAATTAGAATTTGATTAATATCATCCTTATAATTATCTACAAGGATGATATTAAACACCACAAATACGTGCTTTAGCGTATTGTTAAACCGTCTTTATCAAACTTTAATATTTTATCAGTCGGTGCACTAAGAAATATACTGTCGCCATATTTTAATGGGCAATCTCCATCAGCTTTTACTGTTACGGTCCCTTTGCCTTCAATGTTTATATGTAAAAAACTTTCTGATCCTAAATGCTCAATTACACCTACAGTACCAGTCCAAGTTCCTTGCTCAGTTGATAGTGTTAAATGCTCTGGACGTATACCAATACAGCTAACATTAGCGTTTTCATTTTGCGGTGCATCTATAAAATTCATTTTTGGTGAGCCAATAAAACCGGCTACAAATTTATTTACAGGCTTTTTGTAAAGCTCTAAAGGTGTACCCACTTGCTCAATAATACCGGCATTGAATACAGCAATTCTATCTGCCATTGTCATTGCTTCAACCTGATCGTGTGTAACATAAATCATTGTTGTAGCTAAACTTTTATGTAGTTCTGATATTTCTAGGCGCATATTTACACGCAATGATGCATCAAGGTTTGAAAGTGGCTCATCAAACAAAAAAGCCGAAGGCTGACGTACAATTGCGCGCCCTATTGCTACGCGCTGACGCTGACCACCCGATAATTGCCCAGGTTTACGGTCTAAATAATCAGTTAAATTTAGAATTTTAGCCGCATTAGCAATTTTACTTTCGATTTCTGCAGGGCTTACTTTTGCTCTTTTTAAAGGAAAAGCAATATTGTTTCGTACAGTCATATGCGGATATAACGCATAGGATTGAAACACCATTGCTAAGCCTCTTTTTGCTGGCGGTGTTTTAGTTGCATCTACGCCATCTATTTCTATATTGCCACTGGTTGTATCTTCAAGCCCTGCAATCATACGTAATAATGTTGATTTACCACAGCCCGACGGACCTACAAAAACAATGAACTCACCATCTTTTATTTCTAGATCGAGTGGTTTAATTACGTTTACTTCATCAAAGTTTTTAGTTACTTGTTTTAGTGTGATGCTGCCCATGTGTATTCTCCTATTTTACTGCGCCGAAACTTAATCCACGCACTAATTGTTTTTGACTAAACCAACCAAGTATTAAAATTGGCACAATGGCCATGGCAGATGCTGCCGATAACTTAGCGTAAAATAACCCCTCAGGGCTTGAGTAACTGGCAATAAATGCCGTTAAAGGTGCAGCATTTGCAGCGGTTAAAATAAGTGTCCAAAACGCTTCATTCCACGACAAAATAACATTGAGTAATAGCGTTGAGGCTATACCAGGTAAGGCTATTGGCAATAAAACATGAAATATTTCTTCACCAATTGTTGCACCATCCATACGAGAAGCTTCAAGTATTTCGTTTGGTATTTCTCTAAAATAGGTGTAAAGCATCCATACCATTATTGGTAAATTAATTAGTGTCATTACAATCACTAAACCTAACTTTGTATCAAGTAACGCAAAGTCACGAAACAATAAATAAATAGGAATAAGTACGCCTACTGGCGGTAACATTTTGGTTGAAAGCATCCACATTAATAAATGCTTTGTTTTTTTAGTTTGTACAAAAGCCATAGACCATGCAGCAGGTACCGCAATTAATAACCCCAGTAAACTTGAACCTAGCGATATAACCACAGAGTTCCAAAAATGGGTAAAGTAAGGCGAACGCGACAGTACATCGCGGTAATTTTCGAGCGTCCAATCAAACGCATATAAGCTTGGGCTTGCTGAAATGGCTTCAGCTTCCGTTTTAAAGCTGGTGATTAACGTCCATAAAATTGGAAAGAAAATCATGCCGCTTATTGTCCATGCTGCAATGGTATAAATTAGTTTGGAACGACGGCTATCTTTTATAGTCATAATTAACCCTCCAAGTTTTTGCCAATTAAGCGCATTAAAAATATAGCGACTATATTTGCAATAATAACTGCAACTATGCCCCCTGCCGAACCGCCACCTACATCAAATTGAAGTAGTGATTGCGTGTAAATTAAGTACGTTATATTGGTTGATGAATAACCAGGACCACCGCTAGTTGTTACTAATATTTCGGCAAAAATTGACAATAAAAATATAGTTTCGATTAAAATTACAGCGGTTACCGCACGTGATAAATGCGGTAAAACGATGTAGAAGAACTTGCTAAATGGACCTGCACCATCTAAATCAGCAGCTTCTAATTGCTCACGGTCTAAAGATTGTATAGCTGTGAGTAGTATTAATGCTGCAAACGGTAACCACTGCCAAGACACAATAATGATGATTGATAATAACGGTATTTGAGCAAAAAAGTCGATAGGTTCAAAGCCAAGCCAAATCGCAAAGTGTGCAAATAAGCCATTAACTGGGTTCATTAGCATGTTTTTCCATACCAATGCCGACACAGTTGGCATTACAAAAAATGGAGCTAATACCATAATGCGAACATAATTTCGTCCCCATATTGCTTGGTCAAGTAAAATGGCTAAGCCAATACCACCGCAAATGGTGATAAGTAAAACCCCAGTTACTAGGTAAAGCGTATTAAAAAATGATTCAAAAAATGCTGGATCTGTTAGAAAAAATTCATAGTTTAGAAAACCTACAAATTCTTTTTCTCCTGGTACTAATAAATTGTAATCAATAAATGAAAAATACAATGTCATGCACAGAGGAACTATCATCCAAGCAAGTAATAAAATTACACTAGGAAGTAGCATAAGCCGTGCAAGCGTACGCGAGTTAGTTGTTGCCATATGTAGACCTTAAAAAAGCCAATTCTATTTACTCTTTAACTATCGAGTGAAAATCAGAAACCCTTGATAGTCTTTATAACTAACAAGTAAATAGAATTGACATAAAATATTGGGTAAGTTTGAGTACTTACCCGCCCATTACATGCTATTTAGGATAGCGAGCTTTACGCATTGTTCGCTCAACGAGGTGTTGAGATGTACTAAGCGCTTGTTTTACGGTCATTTGGCCTGTTAATGCAGCTGAAAATTGTTGACCAACAGCGGTGCCGATTCCTTGAAACTCAGGAATAGCGACAAACTGAATACCTACATAAGGCACCGGTTTAACCGTTGGATTTTTAGGGTCAGCAGATTGGATAGAATCTAAAGTAATTTGCGCAAACGGTGCTGCGTCCATGTACTTTTGATTGTTGTATAGTGATTTACGTGTACCTGGTGGTACTTTTGCCCAGCCTTTTTTGTCGGCTACAAGTTGCGTGTATTCTTTAGATGTTGCCCAGCTAATAAACTTCATCGCTGCATCTGGTTTTTTGCTGCTTGCCGGTACGGCTAAAGTCCAAGACCATAACCAATTACCGCGTTTACCTAAGCCATTATCTGGCGCAAGGGCAAATCCTACTTTATCGGCAACTTCAGAGTCTTTTTTGTTAGTAACAAATGCGCCAGCAACGGTAGCATCAATCCAAATACCACATTTTCCGGTTTGGAATAAAGCAAGGTTTTCGTTAAACCCGTTTGCAGATGAACCAGCAGGTCCCGACTCTTTCATTACATCTACATAGTACTGTAATGTATTTTCCCACTCTGGGGTATTGAACTGAGGTTTCCAATTTTCATCAAACCAACGAGCTCCGAACGAATTAGCCATTGATGTAATAAGCGCAACATTTTCACCCCAACCGGCTTTACCGCGTAAACAAAGACCATAAACACCCTCTTTTTTATCGGTCATGGCTTTGGCGGCTTTACGTATAAAGTCCCACGTTGGTGCTTTAGGCATAGTTAGCCCTGCTTTTTCCATTAAATCAGTGCGGTACATAACCATTGAACTTTCACCATAAAATGGTGCAGCATAAAGCTTGTCGTTAATAGTTAAACCACTTCGGATTGCAGGTATTAAATCGTCTAAATCGTAGTTTTCGCCTAAATTATCCAGCTCTTTTAGCCAATTTTGCTTGCCCCAAATAGGTACTTCATAAGTACCTATGGTCATTACATCGTATTGGCCGCCTTTTGTTGCTACATCGGTAGTGACACGTTGGCGAAGAATGTTTTCTTCTAGCGTTACCCATTTTAGGTCTATGTCAGGGTTTTGGCGGGTAAAGTCACTGCTTAGCTCTTTCATGGTGATCATGTCACCATTATTTACAGTGGCTATTGTAATTGTTTCTTTTGCAGCAGCACCCATGCTTATAAAGCCACACGCGAGCATAATTAATTTATTTTTCATCGGGTATTCCCCATATTCAAAGTTAATGTCTCATTAAATACCGTTAAATTAGCCTTTATTTTTATCGCAGTTTTAATCAATTAGACTGCTATCAAACTACCTTTTAAGTACAGGTAAATGGCTAAATAAAGAGGCCGAACTAGCCGGCTGATATCTTAAAATTTAACAGAAATTTCAGAAGTAAAACCATCAAATCCTTTACCGATTTGACCGCCCGAATTAACACCTTCTTCTTGATTAACATACTCAACTTTTAAAAGCGTTTTATCGTTAAACCAGTAACCA
>NZ_AUTQ01000231.1 GCF_000498095.1 Pseudoalteromonas sp. TB64
AATCAGGCTCGCACGACTGCCATGGCTCGCCATTAGGTAATGACGAAATAACTGCTGCACGTAAATTTTTAAACCTCCCAAATAAAGCATTTAGTATCAGTGATGATATTTACGCCCATTGGGACGCTAAACAAAGCGGTGATAAAAAACAAAAACAATGGCAACAACTGTTTAGCGACTACACCAATAGACACCCTGAGCTTGCTAAAGAATTTGAGCGCCGCGTAATTAAACGCACCCTTCCTGACAACTTTGAAGCTATTGCAAACAACTATATTGCACAGTGCAACAAAGACGCCGCTAACATTGCCAGCCGAAAAGCCTCGCAAAACACCATTGAAGCCTTTGCCCCGCATTTACCAGAGTTATTGGGTGGCTCTGCCGATTTAGCCGGTTCTAACTTAACGCTGTGGTCTGGCTCTAAAGGCATAAGCGCAGATGACGCCAGCGGTAATTACCTGTTTTATGGCGTGCGCGAGTTTGGTATGAGCGGCATTATGAATGGCATATCACTGCACAGTGGTTTTATTAATTACGGTGCTACATTTTTAATGTTTATGGAATACGCCCGTAACGCAGTAAGAATGTCAGCACTTATGGGTATTCAAAATATATTTGTGTATACCCACGACTCTATTGGCCAAGGTGAAGACGGCCCGACTCATCAACCTATTGAGCAACTAGCCAACCTACGTATGACCCCAAACTTAGTCACATGGCGCCCGTGTGATGCAGTAGAAACCGCCGTTTCGTGGAAAAACGCTATACAAAATCAGCAGCAACCTACGGCGCTTATTTTTAGTCGCCAAGGGCTCAACCACCAGCCACGCAGCGCTCAGCAAATTAGCGACATAGAAAAAGGCGGCTATATTCTTAGCGAAAGCAATAAAGCGCCTGAGCTTATTTTAATAGCAACGGGGTCTGAAGTTGATTTAGCAATGCAAGCCGCAAAAGAGCTTACAGCACAAGGCGTTGCAGTGCGTGTGGTATCAATGCCAAGCACCACATTGTTTGATCTACAATCAGACGATTATAAGCAAAGTGTATTACCAAACTCGGTTGCAAACCGCATTGCAATTGAAACATCACACCAAGATTACTGGCTTAAATATGTAGGTTTACAAGGCAAAGTAATTGGTATGAGCACTTTTGGTGAGTCGGCGCCAGGTAACGTGTTATTAGAGCACTTTGGCTTTACCACCAAAAACGTAGTTAGCACCGCGCAGGCGTTAATTAAAGCCAACGCCTAATACATTTAGTACGCGTAATGCGCGCAATAATACAATTTTATCCAATTAATGCGCTAAGCCTCCCAAAGCTCGGCGCATTTTTATAATTAACTAACAAAGGTGAACTATGAAATATTTACTATTAATTATGCTTTTTAGTGCAGGTACTAGTTTTAACGCATGGGCAAATGACAAGCAAAATGATGAACTAATGCTAACGATTTTTTTAAAACACGACCAATCAAAAAACCTCTCTGAAATAAAAGAAATACTAAACAACGCTAACTTTTACAAACACTTCCCACCAGAGGGCGCAACGGTAGAATCTTGGAAAGTAATGATGGGTATAGGGCAAGTAGTTACTCTGCGCTTTCCGGCAGCGCTAATGCCAAAAGTAAATTTATCAATAGAACGCTATGGCTGGAAAGCTTACAGCACTGAGTTTTATCCAACATACGACCTGTACCCAATCGTAAAAGAAGAAATTAAAAAAGCCAGAACGAACAATTAAAAGAGTAACCAACATGACAACTTCAATTGTTCAATACACACTAAGTAATGAAACAAACGATACTATTTCTATTATTAACTACGGTGCCCGGCTTACAAGCTGGGTTACCCATGTTGATAATAAAAAACGAAATATTATACTTGGCTATTCTAATATTAATGACTATTTAAACGATACGTTTTACTTAGGCGCGGTAGCCGGTCCTTATGCAAACAGGCTAAATAACGCACAAGTACACATTGATAATAAAGCCTATGCGCTTAATAAAAACGAAGGAGTAAACCAACTCCACGGCGGTCAAAAAGCATTAAGCGACTTGTTTTGGCATCTCGATTACCATCAAAAAAACGTGTTAAGTTTAAGTATTACCCTACCCGATGGTTATAACGGCTACCCCGGTAAAACCACATTTAATGTGCTGTATACCTTTACCACTAACAGTAAAAACCAAAGTAATCTTGATATTAAATTTACTATTACCAGCAATAAAAAAACCATTACGGGGCCTACATCACACCCGTATTTTAATCTAAATGGTATTACTAACAGCGCACAAGGGCATGTATTAACATTAGCCGCAGCACATTATACGCCCGTGGATACACATGCAATTCCTACCGGTTTAATNTGTAGCCAATACGCCTTTTGACTATACAAATGCGCGGGTGCTTAATAAAACCGATAAACTTGATCATAATTTTGTAACCGAGCAAGTACTTAACCTGCAAACCATTAAGCAACACGCGACGCTTACAAGCGCTGATGAAAAAGTAATGCTGAGTGTGCTTTCTAACTACCCTGCCATTCAGGTGTATACAGGGCAGCACTTAAAAGGTGCGTTTAATGCATATGACGGTATTTGCCTAGAGCCGCAATTTTGCCCCGACAGCCCTAATAACCCACACTTCCCATTTAGCTATTTAACACCACAAGTGCCTTTGCAAACGCATATTAGTTATTGCTTAACTAACTTGAAATCTTAATAATAAACCTATCAAAAATAGCTATTTTAAGCGCTTAAAACCAAAAAAGGATCGCTCTTAAGCGATCCTTTACGGGAGATCAAATGTTTAGAGCGATTATAAATCGCTTACAAAGCTTTTAAGTTTTAACTCACGGTCAATTAATAATGGGTAATCGGTGCGCCCTTGCATTGGCCAATCGTTACGCCAAGTACGTGCATCGCTTATACCCCAAAATGTTACGCGACTTACTTTATCGTCATGCTTTTTAAGTATGTTAAACACGGCTTTATAGCGCTCGCCTAACTGGGTGTTTACTTCACTCGGTAAACCATCTGGGTATGGGTTAAAGCGCTCTTGCAAGGCAATATCTAACGAAATATCAGCCCCTTGTTCTTCACCTTCAGGGAATGGCAATACCGAAATATCAAGCTCGGTTATCATCACATCAATACCTGTGGCTGCGTATGCCACAATAGAGTCTTCCATTAACGAAAGCTCTGGGTTATCAAGCGAGTAATGCGCTTGCATACCAATACCATCTATTTCAATGCCTTTGCTTTGTAAGTTTTTAATAAGCGCAATTGCACCGGCTCGTTTTTCTGGCTTATACAAGTTGTAGTCGTTGTAATACAGCTTGGCATTAGGCGCTGCCTGCTTAGCGTATTTAAACGCGTATTCTATAAAGTCGTCACCAATAATGGTGCTCCATTTAGATTCGCGCAGTGTGCCGTCTTCGTTAAGTGCTTCGTTTACCACGTCCCATGCAAAAATGCGGTTTTGATAACGCCCTGCAACAGCATTAATGTGGTTTTGCATGCGCTTAAGTAATGCATCGCGGGTTAGCGGTTCGCCCTGCTCGTCTTCAAAAACCCAATCAGGGGTTTGCGAATGCCACACTAATGTGTGCCCAACTAACTCTTGGTTGTTCTCTTGTGCGTACTTAACTAACGCATCAGCGGCTTCAAAATCATAGGTTTCAAGCTCTGGGTGTATACGCTCCCACTTCATAGAATTTTCTGGCGTAAAGGTATTAAATTGCGCTTTAGCCACGTTTAAATCTTCAGGCAAAGCCCCTAACACTTGGTCGCGGCTAATTGCTGTACCAATTTTAAAATGATCTTTAAATTGCGCTTTAAGCGTTAATTGCTCCGGCGCTTTTTGTGCTTTTAGTGTCGGTTTACTTTGCTCTACTGAGCCATTACAGCCAAGTGCAAGGCTCGACATTCCTAATAAAATAGCAATCGTTAGTTTATTTTTATGCATGATGTACCTGTTGTGTGTTTTTTAGTGTGCAAGGTAAACTTAACACCATATAGTCTTTTTGACAACAACGTTTTATTAAAATAGACTGAACAAAAATAACACGAACAAAGTTCCTTAATCACACGCTTAACTAGCAAGAAAATCAGCAAGGACATACATGAAAAATCAAACAATAAAACTGCTGCTGTTAATTAGCGCATTTTTCGCTTCATTAATTTTCAGCGCCCTAATTCGCGCGGAGCAAACCAGCACTCACGTGCCTATTTGGCATAAATTAAGCTTAACCCTTGAAGGCCCCCACACCAGCGAGCTTGCCACGCCTAACCCCTTTACCGACTACCGCTTAG
>NZ_AUTQ01000232.1 GCF_000498095.1 Pseudoalteromonas sp. TB64
CCCACTAGGTTACAAATCTCGCGCCGCGATTAAATAGCCCCTAGTTTGAACAAATTTTAATCCGCAAAGATCAACAGACCCTAATATAGATGAATACGTAAATACGATTTATAAAATCATATTTTAGGTAATTTAAACAACTAAAGTTAAGTTAATTAAGCTCTACTAACTATCAATCAAATTTGTATGTACTAATTTTTTTGATTGTAAAATACTAGCTCGCACATGGTCATAGATTAAGTTAAAAACAAATGCGTAAACTGTAATAAAAAAAGTTACGCCTATATCCATTATTAATGCTTCCCATAAGCCAACGTTTAAAATGTACGCCATTACAGGAATGGTAAAAACGAGTAATCCTCCTTGAAATAAAAGCACATGAAAAATACGAAATAATAATGAGCGCTTCTCTTTTTCACCAGTTGCTACTTTGTCAAAAAGGCAATTAAAAATAAAATTCCAACACATCGCAATGGTTGCAATTATAATCATGGTGCTCGATAAAGCCGATATTGCATGATCTGTAAATACAGCCAAACCAATAATCGATAACGTTACCGCTAATACCTCAAATAAAATAGCCTGTAATACCCGCTCCAACGCCCCCATCTTTGAACTCATAACCAACCTCTTTATGCCAAATAATTAAAGAAATCATCATGACATAATTTAATTATCTACAAAGTTAGCAGCCATCACCCTTAGTGATAAGATGGGCAAATAATTACTCATTTTTAAGTTAAATGGTATGTATAGTTTTGAGCAACTAAAAATTTTTGTAACAGTGGTAGAAACAGGATCTTTTTCGGCAACAGCCCGAAAGCTAAACCGCGCACAATCGGGAATTAGCCAAGCTATTTCTAATCTTGAAATAGCGATTAATCAAACATTGTTTACGCGTAATAAAAATACACCCAACTTAACAAGTAACGGTAAAGCATTGTTACCAATTGCATACTCTATACTCCATCAGCAAAAATATTTTGATCAAAAAGTGGATGCATTAGCACAAAATTATGAACATGAAGTAATTATAGCTATAGATGAAAGCCTAATTAATCAAGATATTTTAAAAGTGATTGCCCCGCTTGCTGATCAGTTCCCGATTACTAATTTTGAGATAATATCTGCAACAACATACGATATAGAAAATCTGGTAAAAACAGGGAAAGCACAATTAGGTATCATATATAGTGATGGCGAACTAAAGGTAGATATGGATTTTTTTCTATTAGGGCAAGCTCGGTTTTTAACGATTTCATCACCAGTGCATCCACTCGCAACGCTAAAATCTGTAACAAGCAGTGATTTAAAAGCCCATAGGCAATGTGTACATCGCAGCCTTAATCAAAAAGAGTTATGGTTTAGCTACGCAATCAGTTCTAGGGTTTGGTATGCAAATACACATCAGACGCTTGTCGACCTAGTAACCCAAGGAATTGGCTGGGCACTTGTACCAGAGATGGCAATTCAAAAGCATTTAAATCAAAGTGAAGTTATAACACTGCCAGTTACACATGAACAAGGCGGTTGGCTAACTCCTGTAGGATGCGTGGTTTCGAGGAGCCAAGTATCGGGTCCGGTTCTTCAAAGCTTAGTAAATCTTTTACAACAATACTTTTTAAAAAATGATGGCTGGGAGCTAAAGCTTTAATACTTGCGAAGCTTTAATTAAATAGTTTACTGATTAACTCAGTAAACTATTATATAGACAGCTCAGTTAATCGTTTTCGCAAGATTCTAAACCAACTCGATAAGTCAGGGCAAGATCACGAACTTTACCTTGACTTCAAAGTATGATCTTATACTCCTTTTTACAAGGAGCATTCTCATGCTTGATATTCAGCTATTTAAATATTTCGAATCAATCGATGATCCTCGCCAACAAGGTAAAGTGGTTCATAAACTATTTGATATCATATTCTTAGCCGTCAGCGCTGTTGTGTCTGGATGCCAAGGCTGGGAAGATATTGAAGATTTTGGTCATGATAGATTAGATTGGCTCAGGAAATATGTTCCCCTAGAGCAAGGTATTCCTCGTCATGACACAATTGCCCGCGTACTAAGCCGTATCGATATGACGCAATTTCAAGATTCTTTTTCTTCTTGGATGAAAGCATGCACTAAGTTAACCCAGGGCGATGTCGTAGCTATTGATGGTAAATGCTTAAAAGGCTCATTTAATCAGTCAGATAGGCGCGATGCACTTTATATGGTCAGTGCGTTTTCATGCGAAAATGGTGTCGTTTTAGCGCAATGTCCTGTTGATAAAAAGTCGAATGAAATAACAGCGTTACCAACACTTCTTGAGTTACTTGAGATAAAAGGGTGCTTAGTCACAATTGACGCCATGGGGTGTCAAAAATCAATTGCAGAAAAAATAGTGAGCAAAGAAGCTAATTACCTTCTTGCAGTGAAGGCAAATCATAAAGGACTCCTGTCGCAAATAGAGGGGGCTTTATTACCGGAGATAACACGACAAGCGTCTGAAGGGATTTTGTTTAATGAAGCAGATTATCAAAAAAACAGAGAGGAGTTTAGGTGTTGTGCAGTGCGTCATGATGTAAGTGATTTATCAGAAACGATACACTGGGAAGGTGCAAAGACGGTGGGTGTTATTGTTTCCTACAGAAAGGAAAAAGGTAAAGTAAGCAATGAGTTATGTTATAGGTACTATATCAGTTCAGCATATTTAACGGCGGAAGAATTGGCAAGGTCAGCGCGGCAACATTGGCAAATAGAGAACGGATTACATTGGCGTTTAGACGTAGGATTTAAAGAAGATGAGTGCCGAATTAGGCGCGAAGGTGCAGCGCCAGTATTTGCAGGGCTGAGGCATATCGCATTTAATCAATTAAAGGCTGAAACCAGTTTTAGTAAAGGTATGCCAGCAAAGCAGAAGAAAGCGATGCGCAGTACAGCTTATCTTGAAAAGGTATTGAATTTATAGTGTTTTTTCAT
>NZ_AUTQ01000233.1 GCF_000498095.1 Pseudoalteromonas sp. TB64
TCGGTTGCCATTACGCTAAAGCTTAAAGTAAAAGCACTTAGCAAAGCCGCAGGTGCATGCTGCAAAAAACGACGCTTAGTAGTAAGCATGTAAGAATCCTTAAATTTTTATTACTTAATCTTTAATAACTTGATTTATATTGCTGATAAAGCTCACGCTAAAATTATTTACCATAAACACGGTGTGTTTTTATTAATGCTTTTTAAAAGTTAAAGCCAACTCTTGCACCGTAATACCTAGGCATACCAAAACTGCCTTTAGCAAACCCTTTAGAGGTATTATTCCAGTGTTGTACTGTTTCGTCGCTGGCATTATTTATAAATGCTTCTGCAAACCATTTTTGGCTTTGCGGCTCATATTTTAAAGAAGCATTAAAGATTGCAAAGCTATCGCGCGAGTCATCTATGTAACGAGTTGCTTCGTCAGATACAGAAAATTCCATATCATCTAAGTGCTTATCAACATTCCACACTGTTGAGTATGATTTGTCTTTCCAACTTACATTAAACCAGCCATGTACAAACCCGTATTCACCTAAATCAACACTATGGGTGTAGCTTAAATTGGCGGTAAATTTAGGCGTCATCGCCAAGTTATTACCTTTTAAATTGGTTTGTAGTAATGGGTTTTCAGGGTCTAGTGAGTCTTCATAAGAAATATCAAATAAATACTCTGAGTCGTAATCCCATTTAGTAAACCAGTCGTCTGTTACTTTAGCCTCGGTCCAGGTTACATAACCCGTAATACGGCCGCTTGGGTATGGCTTCCAATCAAACTCAAGTTCAATCCCTTTAATTGTTGAACCAGGCACATTTTGCGTGTAGTACGCAATAACAGGCTGATTTATATAATCTAATACCGGATTACCCGAGCCATCTAAAACAGGTCTGCCATCGTCACCTTCAATTGCCGAAAGGCGCTCAACATTACCAATAGAACCAACAGATGCATATTGCATGTCGGTATAATCGGTATAGAAAAATGCAGCTTGCAAGTTTAATGAGTTATCTAAAAAGCTCGACTTAGCGCCAATTTCCCATGTTAATACTTCTTCTGGATCGAACTGGGTTTCAAATCGGTTAACTTCAGATGTTCTGTCGTTTACTACTTCAAACACATCGCCAATACCGCCAGCTTTAAAACCACTTGCTAAATAGGTATAAAGCATTGTGTCGGCGCTTAGGTCGTAATCTAAACCCACTCTAAAATCGTGATGGGTCCAACTGCCTTTGTTGTCATTTTCAAAAAATGATGCATAAATAGCAGGATCTTCAAAGTAATCTGCCGGCAAGTTATTTAAATCTGTACGGTTAAACCAGCCTGGCGCGCAGTCATCTGCATTTGAACAACGATAAGAGCGACCACCTTTATCTTCTTTTGTTTCGTCACTAAAACGGTAGCCTAATGTAGCGTGCAGTTTTGGGGTTATTTTATACGTGGCTTGAGCAAAAAATGCGAACGCATCGGTCGATCTATCTGGCTGATCCCAAAATACTTTATCGTCCATTGGATTATCATAATAACCAAGCGTTGTTGTTTTTTCGTGAAAATAGTTAACGCCTACAATCCACGTAAGATCAGACATATCCGATGATTGCAATTGCAGTTCGGTAGAATAAGATTTAGCGCCAGTACCATCTAAAAAGTAAGTAGCGCCATCCCACACATCTAAACCTGCTTCGCTATCTTGCGCAGAAGAACGCTCCATATCTTCAAAGCCCACCAGCCACACTAAATCAAGGTCGTCGGTTAGGGCGTAGTTAAGTGTATTACGTATATACGTTATATCTAACTTAAGCTCACCAGGTACATTTACTACAGCTTGGTAAGTGTTGTCTGACGGTAAAAAGTTTGAACAGTCGCCACCCAGCTCAGCAGGACGACCTCGTAACTTATCGCAGTTAACTAAATCTACATTATTATCGCTGTCGTTAACGTATTTTTGAAATACCGTATGGTTAGAAAAATTACCATCTAAAGGCGACCATAGCGTACTAACTCTAAAAGAATACTCGTTAGCACTATTATAAAAATCTGATTCATCTGCTTTTGTTAATGCGCGCACTTGCTGCGATTCTGGGTCGGTACCAGCTGCATCTATCCACCAGTTTTCTCGTTGAGTAAGTGTGCTACCTATATTTTGATATGAATCTTGCGATATAACGTCAGCATTAAGTACATCATCGCTTAATCGGCGAGTGTCGTACTGATTAGGGTCATAATAGCCCTCTAAATAAGAATCACGCTTTAAGCCTTTAGCCGCAACACGTACAGCAAAATCATCACTGATCGAAAAGTTATAAAAACCCTCCGCACTACGTGAATTATATTTACCGGCTTCTAGCGTTACACTGCCGTAATCATCGGTAAAATCAGGCTTTGCCGAAATAACATTAATGCTGCCAACGGTTGAGTTTCGGCCAAACAATGTTCCTTGCGGACCACGCAGTGCTTCTACACGGTCAATATCGTACATTAACGCTAACGCGCCCTGCATTCTTGGCGAATAAATACCATCTAAATGCACACCAACAGCAGGATCGCCCAGCTCGGTAATATTAGTAGAGCGCACACCTCGCATAGATATAACCGGTGCTGATTGGTCTGTTGCGGTTGATATATCAAGCCCTGGAACCAGGTTAGCTATATCTCTTATATTATTAACACCACTTTGTTTTAACTGCGCTGACGTTAACGCCGTAATAGCGACAGGTGTTTCCATTAGCCTTGTTTTACGTTTAGTGGCCGTTACCGAAATTACTTCCAGCGCGGTGTCGTTATTTTTAAGTGCTGTGTTATCACTTTGATCTGTTAAAGACTCTTGAGCAATACTGGGCAACGAGCAAGCGAGCGCTATTGCCAGAGTTATTGTGTTTATTTTTTGCACGTGTATCACCTTTCAATTTGTGTGGGTTGTCAGCGGTGAGTAAAACAACTTAGTTTATCACCTGTTAACAGTTTACAAATCTGTTACACCTGTTGACTACCCTAATACGCTGAAGCGATGCACTGACAATACAACCCGAGTAAATTACACGTAAATAAAAATAAAATTGAGGATTTGGAAAATGAAATGTGTTTAAAAATAAACAGAACGATAAGTATAAAATAGGTGTTTTTTATAATAAAAATATAAAATACACCTTTAAAGCAACTGTATTTATACCTAACTGACCTGCCTGAGGCATACTGCAAAAGCCTAGCTATTTCTGTTTTGGTTACAAATCGTTACTCGAATAAATACTTAAAATAGGGAATTTATAATCGGCAAACGATACAGTAACCGATTGTGTTTCGTTGCCTTTAAAACCGAGTTTAAACTCCATTGGCATGAATCGNGCTGCCGTCAGCAAAAAGTGCAAGTAAATGTTCCTCGCCTAATTCGCGATTGCCTGACGATAAGTTAGTAAGCGTTATAACAGCCCAGCGTTCGCCCTCTTCATTGCTCATTAATACATAATTAACGACTTTAAAACCCCCTTTTTTAGGGGTTATATTGTTATCGTTTGCAAACGATAAGTGCATGCTATTTGGTACTGCACGGTCAATATTTAGCGCTTTGGTTGTGTCTGCTTGGGTTGACCACGAAAGCACCAACAAAATGATTATTAAGGCTTTATTCACTGATAGTTCCTTTTTATTACCTAGTAAAATACCTAATAAATTACCTAATAAATTACATAACAATAACTGTGTAAATAATATTCGCATTCCATACCTATTATGTAAACAAACAATTATCGCAACTTTATCCCGCACTCTAGCTGTACCGCTACAGACTAAGCGCTCATTCAGTGTGTTTGCGCTATTTTTAAGGCAATAACGAGTGATAAGAGTAAATAATTAAAAGCAAACTTAAAGTAAAAGCGCGATTAAATAGGAGTATAAACGCATGGCAACCACACATAAAAACTCAACAATGGATTTATCAAACCCTAGTAACGGCATTCAAGTAAAAGGGGCGCGCGTTCACAATTTAAAAAATGTAGACGTTGATTTACCGCGTAACGCATTGGTTGTTTTTACGGGAATATCGGGCTCAGGAAAATCGTCGCTTGCTTTTGGAACGCTGTTTGCTGAGTCGCAGCACCGTTATCTTGATTCAGTATCGCCTTACGCCCGTAGGTTAATAGATCAAGTTGATGAGCCCGATGTTGATTCTATTGAGGGACTACCGCCTGCCGTTGCATTACAACAGCAACGCGGCGCACCGTCGGTTCGCTCATCCGTTGGTAGCATAACAACTATTTCTAACGCGCTACGTATGCTTTACTCTCGTGCTGGCAAATACCCTGCTGAGCAGGGTATATTATATGCCGATGCGTTTTCCCCTAATACGCCACAAGGTGCGTGCCCAGAGTGCTCAGGAATAGGCCGTGTATTTCAAGTAACCGAAAAACTACTCGTGCCAGATGATACAAAAACTATTCGCCAGCGCGCTATAGCCGCGTGGCCACCAGCATGGCAAGGTAAAAATTTAAGCCGTATTCTTACTTCCCTTGGCTACGACATAGATACGCCTTGGAATAAGCTTTCTAAAAAAGCACGCGATTGGATTTTATTTACCGACGAAACCCCAACGGTGCCTGTATACCCTGATTACACCTATGAGCAAACCCTAAATGCGATAAAAAATAACGAAGATCCAAGCTACATGGGAACGTTTTCAAGCGCTAAACGCTTTGTTTTACAGTCTTTTGCTACCACACAAAGCCCGCGTACAAAAAAGCGCGTATCGCAATTTATGCAAATATCGCAGTGCCCTACCTGCCAAGGTAAAAAATTAAAACAAGCGTCGCTAAGTGTTAAATTTGCGGGGCTTGATATTGGCGAGCTATCTCAACTTACATTAAACGAACTCGCCAGCAAACTAAGTAAAACGGCTAATGCTAAAGTAAATAAAAATACAAAAAATCCAGAGCAAGCCATTGTTACAAAGCGTATTACCAAAGACATTCTCACTCGTATTGAAGCACTAACCATGCTTGGTTTAGGGTACTTGTCGCTTGAGCGTACAACACCAACGCTCTCACCTGGGGAGCTACAACGATTACGACTTGCTACACAAATTCGCTCTAAATTATTTGGTGTGGTTTATGTATTAGATGAACCTTCGGCTGGTTTACACCCTGGCGACACACAAGCATTACTAAAAGCACTCGATGAGCTAATAGCGGCTGGCAATTCTGTATTTGTAGTTGAGCACGATGTTAGCGTTATTAAACATGCCGATTGGATGGTTGATGTAGGTCCAAATGCTGGTACGCATGGCGGTAATATTGTTTATAGCGGCCCTGTTGAAGGTTTGCAAAAAGTGACCAGTTCGCATACTAGCCAATACCTTTTTAAAAATGATGAAAAGCTTTTAAGCCAAAGTAATAAAACACAACGCAGCGCCAAAGCATGGTTAAAGCTTGCCGGTATTGAGCGAAATAATTTACAAAAACTCGATGTAGAATTTCCGCTAGGCGTTATTACAAGCGTTACGGGCGTGTCTGGCTCTGGTAAATCGAGTTTAGTAAGCCAAGCTTTAGTTGAGCTGGTATACGATGCACTTGGGCAAAAATCGCAGCCACAAGTACCAACAGATGAAGCCGAACTGCTCGACCAAGAGCTCGATATAACAACCGAAGGGAAAATTACTCAAGGCATTGAGCATATAAAGCGCCTTATTACGGTTGATCAAAAAGCCATTGGCCGTACTCCCCGCTCTAATCTAGCGACTTACACAGGGTTATTCGATCATGTACGAAAACTGTTTGCCAACACAAGCGAGGCAAAAGCACGTAAGTACGATGCAGGTCGCTTTTCGTTTAACGTAAAAAAAGGTCGTTGCGAAAACTGCGAAGGCGTTGGTTTTGTAAGCGTAGAGCTTTTATTTTTACCCAGTGTGTATTCGCCTTGCCCAGTGTGTAGCGCCAAGCGCTATAACGAAAAAACACTCGAAGTTACTTACAAAGATAAAACCATTGCCGATGTACTTAATTTAACAGTTGAGTCGGCGCATACATTTTTTGCCGATGAACCTGCTATTTTACGCGCGCTAAATGCACTGCTTCAAGTGGGCCTTGGTTACTTACGTTTGGGGCAACCAGCTACAGAACTCTCGGGCGGTGAAGCGCAGCGCATTAAACTTGCCACTGAGTTACAGCGCACACAACGCGGCGATACCCTCTATATTTTAGATGAGCCAACGACCGGCCTGCACCCTAAAGATGTGGCTATGTTAATGGTGCAATTAAATGGACTCGTTGATGCCGGCAACACGGTTATTATGGTTGAGCACGATATGCAAGTAGCCAGTAATAGTGATTGGATTATTGACATAGGACCTGGTGCGGGCAATGAAGGCGGCTTAATAGTAGCGCAAGGCAAACCCGAACACGTAGCTCAATCAAAAATAAGCCAAACCGCGCCTTATTTATAACTAGGGCGTGGGTATAAGCTTAATATAAAATTATGAAAATCGCTTCTCTGCACCGCATTTTATTGCATTAAACTAATGTTGTTGAGCGCCTTTGATTTTGATATGTTTTACCCAATTATGTAGCACACGCTATTTATATTTAAAAATACTTTTTATAAAGTTGGTAACCTAATGAATAAAAATCTCGACTCTAAATCTAACGAACCTGAAGATGTACAATATAGTACGTATTATGAATTTGAAGATTTTAATCCTGAATTTGGATTAATAACCAGACTTGTTATTACGTTAGGTCCTGAAAGAGTACCTAAGGGTTTTAAGCACGACGGACCATTTTCTGATGATTTACAAACGCTTTATGAGAATGGTATTGGTGATTGGGTGTCAGAGGTTTATTTTATCAATGCGTCTAATGAACCAATGACTATTGAAACAAAAAAACTGGGAGTTCGTAAATTTCAAAAATCATTCTCCGACGTGGTTACTATAGAGTCACAAAAATGGTTTATTAGTGAGCCATTAATTGCGCTAGATAGCCTTTATGAAATGGAAGCTGATTTTACATTAGAATTTAACTGTAATAATTCACCACTGAGCTTTAAAAGCGTAGCTAAAAGAATGACCGTGGATGAAATTAAAAGCAAATATAACCCAGACCTATAAAATTAAAGCTATAAATATAGTTCGTGCCATATAGCCTTTGATTACTTTAAAGGTCATATGGCACATGCCTTATACTAAAGCCGCTACCTAATTACTGTTGTGTTTTTCTATTTCAAGTTCGATTAGTAATGCTGAGTGAGCGTCATTTGCGGCGTACATTTTTTGGTGATCTTTTAAAGGAAAAACAGACCAGTTTGAACGCTGTGCACCTTTAGATAAACGCTGATTAAAAAACATCGCAACAGCAGCTCTAGCACCAACGCGCTGTGTTACCTGCGCAAAGTGCATAACTTTAGAGGATAATTCAACTGTGTTTTCTAAGCTAATTCCAAATTTTCTAAAAATAAGTTTTTTGTCTTCTTTTAGTCCAAAGCCCACTTTTTTGATTGTTAGATCAGACAATATACTTTCAATTTCAGTAAAGTTTTCAAAAAATTTAGTCGGAAATAAAAACGCTTTTGTTTTTGTAGATAATTGAATTAGGTGAGGTCCATCACTTACTTCACCCTTTTTAAAACAAGGCTTACTTTCTGTATCAAACCCTAAAACTGCATGCTTTTTTAGCTCTTCTATCGCGCTTATCGCATCTGACGCTTGCGTTACTACAATTATATTATCTAGACTTAAACCGTCGTACATCGGTAAAAATTGAATCTGCTCTTTTGTTAACCTTTCCATTTTTCGTCCTTTTAAAACAGCTGGAGCCTCGTTTTAATTTGCCATTAATTAGTTAGCAGCCAACACTCAAATTTAAGCCCATAACACCATTTTCATGTTTACATTACTGTTTTTAGCTCGTTTACTTAAAAGTCAGCCTTTGATAAAAAGGTTATCATATTCACCTTGTTTATATGGTATTTTGTTTTTTTGCTTATGTTATTAATAAAATACCGATGAAATCACTCTCCTTATCCCACGCTAAAAAGCTTGCGTTACTTTCCCAAGGCTTGCTTTCAAAAACCCCCAAAGCTGGTACTGCATTAGCTAAAACATTAGCGGTGTTTAATAACGTTGGCTATGTGCAAATAGATACTATTTCTGTTGTACAGCGTGCTCATCATCATACTCTTTTTAGTCGACACGCAGATTACAACATCGATCATTTAGACCATCTTGTAGCAAATAAGGAGGTGTTTGAATACTGGTCGCATGCGGCGGCCTATTTACCCATGCAAAACTACCGATTTACCCTCCCACGCAAAGCGGCATTAAAAAATGGCGAGCAAACACATTGGTTTAAAAAAGATGAAAAAATGATGAACCATGTTATTGCCCGAATAAAGAGCGAAGGCCCATTAATGGCTAAAGACTTTGCATCGCAAAATATTAAAAGTAATGGCTGGGGAGCAAAACCTACGAAGCAAGCGTTAGAAGTTTTGTTTATGCAGGGTGATTTAATGATTACTGAGCGTAAAAACTTTCATAAAGTGTACGACCTAACATCGCACGTATTACCAAGCAATATAAACACTGCAATCCCAACTGATAGCGAATACGGACAATTTTTGATATTAAATTATTTAAAAGCGCATGGATTTGGCACGTTAAATCAAATAACCTATTTACTAAAAAATAGTAAAGCACTAGGGCGTGTTGATCTTTGCGGTATAAAAAACAAACAGCATGAGGATAAGGTATAATTGAATTCGCTAAAAAACGTTACACCGAACCCTCATGCCAAGATTAATGTTAACAGACGCGACATGGAATGTCTTATCAAAAGTAATGCACTTAAGTGGTCGAATTTATAATAAGCCTGAGCATAGAAAAACGCTCGAAGGCATACTCTATAAGATGCGTACCGGTATTCCTTGGCGAGATTTACCGTCTTATTTCGGCTCGTGGAGTGCTATCTATAGACGATTTAATTTATGGTCCAAAAAAGATATTTTGAATGAATTATTTCGTGTGTTATCCCACTATGCTGATATGGATTGGATCTTTATTGATGGCAGTATTGTCAGGGCTCACCAGCATAGTTGCGGTGCAAGAACCGCTGGCAATGAATCAATCGGTAAGAGTCGAGGTGGCAATTCGACTAAAATTCATCTTGCAGTAGATAGCGGAGGATTGCCTGTTTATTATGAATTATCCTGTGGAAATACGCATGATATCGTCCATGCAGAGTCACTTGTAGACAATTGCCCAACGAGTAATGTGGTTGTCGCAGATAAAGGCTACGATAGTGAAAAACTAAGAGAGTTTATTCGTGATAATAGCGCTACACCCGTTATTCCACGCAAGGATAACAGTTTAGTGGGTAATGAAGATATTGACTGGTGCATGTACAAATATAGGCACTTAGTTGAGAATGCCTTTGGTCGGATCAAACAATATAGAGGGATAGCTACAAGGTATGAAAAGCTTGAACGGAATTATCATTCCATGCTCGCTTTAGCATTTACTATGATGTGGCTACCAATGTGGGCTGATTAATATATATACTACAAAGATCAACAGCCCCTA
>NZ_AUTQ01000234.1 GCF_000498095.1 Pseudoalteromonas sp. TB64
TAACAACACGCCCTGAGGTGGACGACTAGTAAAATTTAGCTATTAATTGCAAATTTTAATAGTGGTGAACCTCTGCGTTTTAAGGCCGCTAAATACGTCGATTCATCGTAGGGTGTATTCGTTTTCCAACATCTAAATACAATCCTTATCCATTTAAATGCCAGTGATCTAATAATGCTGTTATGCGGCTTACCCTTGGCTTTTTGTTGCTCATAATACGCTTTAGCCCAAAACGAATAACGAATAGAAAAGCCTGCCCATTCCACAAATGTTTGCCTTAAAAAAGTAGGGCAACTATAACGCCAATGAGTCCACATTTTTTGACCACTGCGCTCAATAACAGGCGCTATACCAGCGTACTTTTGAAGCTCTGCAGCATCATTATAACGCGCACGATTACTACCAAAAGCAACTAGTAAACGTGGGGCGAGTTGTGGGCCTGCACCGGGTAAGCTATCAAATATCTTTTTATCCTGGTGGGTTTTATAAGCCGATTTTATTGCTTTATCGAGCTTTTCAATGCCCTTTAATAACACTTTAAATTGCGTGATAAGCACTCCAACGAGCATTTGATTAGGCACAATTACTCCTTCGTCCAGAGTTAATGGCATCGCATTTTTAATACTGTCTAGTCGTGCATTATTGACCGCGCAATAGTGTGAGTTATGACTCTCAAAAAAGTCGAGTAAAGTCTGTTTTCTTGCTTTTTTAACCGCAGTGAGTGACGGCCATTTCTGAATGAAGTCGCAGAATATATACGTGTCCTTTTCTTTAAACCATTCAAGTGCCTGCGGGTAATAATTTTTTAATGTCGCTGTTATTTTATTGGATAAATCGACACTGTCTTGCACTAAACTTCGGCGATATTCAACAAGCTGAGACAGCGAACGCATAGCAGCTGACTCGGGCTCAATGACAGACAGCTTGTCCATATGTAACGTGAGAATTTCAACTTGTAGAAAGGCATCTGATGGGTCATCTTTTGCGCCACTGGGCTTAAAAGCCTGGCGGTATTTAGCAACAGCACAAGGATTAACGGTAAATAAAGTAAGGTGGTCGTATTTAGCTAATGCATAAATAAGCGGCCCTTTTTTAAGCTCGCAAACAATCGCTATTTTCTGCTTTGGATAACGTTGTTTAATATCCATAGCCCATTCATGCAACGCTTCAGGTGTGTGTTTAATAACGGTGTAATGATATTTATTAGTGCCTGTTGGGTGTTCACAAATATCATGTTTTTTATCGGCCCAGTCAATGCCAATGAGTACAGCAAAATTATCAACGTTATATGCTTTCATTTTATAGCGCCTACGGTTAAAGTTAAGGACGGAATGTGCTTAAATCTCGTTTCTCGCAGGTCTTATAGATAGTCTTGGTCGGCAATCCCTGAGTATGCGTTTTGAAATCGAGGTGCTCTGTTGGCTCGAACGTCTTGTTAAAAACATTGGATGTTTGTCATTCAATATTCGTAACCAACAGAAGCATATTCCACTTAACATAATAGTCAGTTACTTTTAAATTAAGTGGCTTGGTCGAACTATAAGTCACTCAAAAGGACAAATAACAGTTGGCTATTTACTCCTTCGTCGTCTATTTTAGCCAACCATTATTTGCCTCTTAGTGAGGCGTTGAGGCTGTAGAATTACTCTTTTTAGGAACGTATCCAACTATTCTTGATTGGTTGCTTTTTAACCTTGAATCCATCTGTTCGCTGTGATCTAATAGATATTATTCACCCACGGTAAACTGTTATGGCTAACTACAAGCCTGACTTATCCTGTCAAAATAAATTCATTCCTATCAATTTCGCTGAGCAAATTCTGCCTGG
>NZ_AUTQ01000235.1 GCF_000498095.1 Pseudoalteromonas sp. TB64
GTCGCACGCAAGCGTAATCGCAATTGGGTAAAGTGCAAAGCTGCATGCGCCCAATATTAAGTAACTTACTATTAATCCGCCCAATGTTGTTGCTTGTAATATACCCACAGCGCCCACGGCACCTACTAAGCAAAATAAACCCATCAGTAAGCTTTTTTCAAGCAGAGTAGATAAGTAACTCACAAGCGGCTGCACTACCATGCCACCTAAAATAATAACGGCCATAAGTGTCCCTGTGTATTGAGCTTGATCTGCTTGCGCTGCAATATACACCGGCATTAAGCCATAAATAGGACCTAGTAATAAGCCCGACGCTAAGCATCCGAGCATTGCAGGGTGGCTTAGTGTTTTTATTTCTTTTAGTGGGAGTTTTTCAAGATGTTGTTTTTCGGGCTGACCTTTGGTTATTAATAAAGGCGCTAAAATAGCTAAAAATAATAACGAAGCTACAAATAAATAAGGCGTTGAACCTTCGGTGCCAAGCGGCCCTATAGCAAGTTGACCTACGGCGCTGCCCCCATAAAGTGAGGTCATGTATAAGCCCAAACGTTTAGCACGCGACTTTGCCGTGTTGGTCATTAACAACCAAGACTCAACAACTACAAATACACCAGCAACAGCAATGCCCGCTATAAATCGTGCAATTAGCCAGTTAACGGTATTTGGCAGCGCAAGTTGTGCAAGCACGCTGACTATTAATAAGCTTAAAAATAATATAAAAGCGAAGCGATGACCAATTTTTACCACAATGCGCTCTATTGTGGTTGCGCCAATAAGTAAGCCAAAGTAAAAAATACTCGCAAGCCAAGGCGCTAGGTTTTCATCGAGTTTAAATGCAGGTAACGACAGCGGAATAAGGCTCATTAAAAAGCCCGAGGCAATAGCAAAAAACGACAGCCCTATAACAGGCGCTAAAGGATTGTTTTTGGGGCTTGTGGCGGCTAATTCGGCCATTTGTGTTTATCGACTCTTGAAGGTAAATAACCACTGTTTTAAAGTTTGAGAGGTTACTTTAATAATAAAATTTGCGCGAATTTAAAGCCAAATTAAAGATAAGTAAAGTGATTTTTATTAGGCAATATAAATAAACTTTAAAACGATCGTTTTGGTAAATTATCGGATCTATTATGCTTTTTATTGTAGTGTTTTTATGTAGATATTGTTTTATATTTGTGAGCATTTATTAGGGCGTGTTGATCTTTGTGGATTGAAATTTGTTCAATCTAGGGGCGATTTAATCGCGGCGCGAGGTTTGTAACCTAGCGGGCTAAGTAAAAACCGAGCAACAAAGAGTTAATCGTCCCTAGAAAGAACCCAAAGGGCAGCGCATGTTTGGCATTTATGCTGCGTTATCGCCTATTTATGGGGAATAACCACACTACATAGGCTCTGCCTTGCTTAAATACCAGACAGTCTGCTGCAAAATCAATCACGAAAGGTCAACACGCCCTAATGTTAAACCCTATATAGAATAGGGTTCAACCGTTTTTTAAAGTAATAAAATTAACACTTATTTGCTTATTGCATTGCCACCGCAAGGTGGTGATATAAACCAATACCAACAATCACATTAAACGGAAAAGTTACACCGAGTGAACTCAGCATAGCAAGACCAATATCGGCTTTAGGAATTGCCGCTTTTATTGCAGCGGGCGCGGCTATGTAAGAGGCGCTGGCTACTAAACTTCCCAATATAACTACCGAGCCTAATTCTAAATTTAAAAGTGTGCCTACTGTTACACCAATCGTGCCTAAAAATAGCGGGGTGACAATAGCAAATACCGCTAGTTTCCAATGTTTCCATGGGATAGGGCGAAGAGTTTGCGCGGCTACTAAACCCATTTCTAGTAAAAATAATGCCAGCACAACCTTAAAGCTACTTGTTAAAAGGCTCGTTACTTGGCTGCCTTCAACTGTGCCGTACATCATACCTATGATTACACCACCGATGAGCAAAATTACGCTTTTGTTTGTGAGAGTTTCGTGCCAAAGCGCTTTTAACGAGGGTTCACAGTGTTGACTGTTTTGTTTATCAAGTTTTCGGTAAAGCAATAAACCAACAATGATTGCAGGAAGTTCTAGCATCACTAAATACAGGGTTACTTCTGCGCCTACTACCAACTTAGCCGACTCGGCATAGGCGAGTGCAACAGCAAATGTACCTGCACTCACTGAGCCGTAATGCGCGGCAATACTGGCGCTATTAGCAACAGAGAGTTTAATCACGTATTTTAAAATAGGGTAAAGCATAAGTGGTATAAATGCACCAAGCAGCATTACCGACCCCATTTCGGGCAGTAGTTGCCAGCTTAAGTTACCGTGCAGTACCATTCCGCCTTTTAAGCCTATGGTTAACATGAGCAATAAACTTAATGTGTCGTAGGTGGCTTTTGGAATGGCCAAGTCCGAGCGTAAAATACCCGCTACTAATCCTAAAATAAAAAACATAACAACAATATCTGGCACTGGCTTTCCTTACTAAATGGTAAATTAAGTGGCGCTATTGTAGATAAAACTTTGTATAGTAAATAATAAAATAAATACGAGTTACATATAGATAGTTATCTATGGATTGTTTTTAACTAAGTAAGAGGCTATGAGGTAGGTATGGATTTACGACATATATCGTTTAGGTTGCTTGAAGTATTTATGAGCGTAGTTAAAATGGGTTCAATAAGCGAAACCGCAAGGCGCTTACATTTAACACAGCCAACGGTATCGCTACAAATAAAGCGACTGCAAGAAGCCGTAGGCGAGCCATTACTTCTTATACAACAGCAAAAGCTACACGTGACCGATGCAGGACTTGAGCTATTTAAAACATGCCAACAGGTGTTTGGGCATTTTGAAGATTATCAAGATTTTTTAACCGAGCTTAATGGTGGATCGCGCGGCCGTTGTAAAATTGCAATGGTTAATACCGCGCAATATATTTTACCTAAATTGCTTGGGCCTTATAGTAATTTACATCCCCATGTTGAGCTTCCGCTTGAAATAGGTAACAGGGCAGAGGTGCTTGATAGGTTTGAGCGAGGAGAGGACGATATTTATGTATTTAGCCACCCGCCGTCGCTTGAGCACGCACAAGCTGCGCGCTTTTTGCATAATCCACTGGAATTTATAGTGCCGCTAAATCATCCGTTAGCTCACGTAAAAGCCGTTAAATTAACTGATTTAATGCCGTATCGCTTTTTACTGCGAGAAAATGGCTCAGCAACACGTATGTTATTTGAAAGCGAACTACAAAGCCGAGGATTAGTGCTGAGCGATAGCGTGCAAATGGCGAGTAATGAAGCAATACGCGTTGCGGTTGCATCGGGTCTGGGCATTGCGGTTTTATCACGCCATGTACTTGCAACAGACGATACTAGTTTTAAAGTGTTAAACGTAACCGATGCTCATTTGGCAAGTCAGTGGTATTTTGTAATGCGAACAGATAGACACATATCGCATGCTGCACGTAACTTTTTAAAGTTTGCGCAGCAACACGTAGAGCAATATTTAGATACGCAGTGGGTGCGTAACGAGTTACATAAATTAGATTTAAACTAGGTTTAAATTAGGTTTAAATTAGGTTTAAAGTTAATTAATGTCGGGTGTTGAGTCTCTTAAAATAAGCTTTGGCTGAAACACATGATTTACTGTTATGCCGCTTTTTTTGTAAATGTCTTTAAGCACTAAGTTAGCCGCAGCTCTGCCCATTTCGGGAACTGGGTTATCTATTGTAGTAAGCGTTGGGTAGAGGTAATTGGTAAAAATTACGTTATCGAACCCAATAATGGCTAAATCTTTTGGTAAGTTAAAACCGTGCTCTCGGGCGTATTTCATGGCACCCGATGCCATTTCGTCATTGGCGCATACAAGGGCGGTTATTTGCGCTTTATTTTGAATAAAATGCCTTAAGCCATCGCTGCCACCGGTTTCTTTAAAGTCGCCTATGTAAAATAGCTTTTCGTCAAAGGTTAGGTTGTATTCTGCTAATGCCTGTTTGTGACCTTTTAAACGATTTGACGCATCTTCTTTAAACTGCGGGCCTGCTATATACGCAATGTTTTTATGACCTTTGTTGATCATGGCTTTAGTGGCTAAGTAGCCGCCCATGACGTTGTCGAGGCTAATGCAGTTTTCTTCAATTTCTTTAACGTAGCGGCTCATTAAGTAAATAGGGGTTTTGCCTTTACTTAGCTCAATTAAGTACTCGTTTGATACTGCTTCTACGTGGGCAATAATAGCGTCGCAATTACGGCTTATTAAAAACTCAAAGCCGTTTTTTTCTTTTTTCTCGTCACTGTGCCCAGGGGTAATAATAACGTGTTTACCCGCAATACGAAGATGCTCTTCAATGGCTGACATCATCTGACCAAAAAACGGACCATCCAACTCAGAAACTAAAATACCTACGCTGTTTGTAGTGCTAGACGCCAAAGAGCGTGCAATAGAACTTGGCTGATAGCCTAGCTCTTTCATTGCTTCTAATACCTTTTTTTTAGTTTTTTTGCTTACGTAGTCGTTGTCGTTAAGTACCCTTGAAACAGTTGATAAAGACACACCTGCCATTTCTGATACTTGATAAATTGTCGCCATTGATGTCCTAGCTTATATGTGTTTTTACTCGCGCTTTATAAAAATATAAAGCGCGAAGAATCATTAAAAGTTAATTTACACATTACTGCGTCTAATTGCTAAGTCTTCTGTTATTTTTTGCGTCATCGCTGAGGTTAGCGGATAAATAAGCATCAATGCGGCACCTAAAAAAGCAAATGCGGCGGGTATCCAGCTCATAAGTAACTGCATACCAGGTAGGGCTTGTGTAATTGTTAGCTCATCCATGCCGTTATAGCCGTAGCCTGCAAGTACCACTAATACTAATGCACCTGCAAAACCACCACCGGTTTTTTGCACAAATGTACCCGCAGAATAAATAAGGCCTGTAGCGCGGCGTTTGTTTTTCCACTCTGAATAATCGGCTGAATCACCAAGCATACTAAAAAATAATGTTGGCATCATCGCGGCAAAAAATTCAGCGGCGCAACCAAAGGTAAATACAGCAACTAGGTTATCGCTAGGCACCCAGTAAAATGCAGTAGTGAGTATGCCGCTTAGCATTAATGATGCAATAAATAGGTTTCGTTTACCCATAATTTCGGCCAGTTTACCTGTGGCAAGTGCGCCTAATATAGATACAACCAACAAGGCGATAAAGTATTGCCCAGNNCCAGCCATGAGTTCATTGGCTACGTGGTACTTAAAGTAGTACGCAATTACACCGTATTTTATGCCATTAAACATCATGGTTAAAAAACCAATGCCAAGTAATACCAACCAAGGTTTGTTGGTCAGAAGGTCAACCATGTCACGCTGTGATCCCGTTAAGCTTTTCTTATCTTTATTGAGTAATTTTTTAATAACGAATGTCATTGCTGCCATAACAAGGGCAAAAAATACGCCGCTGTATAAATCGCGGTAATAAAAAAATAAGGTAGTAGCAAGCAAAGGTAGGATTATAAATGGCAGGCTTTTGGTTAAATCAAACAACTCTGATTTTAAATTGCCTTCATTTGAGGCATGCGGTGTTACACGTTCTTTAGTGGTCGCAAACGTTATAATCATTAAAATAATAAGTAAGCTGGCAAATAAGTACATAGTAAGCTGATAGCCTTTGGCATCGTCGCCGCCACCAAAAAAAGCCACTAGCTCAGGTAAAAAACCCATAACCAGTAAGCCACCAGTAAACGCACCTGCAAACCTAAAACCAGAGAGCTTTGTGCGCTCTGTATCGTCTGGTGTCATTACGCCCATAAGTGCCGAGTAGGGCACGTTACTTACGGTGTAAGCAAGCGTTAAACCAATGTAGGTTACGTAGGCATAAATAAGTTTGTTGGTGGTGCTAAAGTCGGGGGTAGTAAAACACAACACCATAAACAAGCCCAAAAATGGTGCTGAGTAGAGTATCCAAGGTCGAAACTTACCAAAGCGCGACTGCGTTCTGTCGGCAATCATACCCATAATAATATCGGTTACGCCATCAGACAGCCTTACAACCAAAAACAACATGGCAGNCGATATGCCAAATGTATCGGTGTAAAACACCGCTAAATAAGCAAGCGCACCGCGCCATACTAAGTTAGCGCCGGCATCGCCCATGGCGTAACCGACTTTTTCGTATAAAGGGAGTTTGTTCACAGTGTGTGTTCTTATTGTTATAAGCCGATAATTTATCGGCTTGTTATTAGTTTACTGTACGCTTTACCGCTGGCTTTAACAGTTCGTTTTTGTGTGGTGTAGTCTACGTGTACTATTCCAAAACGTTTTAAATATCCCTCTGCCCATTCAAAGTTATCCATTAGGCTCCAAGCAAAATAACCATCTACTTTTACGCCTTGCTCTGCTGCGTTATGTAGGGCATTTAAATGCTCGTGGTAATATTCAATACGGTCGTTATCGTTCACTTCGCCGTCTTTAAATTCGTCAGCCATAGCTGCACCGTTTTCGGTAATATAAATAGGTGGTAGGGTGTATTTTTCGTTTAACGATACAAGTAACTCTGTAAGCGCTTTAGGGTAAATTTCCCAACCTATATCGGTCATTGGTGCTTTATGTGGCAGCTCATGGTAAAAGTCGGTTTCGCTTGCTTGATAATGCATACGGGTATAAAAATTAACCCCTAAATAATCCAGTGGTTGAGCAATTATTTCCATATCGCCCTCTAAAATGTCTGGGCGGTGGGCTTTAGGTAACTGCTTAATAATATCAGGGTATTTACCTTGCATTACAGGCTGCATGTACCATTGGTTTATGTAGTCATCAGCAAATGCAGTGGCTTTTAAATCTTCTTCGCATTGGGTAACTGAATAACAAGGCGTAAAGTTAAGTACAATACCGTTTAGTGTATTTGGACTGTTTTTAGCAAGTACTTGCATAGCTAACCCATGACCAAGTAATAAATGATGAGCGGCTTTACGACCAAATTCGCGCCCTACAATACCAGGTGCATGTACGCCTATTTCGTAACCTAAAAAAGAGCTGCAAAACGGTTCGTTTAAAGTAGCGTAAGAGTGCACACGATCCCCAAATGCTTTTGTAATTAAATCTGCGTAATGGGCAAATTCGTAAGCGGTGTTTCGGTTTAACCAACCGCCTTCGTCTTCAATATGTTGTGGTAAATCCCAATGGTACAAAGTGACAAAAGCTTTAATATTACGACGTTTTAACTCATCTAAAATATCGGTGTAAAACTTAACGCCTTTAGGGTTTAACTGCCCATTTAAGGTCATTACGCGTGGCCACGAAATAGAAAGTCTGTAAGCGTCTACGCCTAATGATTCAATTAGTTCTATATCATCTTCCCAGCGAGTGTAATGTTCACATGCTACATCGCCATTCGAATTATCAACAATTTTGCCTTCTTTACTGCAAAAGGTATCCCAAATACACGGCAAGCGATCGGCTGCACCACCTTCAATTTGAAATGAGGCTGTAGCTACACCAAAAGTAAAGTTTTTAGCTAAAAGTGGTGAGCCACTAGGTAAAGATAATTGTTTCATTAAGAGAAAACCCCTGTTTTCTTTGTAGTAAATTTGGCTTTTATTTATATTTTATAAATTGCATAAGTGGAAGCGCTTCCATATTTAATTTAATTAATCTTAAGCAATGGTCTTTAATAACTTTAAGGAAGCGCTTCCATATTTAGGTTAGTGGCTATTGCTAAGCAGGTCAATAGTTAAATTTAAATAAATAAAAGTTGTTTTGTGTACCCAAAACCCTTAGTAATAAGGGCTTTTTTATGCTGGGCAATATTGTTTTAAAAACTCATGATGAGGTGGTAATTGGCTTACGCGTTGCTCTATTTGTTGCTTAATACCGTGTAAAAAACGGGTGAGTTCTTCATCACTCATCATGCTGGCTATTAAGTGATGTTGATTAGGCTCAATACCTTGACCAAGCATAACCTGCACCCACGAGTCGACTCTAAAAATGTCACCATCGTCTAAAAATACACGACCGGTTTGCTTAAACAAATCAATTTTATGTTGAAGGGTTTTTGGCACCTCCATCGCACTACAGTGTTGCCAAAACTCGCTGTCATCGCGATTAGTTACTTTGTAGTGCAGCACAATAAAGTCGCGAATATTTTCAATTTCGCTTTTAAGCTGTTTGTTGTATTCGTCAATTGCGTGATTGGTAATGCCATTAAATGGAAATAAACGCATGAAGCGAATAATACCCGACATAATTAAGTGAATGCTGGTGGACTCAAGTGGCTCTAAAAAACCGCTAGCAAGGCCAAGCGCTAGGCAGTTTTTGTTCCAGCCTTTTAAGCGACGCCCTGTTTTAAATTTAATAATACGGGGCTCTGTAAGCGGCTCGCCC
>NZ_AUTQ01000236.1 GCF_000498095.1 Pseudoalteromonas sp. TB64
CCGCCAGTGCCACAGCTATCAGCAAGTTGTGTACTGTTGGTAGTAAAAGCAACGGCGTTTTCACGCATTGAGGCTGCAGCTCCTGCAATCTCGTCGCTAACCTCGCCTTTAATTTTAAGGCTTATAAGTAGGGCGGTTAGCTCAATTTCACTCATATTACCTTGCATTATTTCATCAAAAAGCGCTTTGGCGTCTGCGTAGCTTAATGATTGCCCAGTAATTAGTTGCTCAATAGCGTGTTGAACATTTATGGGTTGTTCTGGTTGTGTACTCATAATGTCCTCTTTTATTTGGCACGTGTTAAGTAGGCTACACTTTGCTGAAGTAGCATTGCGCCGTTCGGCGTTAGTATTGATTCTGGATGAAACTGGTAACCCAATGCGTTGTCATCATGATGATAAATAGCCATAGGTATATCTTCATATTGGGCAATTACCTCAATATTGTCAGGCACTTTTGTTGCCATTAATGAATGATAACGTGCAACAGGCATTGTATCGCCCATACCATCAAATACAGGGTGCTCGCCTAAACTAATAATTGAAGACTTACCATGTACGGTTTCACCGGCATGACCGATTACTCCGCCGTAGCTTTGGGTTAACGCTTGTTGACCCAAACAAATACCCAGCATAGGGAAATGACCTTTAGAGAGCTCAATAAGCTCCATCAAACAGCCTGCATCGCTTGGTGTGCCAGGACCTGGCGAAAGTACCAATAGTACTTGACCTTGTTCTTGGCGCATTTTGTTAAAAATAACCTCGGCGCTAATGTTGTTTCTGTAAACAACAAGTTCCCCGCCAAGCATTGTTAGCTCATCAACAAGGTTGTAAGTAAATGAGTCAAAGTTATCTAAAAAATAGATTTTTATAGGATTAGCTTCACTCATTCTATACCGCCTTGTAAGTAGATTTAATGGCGGTAATAACCGCTTGTGCTTTAGCTCGGGTTTCGTTTGCTTCAGAAATAGGATCTGAGTCAAACACCACACCGGCACCAGCCTGTACATAAGCTATATTATTTTTAACAAAAGCAGAGCGAATAACAATACAGCTATCCATTGCACCGTCACCGGTTAAGTAACCTACAGCGCCGCCATAACTGCCACGGCGTTTACCTTCAGTTTGACGTACAAGCTCAGCAGCCCGAACCTTTGGTGCGCCAACAAGTGTGCCCATGTTCATACAAGCTTGGTAAGCATGCAGTGCATCAAGCTCTGGTTTTAATGTGCCTACAACGCGCGATACTAAATGCATTACCTGTGAATAGCGGTCTACTTTTAATAACTCTTTGGCAAAGCGAGTACCTGCAACACTAATACGTGCTACGTCGTTACGGGCTAAATCTACAAGCATTAAATGTTCAGCACGTTCTTTTTGATCGTTTCTAAGTTCAAGTTCAATGCGGCTATCTAGGTCTGGGTTTATTTGCCCATTAGCAAATTTGCCACGTGGGCGAGTGCCAGCAATGGGATACACTTCGACTTGTTTAGATTGCACTGTGTACTTAAGTGCTGATTCAGGCGATGCACCAAATAATGCAAAGTCTTCATCGCGCATATAAAACATGTATGGGCTTGGATTTTGCTTTTTAAGTTTGCTATACGCATGCAAAGAATTAGGGCAAGGTAGTGAAAATGTGCGCGACGGTACTACCTGAAAAATATCACCATCTACAATGTTCTTTTTAAGCTTAACCACTTGCTCACAATATGTCTCGTCGCTTATATCAACGCTTACATCACATTGTCCACTTTGCATATCCGCACTAAATTCTGAGGCGTTGTCGCACAGTGTATTTAAACGTTCTAACTCTTTGCCTACTTCAAAGCAATTTGCATGTACGTCAGGGCCATTAAATACATTACCAATGAGTTCGGTTGTTTGTTTTTGATGATCAATAACAACTAACGTTTCGGCTAAATAAAACACATAATCTGGGCACGTATTTTCACCGTCTGGTACATCACTTAATTGCTCAAAGTTAGCCACCATATCGTAGGCAAATACACCGCCTAAAAATACTGAAAATGGATTGCTGGTTGTGCTTTTTATACTGTTAATACAAGTGCGCAGAGCGCTAAATGCATTATCTGCAACGAGTTTACTTGCCTCGTCAGTATCGCCGCTTGTGTCTAAATAACTAAGCGTAAGTGTTGTGTCGTCTAAGGTTGCGTCACAGCTTTTAACATTACTTTGTAAGTAGCTTAGAAGTTGTTGACCATTATTAGATTGCGCAGTCACTGTTACCGTTTTGCCTTGGCATACAATGCGCAAGGCACAGTCAACTAAAATTAAGCTCTTAACACTGTCTTTAGAATCAATTTCAGCCGATTCAAGTAGCAGCGAATTAGGCTTATCAAGTGCAGCATATAATGCAAGAGGGCTACTTATATAGTCGCGTACTTGCGTTATGCTTGTTACTTCGCCTGGTGTGGTAGTTATATGACTAAAAATCAAACCTCATTCCCTCAAAAAATTAAACCCCGCAATGCTGTGCAATGCGGGGCTTGAATAACGATATCTAAATTACAAACAGATCATTACCGTCCCGCTATATCAAGCGCCACCACCAACGATGTGTAAGAGTAAGACCGTTATTCATGTTTTTCTGCCTCAATATTTATTAAATATTTATAATATAAAACGTTACGTAAAATTTAGTTATAAAAAAACCCGCATAGTTGCGGGTTTTGAATTTTTGTTAGACACGACAATTCATCACCCGATAATTACGAGTGCCACCACCAAATAGTGTTTAAGTTTGAATTGATCATTATTGTTAATTCTTAATGTGTCTGAAAGTGGCTACAGTAAAACGTATCTTATGCTTTTGTGTCAAGTGTTTATTTAAAACAATTTAGTCAAAAAACTTGTTATACTTACATAAACACCATTAACCCTTAATTTTAAGCAGTTTTCTTTTGATAAAATACGATTTACATAGCCACACCACACACTCAGACGGGCGTTTAACGGTCGAAGAATTATTGCATCGCGCTGTTGATAAAAATATTGATGTGTTTGCTATTACCGATCACGACACTGTGGCANAGCCATTAAACCTGCCCAGCAATTTATTGAAGCTGAAAAATTACCGCTTTCATTAATAACGGGTACAGAAGTGTCGACTAAATGGGAAAGCTTCGAAATTCATATTGTTGGTTTAAATATTGATATTGAGAATATTGACCTTACCTCTTTATTATCTGCTCAGCAGCAAAAGCGAGAAGAGCGCGCGCTAGAAATTGGCGCACGTCTTACAAAAAACGGTTTTGATGGCATTTATGAGCAGGCTAAAGAGCTTGCAAAAAACGCGCAAATCACACGCGCACATTTTGCACGTGCATTAATAGAGCGCGGCGTAGCAAAAAACTTTCCTGGTGTATTTAAAAAGTATTTAGGTCGTGGCAAAACAGGTTATGTACCAAGTTGTTGGTGCACCATGCAAACAGCTATTGAGGCTATTCATGCCGCTGGTGGAGTTGCTGTACTTGCGCACCCAAGTAGTTATCAAATGTCGAACAAATGGTTACGCAAGCTATTAGTAGAATTTAAAAGTGTAGGAGGAGACGCAATGGAAGTTGCACAACCTCAGCAGGCGCCAAGCGAACGTCAATTTTTAGGTGAACTCAGCCGTGAGTACGATTTACTTTGTTCGCAAGGGTCTGATTTTCATTTTCCGACAAGTTATTTAGAGCTTGGCAAAAATTTATACTTACCGAAAGACTGCCAAGGTGTTTGGCAAGCCTGGGAAGGACAAGAAGGGGCATTATTATGAGTCAATTATTTCACATTCATCCTGAAAATCCGCAACCGAGATTGATTAGTCAAGCCGTTGATATTATTAAGCAAGGCGGCGTTGTTGTTTACCCAACAGATTCTGGCTATGCAATTGGCTGTAACATTGGTAACAAGCAAGCCAAAGAGCGCATAGAGCGAATTCGTGGCATTGAAAAAAACGATAATTTTACGCTAGTTTGTCGTGATTTATCGGAGTTATCTACTTATGCACGCGTAGATAACCAGCTATTTAGATTAATTAAAAATAATACGCCTGGACCTTACACCTTTATTTTTAAAGGCACTAAAGAAGTCCCTAAGCGTTTATTAAACGACAAGAAAAAAACCATTGGCATGCGTGTAATTGAGCACCCAATTGCCTGTGCTTTACTTGCCGAACTTGGCGAGCCGTTAATGTCGTGTTCTTTAATTTTACCAGGTCAGCAGTTTACAGAATCAGATCCCGATGAAATTTTAGAGCGATTAGACAAACACGTTGATTTAATTATTCATGGTGGTTACTTAGCAGAGCAAGCAACTACTGTAATTGATTTGTCTGAAGATGAAATTAAGATTTTACGTGTTGGTTGTGGTGATACAAGCCCATTTGAGTAATAGCGAGTGAGCGAAAGCACTGCAGATACACAAAACATTGAAAAGCCAGTGCAGCAAAAGCTGCCACTGGCTTTTTTGCATGGAAAAGCGGTTGTAGATAAACCTGAAGATTTATACATCCCACCCGATGCACTCGAAATAATATTAGAAACCTTCGAGGGACCACTCGATTTACTGCTCTATTTAATTAAAAAGCATAAGCTTGATGTGCTCGAACTTTCTATTTTTAGTATTACAGAGCAATATGTTCGTTATGTAGAAATGATGACAGAATTTCAGCTCGAACTTGCTGGCGAATATTTAGTTATGGCTGCGTTACTTGCGCAAATAAAGTCGCGATTACTACTACCTGTACACGAAGAGCTTGAGGAGGAAGAAGATCCTCGTGCTGAGCTTATTAAACGTTTACAAGAGTATGAGTTATTTAAAAAAGCCGCCGAAAACCTGGATGATATTCCCCGAGTTGGTCGTGATATTTTCATAGCGCATGTCGTTATGCCAATAAGTGAAGACACAAGTCAAAATCTCCCCGATGTTGAACTTAAAGACTTAATGCTGGCGCTGAGTGATGTAATGGCGCGTGCAAAAACCTTTGAGCATCATCAAATTACTGCTGAAGTGCTCTCAACCCGAGAGAGAATGAGTCAAATATTGCAGCAATTATCGCAAGCAAAGGCAGCGGTTGTATTTAATGCACTTTTTACCCCTGATGAAGGGCGAAGTGGTGTAGTAGTTAGTTTTATTGCCATGCTTGAGCTTATTAAAGAAGGGCTTGTTACCTGTTTGCAAGTAAACCCTGAAAGCTTAATTTATGTTAGCTTAAGCGAACAATCCACCCTATAAAACTATCTGTTTAATCCTCCATTTTTGCACAACTGACTTTAAATAACCTGAACTCTGGTTAAGAGACTTTCTACGTATTGAATCATGGTGATATTTAAGTTAATTTTCAGCGCAGTTAGCGCTGAAAATAGCTGCTCAAGATAGATTTATTATTCAAATTTCAGGCTAAATAACAAAGTTCTGTGCGTATACGCACGTAAAGTGTTTGTAAATGTTATTTTCATTTACTCCTATGCACTATATTGTAAGCACATAGCAATATAGGAAATTATACATGTTTAAAAACACGGCATCATCGTATGGACTTGTTGCCATTATTTTACATTGGCTCATGGCGCTAACTATTTTTGGTTTATTTGGTTTAGGCTTATATATGGTTGAGCTTACTTATTACGATAGTTGGTATAAAGGCTCACTCGATTTGCACAAAAGTATTGGCATAACATTGGTTGCTGTATTTTTGTTTAGAGTTTTATGGCGAGTTTTTTCAAATAAACCTAAGCCGTTAGGTGAAAACCAACAGATGAACCAATTAGCACACACCGCGCATATTGTTATGTATATTATTTTGGCTGTGATTGTTGTTGCTGGTTATTTAATTTCGACAGCAGATGGACGGGCAATAGAAGTATTTACACTATTTGATGTATCGGCAATTGATTTTTCATTTGAACATCAAGCCGATTTAGCCGGAAAAGTACATTACTACGGTGCATGTATTTTAATTGGGTTTGCAGTATTGCATGCACTTGGGGCATTAAAACATCACTTTATCGATAAAGATAAAACCTTAATTAGAATGATCAAACCATTAAAGGATGATTAAAATGAAAAAAATATTACTAAGTACAGCAGTATCTGCTGCAATGATGTTATCGGCAACGGCNCGGCTGCTAATGCAGCCGACTATGTAATTGACACAAAAGGTGCTCATGCGTTTGTAAACTTTAAAATTAAACATTTAGGCTATAGCTGGTTACATGGTCGCTTTAATACTTTTGATGGTAAATTTAGTTACGACGCTAAAAACCCAGATGCTTCAAAAATTATGGTAAACATTGATACTACAAGCTTAGATTCTAACCATGCAGAGCGCGATAAGCATTTACGTGGTAAAGAGTTTTTAAATGTTGATAAGTTTCCTACTGCTAGCTTTAAAAGTACAAGCGTTAAATTTAACGACGAGGATTCGGGTAAAGTAACGGGTGATTTTACGCTTCATGGTGTAACCAAAACCATTACATTTGATATAGATAAAGTAGGCGAAGGTAAAGATCCTTGGGGTGGTTACCGTGTAGGTTTTGAGGGCGAAACCAGCCTTAAACTTGCTGATTATGGTATTGATTACAACTTAGGACCAGCATCTACTCACGTAGATATTGGCTTATTTATTGAAGGTATTCGCCAGTAATACACTAGCAAATATAAAATTAGATATGTAAACGCCACTTATGTGGCGTTTTTTGTTTGAGCTTCTAAAATTCTTTTTTCTAATAGTGGTCTTAAGTGTTTTGGTAACCATCTAAGAAGTACTTGGTTATATTGCTTAGTTTGTTTTATTTTTTTGAGTTGTTCGTTTAAAAGATTTATATCCTCTGCACCTTGAGCATTTTTGGTACAACCTATAAAACCATAGCTTAAATCGGGTGATTCGGTTAATGCGCGTTGCGTGAGGCTGTCATCAAAGTGCATCAGCTTTGCTAAATAATAATGCTCACTAGGGTAGCCCAATAAAATATCAATACGCTTCAAATTAAGCATGTATGTAAGGCTTGCTAAGCTATCGCGTGTGGGTCTAATGACTAACTCTATGTTAGGCGTAGTATTAATTAGCGTGTCTATCTCTTTACCGTAAGAGCGACTCATGGATACGCCAAGTGTTAGCTTTTTATCCTGTAGTAAATTTAGCAGCGAGATATTTTTATCATTGGGTATATCAAGTGCTTCTGCTAATTTTTTATGTAATGCAATCGAAGGAGAAAGACCCGTTGTTGAGCTTTCCTTTGTAAAATAAATATGATCTTCTCTAAAATCATTTTTATAAAGTGATAATGCACATGCATTATGGGATGTGTTTGATAGCTCCTGAATCACTTTGCCAGAAGGGATAATCATTCGATTAAAGGTAATATTGGGTAACTGTTTTTCTAGGAGAGTGATTATACTTTCGTCACGACCTTGTTTTTGGTATTTGCCATTTAAAATGTAATAGGGTGCAAAGTCGTGCGTTAACCAATTTATGGTTTTAGCATTACTTACTGAGCTTAAACAACAAAAGAGTAGAGGAGTTAAAAATACACGGAGCATTACAACAGCTGCCAGTAATTATTATTGTAAATCTATTGTAACCAACAAAGTGCTAAAAAGTAAAATGCCAGCAACGAGGCTGGCATAATATCTTATCAATAATTGCAATAATAAACGGCAATTAAAGTATTTGGTTAACTAGCTTTAAGCCATTTAACAAATTGGCGTGCATCACTCGCTTTTTGAAACAATGCATTTTTTAAACCTTGTGTATCACTAAAGATTACACGATGTTTGTTTACTGAAATAGATTGCACTGGATGTGCGATTTGGATCATAGACCCATTATATTTATAAGACATAATAAAACTCACTTTATTCTTGTTATTTATTCTGCGCTATTTTTTTATAGCAAAATGCAGTTAATAAATAAACGATGTTGTGTTTAGCTTCATTACAGTGTTGACGATCTTTATGACACTTTTGCGATGATAGTAAAATTCATCTCGGTATTTTTAAGGGGTTCTCGCCGTACAATAACTTAGCTTTCAAATATACGTTTTGCGGGGCTTACTGGATCAGGGTAAATGGTTAACCGCGGCGGTTTCTTCAAACCAGAGAGGGAAGGTAACTTAAATATATTGTGTGTGCAAGCTATTTATATAAAATAATTTATAATACTTTTTATCAACTGCTTACAAACGTGTTTTTAAATAGTAAAAGGATAAGTATGGATTACGTAATTGTCAGCGATATTTTTGGTTTAACACCCGCTTTAACACGGTTTAAAATGGGTGTTAGCAGTAATAGTATGCTTATAGATCCATACAACGGTAAGCTGCAAGTTATTGAAAGTGAAGCTAATCACTATGAAAAGTTTATAAAACACTGCGACCACGACAAATATACCGAAAAGGTTAAAGAATGCTTTAATGCACTTAAGAGTCCTACAACTTGTATTGCTTTTAGTGCAGGTGCAAGTGCAGCATGGCGTGCTCAGTTACTCACAGGCAATCCACATCTTAAAAAGCTCATAGGATTTTATCCATCGCAATTACGTAATCATTTACAGCTAAATGCAAAAGTACCGTGTGAGTTCATTTTTCCAAATCATGAAGTACATTTTAATGTAGATGATGTTATAGCCAATTTGGGGCGTAAAGAATTGGTAGAGTGTAAAAAAGTAGAATACTTACATGGGTTTATGAATAAATATTCAGTAAATTTTAACGCGAATGCCTATAACTATTTTTGTAATTACTTAAAAAATAACGCTATAGCTGATTAAGTTGTGCTTTGGTAATATCAGGAAAATTTGTACGCGTGTTGTACTGTGTATAAAGTGAAGAAAACACACTGCTACTCGATAATCTATCGAGCTCTTTTATGAATTTTTTAGCGTTTGAACGCGCAGGTCTACAGCATGTTTGATATGCTTTTATAACTTCAGCCACTGTTTTTCCTTGTTTTTGAAGAGCTAGATCTGCCTCTACAAAGAAGGCTGCACCACTCCAATAAACACGCTGTTGAGCGCGTTGTCGCCACATATCGGCAGACAGTTTATTAAGTGGTTGTTGCTTTGTTTTTGCTTGTTTGCGAGCACGTTCAAATCCGGCATTAAGTCGCTGTACAAATTGGGCTTGAGTTATAATACCGCTATCACGCATTATTTTATTTTGCATATAACTCGCAAAACCTTCGCTTAACCAAAACCCTGAATAAGGCAATAGTGGCAGGTATAAATGCGATAATTCGTGGTAAAGCGTCCAATCTTTTGTAAATTCACTTAAACTTGCTTGTTGGTCTATGTGTAACTCCAGACCATCGGGATCATTTCGTTTTACACTAGCCCAAGGCACAGGCTCAAGAGCAAAGTGTTTGGGCTTTAAATAAATAGGTAAAACACTTTGTTTTAAAGGACCAAGCGTATTTTTTGTTTTTTTAATACTTTGATTGATCCAAGTAGATACTGTTTTTTGACCATTATTGGTAAGTGAGTTTATGTTATGTATAACCACTTCAACTGCATTTATGTTACATGTAATAAATAGTGGCAATATCAATAATATCTTCATGTTATTTACTCTATTTTTAACTAATCACAAAGACTATACCAATAAAAGTTAAATATTAAATGATCGGAATTAAGCGTGTGATTAACGGGGATAATTGAGTTGTGGTTTAGCCGTTGTGAATTTTTAACGCGATTAAATTACGTATAGGTTTCACTGTTTTTTGCTAAAAAATAGGGTGGTTAAATTTAAAATCAGTAAAAATTCAACAATTGCATTATTTAGTTATCTAATCAGTTTATAATGTTGGCGCTATGTTAATTAATAAAAGGAAAGTCCGTGAAATTATCTGTTTGTATTATTTGTAAAAATGAAGAAAGTACACTTGAACGATGCTTGGAGTCGGTAAAGTGGGCTGATGAAATTATTGTACTTGATTCAGGTAGTACAGATGAAACATTGGCAATAGCTAAAAAATACACAGATAAAGTATTCGTTCGTGCCGACTGGGAAGGATTTGGTGAGCAACGCCAAAGAGCAGAAGCTTTAGCAAGTAACGACTGGATTTTTGCAATTGATTGTGACGAAGTCGTTAGTGATGAATTAGGTGCCGAAATACGAGATAATCTTGCTAAATGTAAAGAAAAAGACGTACTAGTACTTAATAGATTAACGCACTTTTGTGGTCAATTTATTCGTCATAGTGGATGGNNNAAGCCGTATTTCTCGTATCTACAATAAAAACACAACGAGTTACAATAATAATTTGGTACACGAATCGGTAGTGGTTAAAGGCTGTAACTTGATTAACTTAAAGGCTGATTTATTACACTTTCAATACGAAGATATTTTTGCATATATAAATAAAAGAAATAACTATGCCAATATTGGTGCAGACCAAATGATTAGGAAAGGCAAAAAATCATCCATATTAAAAGCAATAAGCTCAGCAACATTTGCTTTTATTCGTCATTACTTTTTACGACTTGGCTTTTTAGATGGAAGAGCTGGTTTTGTAATTGCAATAATACAAAGCCAATACAGTTTTAATAAATATTTATTTGCTACTTATAGATAAAAATAAAAGCTCTATATTTTTTAAACTGATAGTAACTATAAAAAAGTGAATACAGACACACCAAACTGATCATGCTTTAATAATATTAATAAAGCTTTGTAGGTGTTAGCAATGCAGTACCAACATATAAATGTACCAGAGCAAGGTCAAAACATAACAATAGATGAGCGCGGGGACTGGCAAATCCCCCTCGAACCTATAATTGCTTATATTGACGGCGATGGTGTGGGTTTAGATGTTATGCCAGTAATGCGTAATGTGGTTAATCGTGCTGTTGAACACTGTTATAAAACGGCGCGAAAAATTCATTGGATGCAAGTTTACAACGGCGAACAAGCAGCTAAATTATATGACGGTGATTGGTTCCCGCAAGAAACAATTAACGCGGTACGTACTTGTAAAATAGCTATAAAAGGGCCACTAACAACTCCGCTTGGTGGTGGTTTTCGCTCACTTAATGTTGCGCTCAGACAAGAAATGGATTTGTTTGTAAATATGCGCACCATTAAAGGCTTTAGTGCGCTTCCTTCTCCTTTAAAAAATCCTTTTTTAACTAACATAACGGTGCTTCGCGATAGTAGCGAAGATGTTTATTCAGGTATTGAATGGCAAGCGGGCAGCATTGAAAGTGAAAAAATGCTCGACTTTTTATGTGAAGAAATGGGTGTAACGCGCTTGAGATTTACACAAGAGTGCGGCATTGGCATTAAAAACATTTCAAAAGAGGGTTCTGAGCGATTAGTACGTTATGCAATAAACTACGCACTTAAAAATAACAGCGATTCACTGACTATTGTGCATAAAGGTAATGTACTTAAATTTACCGATGGTGCATTTAAACGTTGGGGGTTCGCACTTGCTAAAAAAGAATTTAAAGCTATAAATCATCAAAATGGTCGTTGGCTACTAATAGAGCGATCAGATCAAGAACCATTAATTATTAAAGAAGTAATAGCCGATAACATGCTTCAGCAATGTTTAATGCATCCAGAACAGTTTGATGTAGTAGCCACTACTAATCAAAATGGCGACTTCTTAGCTGATATGCTTAGTGCGCAAGTGGGTGGAGTTGGCATAATGCCCGCTGCAAATTTAAATAACGAAGTGGCATTTTTTGAACCTACACACGGCACGTTTGAACGTATAGCTGGACAAAATAAAGCCAATCCGAGCAGCAGTATTTTAAGTGCAGTGTTAATGCTTAAATTTATGAAGTGGGATAAAGCCGCAATATTGATTGAAAACGCATTAGAAAAAACCTTCGCAAGCTCCCAAGTAACTTTTGATTTAGCACCAAATAAAGATGATTCTAATAATTCAATATCTAATAACTCGATAACCCTAAGTTGCACAGACTTTGCACAAAAGGTTATCGAGCATTTTTAAACACCCCCATTTTTAAGCTGCTGATGCATTAGCAATTTGCACTGTGTGCATACAAGGGCGATTAGTTAATTGAGCAGCGCGATGATAAATGGCATGTGCATTTGGCTCATCACAGTGTGTACTGCTAATAGTATCCATTAATGCTACAACAATAATGGCAGGTACTTGGCAGCAGTATTCATCAAGCACGGCTTCTGTTGTTTGTGCGTTCATATGGCAATGTGGATGATTTTTTTGTTGATACGCATTTAATAGCGTGTCTACTTCAAGAGTATCACTTGGTTGATGCTTATTTTTACGACAAGTACACCCAAATTCATCAACTAACGTAGCTAAAGCTTGGTAAATCTCAGTCGTTTTTAAAGTCGCTTTAGTACATAACTGCTCTTTAATGAATTGATGTAAATTAGCATCAATGAATAATCCGTCTTGGTGTGTGAAGATAGCGGTAGTTGGCATAATAATTACTCTTAGTTTGTTGGCTTAACTTCACTCTAGCGCTAAGTGTATTATTAATGAAATTGTTGTTTTCAATAACTGATATTGATTTTATCAATACTGTAGCTGGGTGCTTCTTTTTGAGGTTGCTATTTATAATGTTTAATTACTTTATTTGGTGCAAAACGGCTTTTAATGCACAAAAATAGCGCGTAAACACCATTTTTAAAATTACATTAAATCAACTAACTACTTGTTTTTAAATAGCTATAATTTAACTTTTTGTAATGGCACCAACTTTGCTAATTAACATACAGTAAGGTTTCTCCCCTTGCTAAGACCAATATGACTCCAGACGAAGACGTCTACACATTTACTTTAAAAAGTAAGGTGTAGGCGTTTTTTTTTGCTTGCAATATATTGCTGCAAATGGAAATTAAAATAGCACTACCAAAATAAAGGTAAAAAAATGGCTTATTTAATCCCTACCGAATTTGTAACTAAAATGGTGGACTCTGGTGAGTCTAAAATTTACATGTCAACGCGCGATACGTTAATTCGTGCATTTATGGCTGGCGCTATTTTAGCGTTAGCTGCAGTGTTTGCAATTACCGTTAGCATCGCCACTGGCTCACATTTAGTGGGCTCGATGTTGTTTCCCGTTGGTTTTATTATGTTGTACTTAATGGGTTTTGATTTACTGACGGGTGTATTTGTACTTACGCCACTAGCATGGCTTGCAAAGCGACCAGGCGTTACGTGGTCGCAAATATTACCGCATTGGGGCAAAGTGTTTTTGGGTAATTTTTTAGGGGCGCTAACGGTTGCTTTTATGATGTCGTTTATTTTTACTTATGGGTACAACATAGATGGCGGTGCAATTGCTAAAAAAGTTGCTGCAATAGGCGAGGCGCGTACTTTGGGCTATGCCGAATTTGGAACAGCAGGTTGGTTAACTATATTTATTAGAGGCATGCTATGCAACTGGATGGTGTCGCTTGGGGTTGTTGGCGCAATGATTTCAACAAATGTAAGCGGTAAAGTAATTGCCATGTGGATGCCTGTTATGTTGTTCTTTTTTATGGGCTTTGAGCACTCAGTAGTGAATATGTTTTTATTCCCGTTTGCGCTTATTATGGGCGGTGAATTTTCGGTAATGGATTACTTAATTTGGAACGAAATTCCAACCGTATTAGGTAACTTAGTCGGTGGCTTGGCGTTTACTGGTTTAACGTTATACACCACGCACTACAAAACAGCGCCAAAGCGTCACATTCAAACGCAGCATACGAGTTAATAACCGATGACTGCCTTAACACTCAATACTGGGTATTTTACAACACAAGGTTGTAAAAGTATAAATCAAGACTTTGTTTTGTCCCGAGTGCCAATATTAGATGAGCTTAACCTTAAAGGTGCCGTGTTTGCTATTAGCGACGGGGTAGGTAGCAGTTTAGTTAGCCAAGTAGCGAGTGAAAGTGCGGTTAAGCGCTTTATTAACGATTATTATTGTACATCACCAGCATGGTCCGTTGAGCATGCTGGTGGTCAAGTATTTAAAAGTGTAAATGCCCATTTATATTGTAAAAATCAGCACAGCCCTTATAAGTACAATCTTGAAAAAGGTTATGTATGTACTTTTTCAGCGCTTATTTTGCAAAACCAATGCGCTCATATTTTTCATGTGGGTGATTCACGTATTTATCGCCTTCGTAATAACCAACTTACATTGTTAACAACTGATCATAATATACAAGCCAATGGTCAAACGGTATTAAGCCAAGCGCTCGGAATAACGCCACATTTTAAGTTCGACTACCTTTGTGAGCCATTAATCGTTGGTGATGTGTTTTTATTGATGACTGACGGCATATTTAACTTTTTGACTGAAGAGCGTATTTTAGCGTTATTAAACTATCAAAAAAATGACTTAAACACGCAAGCTAAAATAGTTGTCGATGAAGCAGTTAATGCTGGTAGTAACGACAACTTAACCATGCAGGTTATTGTAATAAATCAGCTCGCGAAAGCACAAATAAATAAACTGGATGAATTAAGTATTCCACCTATTTTAAAAGAAGGTGATTTATTTGAAAGCAATAAACTTGGCTCTATTCAAGAAGGCGTTTATGGATCTCAAGGGTATAAAATAAGGCGTGTTATTCATTCATCGAATCGAAGCCACGTTTATTTAGCGCTCGACTTAAAAACTGCCGACTTTGTCATAATTAAAGCGCCGTCAGTAGAGCTAACAAATAACGCCGCACAGTTAAATAGGTTATTAACTGAGGAGTGGGTGCTTAACAAAGTAAATCATAAAGTAAACAATCAGCACATAGTTAAAGCAGTGCCACCGCATAGTGCGCGTAATTTTTATTATACAGTTACCGAATATATAGAAGGGCAGACTTTAGCCCAGTTTTTATTAGACAATCCAACTCCTAATCTTGAAAAAATACGCGATATTACAGAACAAATAGCGAAAGGATTAACAGCGCTACATAAAGTTGATATTTTACATCAAGACATTCGACCTGAAAATATTTTAATAGATAGTAGTGGCTTAGTGACTATTATCGATTTAGGTTCAGCCAAAATAATGGGCGTAACCGATGGCAATGGCGATGAAATACTTGGCACTGCAATGTACACGGCACCTGAATATTTGGTGGGATCGGGGGCGAGTGAGCGATCCGATTTATACTCACTCGCAGTGCTTACTTATTATATGTTAAGCGGGCGATATCCATATGGTACAAAAGCCGCCAAAGCGCATAACATAGCCGCGCAAAGTAAGTTAAGTTATATAAGCGTAATTGATACAAAACGCGATATACCCTTGTGGTTAGACGCTACGCTTAAAAAAGCATTGCAGCCAAACCCAGCTTATCGGTACCAGGTAATGTCGGAGTTTATTTACGATTTGCGCCACCCTAATAACAGTTTGTTAGGCACTGGTAGCATTGCGTGGGCGGAGAAAAACCCAGTGGTATTTTGGCGGAGCTTATCGTTGTTATTAGCAATGTCACTGGTTATAAGCTGGCTGATTTTTATATCAAAGTAATTAGATATAGCAATTTTAAACGTGTTTATTATCACTGGGTAATAAGGTACTTATAGCATTAAAGCTTAATAAAATAGGGAATTGCTACCAAAATAGTGCCCACAATAAGCAACATAGATACGCTCGTCACAAAGTACGGAAACACTAACAACGACAAGCCTATACACAATGGTACAACGGCTTTTTTCCTTCGTCCATAAGTTAGGTAGCCAATGCCTATGCCACCAAACAAAACACTCCACGCAATAATTGATGATGAATCCATTTAGTTTTCTCCGTTAAAATTAGTTACGCCAGTACAGCTTTTAGCTCAGCTAAAGCGCTATCAGTATTTTTGTGTGCTAACTAGCGCGCATACATAGGTTAGACATTAAGAGATAATTGGATTCAGGCCGCATTTTAATCGTCCTTTTTCTTTATCTCTTTTTGGGTTCGCTCTTCGTGCATATTTTGACAAAAAACTGATAGTTTTTTGCCATGCTTTATTCAGTGTCGATATCACGCCTTGTGTTATCGACTCCATTAATTGATAAAACCAACCTTGGGTGTTTTTTGCTACCATAAATGTTGATAGCTCAATACCGGCAAGTTGTTGAACACTCATGCCTATTCGCCTCTTTACTAACAACGTCAATAAACTTGCCCACACCAAGCCTTCCATCATGCTCGCTTTTCTGGTGTTAAATTTTTGCAGGTTGCAATAAGACTTCCATTCTTTAAACAGTAACTCTATTTGCCACCTGAGACTGTAGAGCTTTATTACCGCTTCAGCGCTAAATTTTTCTCGATTTAAGTTCGTTGCCCAATAAGTAGGCTCACTTTTTCCTCTAGGCCAGCTCGCAATCAATCGATAATTAGTTTTACCTTCCACATCCATATCGACAATAACACTACGACGAATATGCTTTTTAACGTCCTTTTGCTTCTTCTGTGAAAACCGTTTTAACGCGTTACCGTGACGATTAAAAGCAGCTACTACGGTTGGATTAACCGTGGTTTTAGCCCTGACAACATAAAAGCCTCCTGCTGTATCAATTGATTCAAGATACGATAACTTAAAATAACCTCTATCCGCTAAAAACAAGGTGTCGACTAACGATTTAGCATCAGGTAAAAAATCATATTCAGCTTGGCTATCAGGACTCACTGAGATTTCTTCGGGATAACCTTGAAGCACATCCCAACTCACATGAACCTCTATTGCCGCAGGACTTATTTTAGTAAAGCGACCTTTAAAGGTATCTTTTAAACTATCGTGCACTGCGAACGAACTTCCGTCTTGCAATATGATGCGTTTGAAATCTGACAGTGTGACTTCTGTGCCGAGTATTTGTTGCTGCCATTCATTTAACGCCACATCGACCAGTGATTTCATCAATTGGCTGAATTCAGGCTTACTCAGTTGATTGTGAAACGGTTTATATTGAACATCAGTTTCCGTCAACTTCACAAAATAACGATGTAAATCTGTCACGGTGTTTACCGATTTATCGCCTAGAGCCGTTATTAACGACATGACTAATTCGAAAGGTTTTATTATTCGTTTACGGCTACAAAAACGGCTTGTTTTACCTATTTCGTTAATATTAAAATCGTTAAGCACTTTCGTTATTTTGTTTAACTCAGTATTATATTTATTCATGCTCTGCTTTTGGGATAGATAGTGGTTTGGCGATTACTATCAGATCAAATTCAGAGCATGTTTTCAAGTTTTATTCCTTAAGATCCAACCTATG
>NZ_AUTQ01000237.1 GCF_000498095.1 Pseudoalteromonas sp. TB64
AAGCCGCTACAACAGAAGCTGATGAGCTGAATGTGTATTTACAAGGCGATGCAATCTCGAACTGTGGGATATTGTTACCTGATATGGAAGCTTATCTGACGTGTGGGTATAACGAATATGTTGCGTCACTTACAACTGCTGGCGAAACGACTAAGTTAGCAAATATACAAGGCGTTATGACGCAATTTGCTTTTGCGGCACAAACTGCACTTGATAGTGGTGATCCAACTAACTATGCAGCAACTGTTCAAGCTCTAGGCACTCCTGTTTACACTAATGTTGTTGTTGGAGACGGCGCTGATAACAAAGCGGACCAAGTTATACCTCCTACTACAACGAATAACCCAATTGCAGGTACTATCCCACTTGCTAGTTTTATGGGGTTAGAGACAGTAAGTACATCTCAAGCGTTAAGTGCAACACCATCGAGCTATTTAGTTAAATTTACTAAAGGTCACCATGGTTCAATACTTACACCTGCAGCTAATGAAGCCGCTGGGGCTGATGCTGAAGGAAGCGAAGCCGCAAATACAGAGATGCAGTTGCAAGTTGCAACTTACCTTGCTGCTCGTGGTCGTATGCTATTAGTAACAAACAGTGATGTAGTGACTGATTAACAACAGGCAATCCAATCAAAAACTAAAGCCACTGTAAAGTTAACACCGATCAGTTAAGGTATTTTTGATCGGTTGACCGATCTTTTGGTTGCTTCACAATACCCTTATCATCTTTTGATTATGAGGGTATTTTTATGCTTAGTCATTGGTTACTTGATACGGATATATTCGCCACTCCTGACTCTTTATCTACATTTCAGAAACATATCCCTCTTGAGTGGATTTCTAATGTGCTCGAGCAGACCGATAAAGCAAGTATTCGCAAACGTAAGTTACCTGCTGAGCTTGTCGTCTGGCTTATCATTGCAATGGGTCTTTTTCGCGACCGCTCTATTAGTGACATTGTTGAGAAGTTAGATTTAACACTCACTGATACCCTGGGCGATACGGTTGCTCCAAGTGCTATTCCTCAAGCGAGACAGCGCCTCAGTAGCGACCCCCTCCAAGCCTTATTTCACCTATGTGCAGCCCATTGGACACAAGAAGAAGATGCTGATGATACGTGGTATGGACTCCGGTTATTTTCTGTCGATGGAACGCAATTTCGTGCACCTGATACACCTGCTCTTGCTGAGCACTTTCACTATATTAAGCACAGTAAAAACCGTCATACAGAATATCCTATTGTACGCCTATGCGCCTTAAGCTCCTTGCGTAGCCGGTTGATACACCACGTTGCCTTCGGGCCCAGTTATCAAGGTGAGGTGAACTACGCAAAGCAGTTATTTAGTCATGTAAGTAATAACAGTCTAACTATTTTTGACCGATGTTATCTCAGCGCTGAGCTACTGATTAATTGGCGTAAGCAACACCCACAGTCGCACTGGATGGTCCCGATTAAAAGCAACACGCAATACACCGTCATTGAATCTTACTCTGAGCATGACTTCAAAGTAGAGATGAGTGTATCTGCGCATGCCAGAAAACAAGACCCTTCGCTTCCTGAGTGCTGGCAGGCCAGACTGGTTCTTTAT
>NZ_AUTQ01000238.1 GCF_000498095.1 Pseudoalteromonas sp. TB64
TAAATTCAGAAGCCTTTATAAACTAACCAGAAGATCGGTCAATGGATCGTTAAATATTTCTTAACTGATCGGCATTAAGCATTGCTTGGCTTTTTTGTTTAGAACAATTAAATAGTTATTTTTTTACTACAAACTGCCCTTCAAATTCAGCAACAATATCATCGCCATCAAAAATAGTGACTGGGACAAGGTAACTAGCCTTTCCGTCTGTTTCTAAATCGCTCAGCTTACCTTTACATGTTTGAATATCAACACACCCTCGTGGGTCTGTAGTAAGGGGTTTTAAATACTTAATGTTAGCGTCGGCTAATACAATATTACCTTCAAGCCCAGCTTCTTTAAGTGCTAAGTACGTAGCGCCCCATCCGGTAAGTGTTGCTAAGCTATAAATAGAACCTGCAAACATCGTGTTATGTAAGTTTAAGTTAGCGTCTAGGTCTGCACTGGTTGTAAATTGCCAATCGGTATAGCTTTCTACCTTAATACCCATTGCGTCACTAATTGGAATAGACTCACGCCACGTATTTTGTAGAACTTGCGTCCAATTGGGGTGACGGAACCAACCTGGCTCACATGGCTTTTGCTTTACCATTTTAAAATGCTGTACATCGCCATACGCTAAATGCGCTTTTTCTTTTAATTCGTAACCGTGGCGTTTATAAAACTCAAGGGCACGTTCGCGAGCAAACAAAACCAGTTCATCAGCACTTTGTGTCCATGCTATTTTTTCAAGCTCATGTAGCAAACGACTACCAATATGCTGATTACGATTACCCTCTGCAACCGCCATGTAACGCACTTGTGCTTGCTCATGATTATTAAAGTGCAAACGTGCTACACCTAGCACTTCGCCTTCTTTATTTTTTATAAAGCGGTGCTCAGAGTCTTGTTCCATATCGTCTTGTTCAGAGCCACGAGGCTCGCCCCAAGGCGCGCGTAAAACTTGCCAGCGCAACTGGTAATAGGCTTGCCAATCTTCGCTACTTTGTGGGGTGCTTACCTGAAACATACATACTCCTGTTGTTATATAAGCCGTAAATAAAAGTCAAAAAAGGCTACGGCTCTATACTAATTTCATTGGTTACTTAGCGCGCTAAAAAATCAATAAAATTAAGTCGGTTGGTATTATTTATAGCAAATACAATACTCCATCTTAAAAAAACTGCAAATACGACTTTGGTGATGGCTATGCAATACGTAAAAAATTAATGACACTGACCATTGCGCTTTAATAAAGCTCGTTTATGCTAAAGAGCATGAACGACTATATCAATTTATCTACAGGTCTAATTAACAGCCACTTTATTGAAAACAGCCACAGCGAAGGGCTGCTACTTTATTGGCATAAATATAATGGCGACTACATTCAAGTGCGCGGGCATGGTAATTTACGATGGCTGTTAATTAACAACACGCTACAGTCAGTTATTGATACCACAAACCCGCGCAGTTTACTTTTACCCCATTTACAACACTTAGCTTTACAGTGGCAAACCTTAACTGCACCAAATAAAGTGCTTGAACTAGGTTTGGGAGGTGGTGCTATTCGTAATTACTTATCTCATAAATATCCGCAAGCAAACATTACATCCGTTGAAAAAAACGCTGATATTATTGATTGTTATACACAGTTTTTTTCGTCAAATAAAAATGAGCAATTACTTTGCGCCGATGCACAGCAAATTTTAAAAAGTGCGAAAAATATTGATTGGATTATTTTAGATTTGTTTAGCCAAATAGACGCGCCTCGATTTTTATTTGAAGAGGCATTTTATAAAAAAATCTACTCAGCGTTAAATAACAACGGCGTGCTATTTATTAACTTTTTATCGCAGCATGAGTCGCAATTAAAGCAACTTCAGCTGCTATTACTCGATGTATTTGGTTGTAACGTCAGCCCGCAAAAAATTACGGGCTATGTAAATCATATTGTTGTGGTTACTAAAAAAGAGGCTTAAACAGATAAGTTAAACGTAACGGGTCCATCATTACACAAGCTTACTTGCATATCGGCACCAAACTCACCTGTGGCTATTGTAATCCCCAACTCTTTAGCTTGAGCAACAAAGTACTCGTAAAGCTCGTTAGCTTGGCTTGGCGTAGCTGCAGATGAAAAACTAGGGCGCATTCCTTTTTTAGTATCAGCCGCTAAAGTAAATTGCGAAACTACTAACAACTCACCTTTAATATCTTTAAGGCTTAGGTTCATTTTGTCGTTTTCGTCAGTAAAAATACGATAATTACTCACCTTATGTAAAAGCTTATCTGCAGTTTGCTTATCGTCGTGTTTTTCAACGCCTAGCAACAACAATATACCATTGCCAATTTCGCCTACTACTTGGTTATTAATTTCTACTTTGGCATGTTTTACGCGTTGTATTAAACCTTGCATTTAAACTTTGTCCTTTGCTGTTGGCTCATCATCTTCAAGTTCAAGCTCTGGTGTTTCGGGAATATCATTTGGGCTAATGCATGCTGTAAACTCAGCACCAAGCAAAACAACAATCCACGACAAATACACCCACACAAACAAAATAGGAATAGTTGCTACTGCGCCATAAATAACTTCGTACGAAGGAAAGTGGCTAATATAAAGTGCAAACCCTTTTTTAGTTAACTCAAACAAAAGTGCCGCAAATAATGCCCCCGGTACGGCAGCTTTAAACGACACCCTTGTATTAGGCACTAAGGTGTAGAGCATAATAAAACCAATCATTGAAATACCATAAGGTAATAGCTTTAACAAAAACCCACTAAACCCAGGAATGCCCTGATCAGCAAACGATACCAAAGACACAATATAAGAAGTAACACCAATACTAGCACCGAGCAACATAGGTCCTAAGCTCAAAACCATCCAGTAAACAGCAAATGAGATCATCATTGGGCGCTTTTTCTTTATGCGCCAAATTCGATTTAGTGTGGCATCTACATTGCGTATTAACAGCAATGCAATTGCAGCTAAAAAGCCAATACCTACCGCCGTCATTTGGTTAGCGTTACCGGCAAATGAGCTAATGTGCTCTCTAATAACATCGGTAGAGGTGGGCACAAAATTAGTAAACAAAAAGCTCTCAATTTCCATGCGCGTAGATTCAAAGCCCGGAAAAGCCGAAAATATAGCAACACCCACTGCAATAAGCGGCACTAAAGAAAGTAGAGTAACGTAGGCTAAGTAGCCAGCGTTAACCGTTATTTGATCATCTATACAACGGTTAAAGTACTGCATCCACCAGCCAGGCTGTTGACGCATAAAGGACTTAACTTGCTGTTTGTAATGTGAGAGCTTATCATTCATACAATTGACTTGTGCTTATATAGTTTTGATTATAATAACAATCAGCGCCATAATTTACAGCACTAACGCTCGTAAACAGGAATTCAAATGAAAAAACAAACATTACTTAGTGTTTCAATGCTTGTACTAACACTTACTTTATCAGGTTGCCAATCGGCTTATTATTCTGCGATGGAAAAAGTAGGTGTACACAAACGCGATATTCTTATCGACCGCGTAGAAGAAACCAAAGACTCACAACAAGAATCTCAAGAAGAGTTTCAATCAGCGCTTGAGCGTCTAACCACCCTTATCGATTTTAAAGGCGGTGAATTACAAGACGCGTACAACGCATTAAATGACGATTACGAGTCGAGCTTAAAAGCAGCAAACGAAGTGTCGACTAACATCGATAAAGTAGAAGACGTAGCTGAAGCGCTATTTGATGAGTGGAGCGACGAGCTTGAACAATACAAAAGCGCATCGCTTAAACGCGAAAGCAGTAAAAAGCTAGCTAACACACAGCGTCAATTTAGCACTTTATTACGCTCTATGCGCAGCGCAGAAAGCAAAATGGAACCAGTATTAACATCGCTTCATGATAATGTTTTATATTTAAAACATAACTTAAATGCGCAAGCGGTATCAGCTATTAAAGGTGAATTCACTAACCTTAAGCGTGATATTCAAGTATTAATGAACGACATGAATAAATCAATTGCCGATTCAAATAAATTTATTGAGCAAATGAATAGCGCTGGCTAATCATTTTTTACTTTAAAAAGCCTGCTTAGCTGCAGGCTTTTTTATGTTAAAGGCATGCTAAAAGGAATTAACAATGAAAAGCTTTTTAATCGTAACAACGCTTTTATGCTTACTAACTGCCTGCGCCGCACCTAATAATATTAACCGTATTACCAGCCCCGACTCAGTTATAATTATTAACGATAAAAACGGCCGTTATAAAAATTTATACACAGGTGAAAAAACATATCCCACTACCTGTACTGAAAACTGCTACCCAGCCCATCCTGATCTATTATGTAAAACAGGCAGTGAAAACTGCCAGTATCAGGGTAAACAAACTAAGCCCCAGCTTAATACTGGCTATACTGTTCGCTGGCTTGGCCACGCTAGTTTTATAATTAATGCCCCAAATGCTCAAAGTGTGCTGTTTGATCCGGTAAAAAATCAATTTGATTCTCCAGTTGCGCTTGGCTTTAAACTTGGTGGTGGTATTTATCGTAAAGCAGGCGCTTGGCCTAGTGATCAAGAACTCAAAAATATTGATGCGGTAATGTATTCGCATATTCATTACGATCATTTTAATAAAGCCGACATACAAAGTATTGGCAATAAACCTCGCTATTTAACACCACTCGGTATGGCCGACAACTTCCCCACCGGCGGTTTTAATATTACCGAAATGCCATGGTACTCAACAACCAACATTGACGACTTAGTTATTAATGCCGTGCCAGCTCATCATTTTAGCGCTCGCGTATTAGTGCCCTTTATTTACGAAGATAACAATAAAGACGCATGGAATGGCTGGCTGCTCGAACAAAACGGTAGCACCTTATTTTTTGCAGGCGATACAGGCTACTCAAAACACTTTAAAGATATACAGCAAAAATATGGCGATATTGATGTGTGCTTAATGCCTATTGCATCTTACTACAGTAAAGACAGTGGTAAATTTTATCGTTACGTCCACACCACACCAGAAGACGCGCTAAACGCAGCACAAGAGCTTAACTGCAAAGTAATGATACCGTGGGGGTATGGTAACTCAAGTTGGAAAATGGGCGACCATACTAGCCACTCTGCTTTGCTACGTTTATTACACATGGTTAAAAAAATGGATGCTAAAACACCGTTGTATATTTTAAACGAAGGCGAAAGTATTTCACTGTAACTAGGGGCTGTTGATCTTTGTAGTATATATATTAATCAGCCCACATTGGTAGCCACATCATAGTAAATGCTAAAGCGAGCATGGAATGATAATTCCGTTCAAGCTTTTCATACCTTGTAGCTATCCCTCTATATTGTTTGATCCGACCAAAGGCATTCTCAACTAAGTGCCTATATTTGTACATGCACCAGTCAATATCTTCATTACCCACTAAACTGTTATCCTTGCGTGGAATAACGGGTGTAGCGCTATTATCACGAATAAACTCTCTTAGTTTTTCACTATCGTAGCCTTTATCTGCGACAACCACATTACTCGTTGGGCAATTGTCTACAAGTGACTCTGCATGGACGATATCATGCGTATTTCCACAGGATAATTCATAATAAACAGGCAATCCTCCGCTATCTACTGCAAGATGAATTTTAGTCGAATTGCCACCTCGACTCTTACCGATTGATTCATTGCCAGCGGTTCTTGCACCGCAACTATGCTGGTGAGCCCTGACAATACTGCCATCAATAAAGATCCAATCCATATCAGCATAGTGGGATAACACACGAAATAATTCATTCAAAATATCTTTTTTGGACCATAAATTAAATCGTCTATAGATAGCACTCCACGAGCCGAAATAAGACGGTAAATCTCGCCAAGGAATACCGGTACGCATCTTATAGAGTATGCCTTCGAGCGTTTTTCTATGCTCAGGCTTATTATAAATTCGACCACTTAAGTGCATTACTTTTGATAAGACATTCCATGTCGCGTCTGTTAACATTAATCTTGGCATGAGGGTTCGGTGTAACGTTTTTTAGCGAATTCAATTATACCTTATCCTCATGCTGTTTGTTTTTTATACCGCAAAGATCAACACGCCCTA
>NZ_AUTQ01000239.1 GCF_000498095.1 Pseudoalteromonas sp. TB64
GTGGGCGCAGGAGGATTCGAACCTCCGACCGCTCGGTTCGTAGCCGAGTACTCTATCCAGCTGAGCTATGCACCCACTTTCATAGATTGCTTATTTAAACTCTAAGCAGAGCGTATAAATTAAGACATAAAAAAACCGATTTCCATCGGTTTATTTTTCTTACACTTTAAAAGCGTATGAAAACATGAAAGTGGTGGGCGCAGGAGGATTCGAACCTCCGACCGCTCGGTTCGTAGCCGAGTACTCTATCCAGCTGAGCTATGCACCCACTTTCATAGATTGCTTATTTAAACTCTAAGCAGAGCGTATAAATTAAGACATAAAAAAACCGATTTCCATCGGTTTATTTTTCTTACACTTTAAAAGCGTATGAAAACATGAAAGTGGTGGGCGCAGGAGGATTCGAACCTCCGACCGCTCGGTTCGTAGCCGAGTACTCTATCCAGCTGAGCTATGCACCCACTTTCATTTTTACTTTACTCGTTTTTACTCTAAGTGAGAGTCTATAAAGTGGTGGGCGCAGGACGTATCTTGTAAGAATGAACCTCCGACCGATTGGCTTTAGCCAATACTTTACTTTTTTATACTCTAAGTATGAGTCTATAAAGTGG
>NZ_AUTQ01000240.1 GCF_000498095.1 Pseudoalteromonas sp. TB64
CATCTGCAGCATCATCCGTGGTAATCCTTTAAGTAGCTCCTGCCACTTTATGCATCCTGCATATCCTATTGCCATCTTGGCTATCAAACGTAAACTAACGCTCGGCTGCATCTGCAGCATCATCCGTGGTAATCCTTTAAGTAGCTCCTGCCACTTTATGCATCCTGCATATCCTATTGCCATCTTGGCTATCAAACGTAAACTAACGCTCGGCTACATCCTGTAACATCATCCATGGTAATCCTTTAAGTAGCTCCTGCCACTTTATGCATCCTGCATATCCTCTCGCCATCTTGGCTATCGTGTGTAAACTAACACTCGGCTGCAACATCATCCATGGTAATCCTTTAAGTAGCTCCTGCCACTTTATGCATCCTGCATATCCTCAATCATCCTTGCCATCCGTGTAAACTTGTCCTTTTTGCTTCTTGCTAGCATCTGCTATGTTGCCTATTCCGTATCCTTGGCAGTAACTTAATCATTAAGCTATGTCGTCTTGACAAAGTGAAGTTTAAAGCAAATGGGCTTCAGTAATAGCACTTAACATTAAATAATTATTTGTCACAAATATGCAAAATTTAAATAGTTAATTAATAACAGTTAGTTAAAGCAAAAAAGACCTCCTAATGGAGGTCTTTTACTGATAATGCTCACGACAATGTGAGATATATCTCACGGTCGAATGTCCGATCCGGCGCATATGCTCACAATGTTTATTTTACTCAATTAACGATACTGTTGATTTAAACAGCAGTTCTCCGTCAACACGGTTAAAAGTAAGCTGTTTAAACGATGTAAAACCTTCTGTTTTGAAAAGTACTTTGTGCTCTTTTCGCGTAACAAAAACGGCAATACCTGTAGACTCTTTGTTAGATTTAACCAAATCATCCAGCCCTCTTAATAAATACCGACCAAACCCCTGCCCATGAAAACGTGGATCAACAGCTATAAAAGCTAAAAAGTAATAATTACCTTGCTCTTTTAACGCATCACGAATAGTTTGCTCTTTTTCTATCAATTGATTTGTTTGCAAATAACCTGCGCTCAGCATTAGCTTTAAACGCCAGTGCCAATAGCGTTGTGCTTGTAGTTGGCTGTTAGATTCAAACACACATGCAACACCTTTTAACTTATCATTACGGTATAGACCAATTAGAGGCTGTTTTTCTTGCCAAAAACTACTGAGTTCTTCTCGAATTAACGAACGTAACTTTTTCTCATATACCGATTTATCATCTTCGCTATAACTAAGCATATTTTGTAATACAGGATCGTCATGATAAGCCTGGTAAATTAGACTTGCAGCCGTACTAATATCCTCTGATGCTAAATATTGTACGCTTAATGTATCGATTGGTGTGATTGCAGTCATTGTATTTCCTTTATCCTTGTATTACTTATTACTACGCCTTACAGTTGTTAAAGGCTTACTTTTTATTCATAAATTAAGCTTTACTTAAATTTGGTCTCAAGTTAACTATATACCTAAAATAATTAATATTTAAGGTAATTAACCGTAAATTCAGCGAGAGTTTAACTAGTTAGGAGTACCTTATTTTTAGTATTAGTTTTCATTCACTACAAGGAGCAATATCATGGACACGACAAAACACGACATAAACACACTATTTGCACAGCTTGGTTTACCTAACTCTGAATCGCAAATAGATGAATTTATTGCCTCTCATAAACTTGAAGATACTACATTACTACAAAACGCCCCTTTCTGGGATGAAGCTCAACAACACTTTTTAGCCGAATCGCTTGAACAAGATGGTGATTGGAGTGAAATAATTGATGAGTTAGATGTTCGCATTCGTCAAAACAAATAATCTGCTCTGGAGATATTGAACTGAAAAGACTTTTTTAGTTCAATATCTTAATAAACCTCTAAACCCGAGTTTAAATTAAATAAGTTTATTTGGTACGTTAGTTAATGTACCCACCTCTATTTATTGCTAACATAGCACCTACGCTGCTGTTACAAGCTGCGTATTTATTTTATTAAAGAGTTATAAATCTAATGAATTCAGTTGTATTTGATGCAATTAAAGCCCTTCTTGATGAAGGCAAAATCCCGACTGTAGCACTAACAAAAGCTCGTTTGGCACAACCAGTGCCAATGCCAATGATTATTGCTGCAGTGAGCCAATATAAAAATAACCCTGATTCAATTAATAACTTTATGAGAAACCCACAACAGGCAGGCAATACCGGGCCTAAAACAAACCAACTTGATAGAATTGAGCAAAAACTCGATCAGTTACTTGCCCTGCTAGAAAAAAAATAATTTGAGACTATAAATGTTCGTTGTTGATTTAACATTTGATTGCTACCAAGACACCACTTTAGAACAAGCCGAACAAGCAATAAATCGCTTGGTTAATGCATTGCGTTTTAACGGTCAAATAATGGGTGAAGAATTTCCAACTGTATTAAAAGACGGTTACTTTATTACTCGTGTTATGTGCCCTACAGAGGATGCAATGCACCCGCTTAATAACAGCCCTTTTGTTAAACACAGTATAGAGAAGTTACATACCGCAGGGTTACTCGCACCAAAAGTAAAAGTTATTGGTCAAGATATTCACTCAAACGGCGCTGACTGTTGCAAAGAGCCTTCGAGTTATATTTTATATACTACTTATGTTCATACTTGTAGCCCGCTTTACTGTGGAGATGATTTTTTACCGGTGCCGTTATTTCATATTCCGGCTATTGCTAATGGTGATTATAAAACGCTAATAAAATGGCAGGAAGATTGGCAAGCCTGTGACCAAATTCAGATTAATGGTGCTACGCGTTGTGAGTTTCCGGCACTTGAGGAAATTTCGAGTATAAAAAGTGATTTATATCGTCGCGGAAAAGACATTACTAAACGAATTAGTTTTTTAACCAAAAAACCTGTTTACTATTACTTATATCGCGTAGGCGGTGCAGATAAAAAGTCTGAACTTGAACGAAAATGCCCAAGCTGCAATGGTGATTGGAAGTTACCAGAATCATGGTTTGGATTGTTTGATTTTAGATGTGAGCCATGTGGTTTGGTATCAAATATTTCGTGGGATTTTCAATAAACACACAAACCAGTTAGATGCTAAATTTACATTTAACTGGTTTTTAAAAAGCTAAGTTATAAAAATTAAACCACTAACGCTTTCATAAACTCTTCAATATTAGCAGCTAAAACGTGATGCGTTTTTTTACCTACATGTTCTAAACATACTTCGCCTGTTTGTATTAAAACACTAACAAGTAAATCATCTTGGTCTGTTAAACCAATAAATACAGTTTCTGGTTGCTTAAGTTTGCGTTTCATTAATACATGACCAGTAATATTTTGCTGTAATAAATCAAAGTCCTCTTCGTTCCACGCTTGTAATAGCTCTACTTGGTGACCGTCAATAGTGGCTAAAATACTGCCGCCGTACATATGCCCATAAAACGTACTTAGGTCAGCCGGGAATGAAAGATCTAATGCGTTAGCTAAATCGTTTAATGATCTTGCTGGCTGCTGCAAAGTACCTTGCCATTGTATAAAGCCTTGCTCGTCCACTTCTCCTAATTCACATGGGCTTGCCCATTGTTCATCATGCATCATAAGTGGATACTTTGAGGTGTTTTTAAGGCTTTTTTCACTAAACTGTTTATGAAGTTGGGCTAAATGCAATGCTACAGACATACTGTGAAACTCATTAAAATTAGATATAATGTGCCCATTGTAACTATTTAAGAGCAAACATGACAGATTACAGCAATTCTCCAGACCTTAAAGGCAGCGTATTAGGCCAATCTACCGAATATGTTGATCAGTACACACCCAGCTTGCTTTTCCCTATTGCCCGCAAGTTAAATCGTGATGCTTTAAATATTGACGAAGCTGCACTCCCTTTTAAAGGTCAAGATATTTGGACCGGCTACGAACTTTCTTGGTTAAACTCAAAAGGTAAACCACAAGTTGCCGTGGCATTATTTATTTTTGAATGTCAGAGCAGTCATATTATTGAGTCAAAATCGTTTAAGCTCTATTTAAATAGTTTTAATCAAAGTCGCTTTGAAAGTCGTGATGTAGTAAAACAACATCTTATTAATGACTTATCAAACGCAGTAAATAGCCCTGTAAAAGTAACCCTTTATAGCGCTGATGATTTTAATTGTTTACCTTGCACTTCACTACCTGGCGAATGCATTGATGACTTAGACATTGAAATTGATAACTACCATATTGATGCAAACTCGCTTAAGTCACAAAACGATAAGGTGGTAAGCGAAACACTGCACAGCCATTTACTTAAATCGAACTGCTTAATAACCTCTCAACCTGATTGGGCAAGTATTATTATTAGATATACTGGTGAGCAGGTATGTAGGGAGTCGTTATTACGTTATTTAATTTCATTTAGAACGCACAACGAATTCCATGAGCAGTGCGTAGAGCGTATTTATAGTGATTTAACTACACAGCTCAATATTAAAGAATTAGAGGTCTATGCACGCTACACACGCCGTGGTGGGCTAGATATAAACCCATATCGTTCAACGCATAATAATGACACACCGTTTTCGGTTAAAATTAATCGACAATAAAGTTTTAAGCAGCGTTTAGTCCAAATACAAAAAGGAGCCATGGCTCCTTTTTTGTTATAAACATTAAAGCTGTTAACTACCACGTTTAGTTGGGATTGGCATACCGCATACATCAACATAGTTATATTTTTTAATAAACCAAGGCTCACTGCGGTTTTGTCTGGCTGTAATTAAACGTTTAAAAGTAGATGAATCAGTTTTCAGTACTTTAAATGTGCTTCTATCGCTTTTAACATCTGCAAGAACGTGTATATCTGCAATAGGGTTAAATACTTCATTAGCTGTTGCAACTCGCTTTAAGCGATTAAAATGCTCCATGCCTTCAAGTACACGACCAAATACTGTAATGTTTTTATCAAGATAACGCGGACCTTGCCCTATTGTTACAAAAAACTCAGTGCTTGCGCTGTTTATATCATTATCACGCGCCATAGCAAAAACGCCATTACAGTGTACTTGCCAAGTTTGTGTATGTACTGCATTTTGCGCAACGGCAAAGCCGTTTAAAAACCCTGTAACCGCAGCATACCCATCGCCCTCAAGCTCTGTAATTAAAAGTGGCTCATTTGTCGTTAAATAAAATTCAGCAGGGAGTGTTTTCTCAGCCGTTTTAATTAACTTTTTCCCTGAACTATCGCCACCTTGCGCAACAAAACCTTCAACAAACCTGTATACGCTGGTATTTTTATAAAATCCTTCACGCGCTAACTTTTTTATATTACTTGTATGTTTAGGTGCTAACTGCGAATTTAGTTCAACATATGCAGCACCTGTTGGTAGGCTTATTTTTAAAATATTTTGCCTATTAACAACTCGCCACTCTTCGTCTGCGGCATTGGCAATTACTTCGTTTGCAGTCAGTGTTGGCAATTTCGGTTCAGTTAAATTGCCAGCACCTTGATAGCTACAACCACTTAAGTACACGCTCAACAACCCTATTAATATGCGTTTATTCATAATTAATTTCCTTATTATTTATAGTTATTATGAGTTTTTAATTATTCCCAATCGAACTTATAAAGCACATCAACGTTTTGATAAAGGCCGCTAGTTATTTCTATGTATAGCTGCGAAAGTAACTGGTATCGAACAGCAACTTCACTAAGCGAATCAAACACACCTACACTGTATTTAACTTGTAAGCTTGGTGCTACGTAGCCTGATATTTCAACCTTAGTGCTATCGCCAGTGCCTGATGAGCTCAAACTTACATCAGATAAGCCAAACGTTTCACCAACCTTTGATACAACCCCCTCACTACGGCTAACGCCCTGAGAGAGTAATAACTGCGTTAACATTGCATCACTTGATGAGTTTTCGCCACCACCTAAAGGTTGACCGTTAAGTAAATATGCAAGCGCTTGCGCTTGATCCATAGCCGGTTCTGAAAACACTTTAAGTACGGGTTGCTCAACATTACCAGTAAGTGTTACCCCAGCAACCACATCGTTTGCTGTGTTGCTTGGATTTCGAATTGCTTTTATATTTAAGTATGGCTGCTCAATAGATCCACTAAAGCCCACTTGACCAGTCCTAATTATTAAATCTTGTCCAAAGGCTAAATAAGTGCCATCAATAAGGTTAAGCTCACCAGTGGCTATGATAGGAGCGCCTTGGCTCATTTTTATCGCCAAGTCACCCACAATTTTTGACTCCAAGCCAAACGATTCAACTTTTACGTCATTTTTAACAATTACCTTTAAATCAACATCGTAATTAAAAGGGACTTTTTCGGTTGCTTCACTTTGCTGATCAATAATAATTTCATCGTCGCTTACTTGTACTGCGCCCTCAGGTAGCTCTTCAATCATTATACGACCATAAGGTACAACCACTTCACCAACTAGCTTTAATGCATTATTAGCCAAGCCAATTTTTAGATCAGGCGATACTTTAAATGTAACGCCCTGCTGCGCACGAACAAAAAACTTATCGCCTAATACCACGACATTTACAGCTGGCTGCTCGCCTTGCCAATCAACATCTCCGGTTAGGTTTATTTTACCGCCTTGGTTGTCATTTAAGTTGCCTTTAATTGTGGCTTTTGTTTTATCAAACAATACGCTTATATTAGATTTTTGTAGCGCGATAGGTAACTGTTCGCCTTCTAAATTAATATCGCTAATATTGAGTTCTCCGTTTAATAACGGATCTTTTAACGTCCCAGCTAATGCTACTTTACCGCTTATATCGCCTTTTAACTGTTCTAAAGTTTCAAGAAAAGGTTGTAGATCTGAGAGTAAAATTTTATCAATGTTAATACTGCCATCAAGTCCTTGGGTATTTTGTATATCATCTATATTAATTTGCGTATTTATTTTACCCAGTACACTCGACTCTAAATTAGCTTCAAGTTTGCCAACCTGCGAGTCTGAAAATGCACTTATATTAAGTGTTTCTATAGGTAATTTAAATTTGTCTTCTTCTGAGGTAAGTACCGCTGTTAACTCATTAGAATTTAGATTAGCTCGGAATGTTTTAAGTGCACCAGATTGCCAATTAACAGCAAAATCACCTTTTAAATTTCCTTGAGTTCGTATGTTCTGCGGCAATAAATGCTTAAGCTCATCTAACGATAAGTTACTAAGTGTCGCGTTAAATTGCCCCAGCGCTTTTGTTTGTGACAACGTATCGATGCACAACTTACTTTGATTTGACTGCCAGCAGTGTGCGCTAACATCAAAGTCTCCACTTTGTGAATCAAACATTACGGCTATTTTTTTTGTATTACTAAAGCTTAGTTTTTTATCTGTAAGCGTTATATTACTTAGCTCGCCGTCCCAAATAGTGTTATTAAGCTTACCATTCACTTCAAGCTCTAGCGCACCTTGTTCAGCATCAACAGAAGCCGTAAGTTGATGGTCCGTTTTATCACCGCTGGCATCAATTTTAATATTATTAATTTGTTGATCAGCAACAAGCGCTGAGTCCACATTAATGCTTAAGTTTGTTTGCCAGTCAGTTGCGGTATCTAGCTGCCCTTTTACCGATAGCTTATTAACTTGTATTTCGTTAAAAATAAAATTATCTAGCATTAACGCTAAATCAACTGACGGAGTAAGCCTTTCACCTCGTACTTTTAAATCAGCCTTACCATTGGCAATAAATGGCATATTGGCTTGCTCATCGCTTTTTAAAGAAACAACACCATCTACTTCCCACTTATTACCAACTTGACCACTAAGCGCTAGTTTATTGGCACCACTACTTAAATAGAGACTATCAATATTTGCTTTTAAAGTGTTGTCTAACTTAAAGTTTGACGCAAACTCTAGCGGTATATCATTAAGTAAACCTGTTAATTTGGTATTGTTCATTTGCAGCTGCCAAGTGTCGGCTTTAGTATTAAATGCACCTTTAAACTGCCCTGAAATATCACTTGTTACAGCATCTGTTAAGTACTGAGCTTTTAAGTGAGATAAAGCGCCTGTAAAGTCAGCTTTAATACCATTTTGCCAATCAACTTTTGCTTGTATGTTTGCACTACTATCGTTAGCTTTTATTGAAAGTGTTTTGAGCGTTGCATTGGTAAGCGAGCCATTGAGTTGAGTATTTAAATCAACTGCTGGATAGGCACCTAATTGACTATTCCCCGTTACACTTAATTGATAGTCGTCGGCATTTCCCTGAGCACTTAAATTTACGTTGCGCACTTTTAATTCATTACTTTGTGCATCAATAAGCCATTGGTTAATTTTACCGTTTAAACTAAAAGGATAATTTTTTTGTTTAAGGTTTGCCGTTGCCGAAAGGCTTAAAGGAAACTGACCGGTAGTATCTAAATCAATATTAAGATTTGATAAATCGCCTTTTAAAAGAAGGTTAGCGCTGTTTTCATCGCTTTTTACAATAATATGCCCTTTAATTGGCATATTGCCAGCAAGCTGGGTATCAAGCTCGGTATTTAAACTCCATTGCTCATACTTAGCAGATAAAGACTGCACGTTAATATTTGCATCCTCTACACTAAGTTGCAGTGCAATATTCTCAATATTGTGTTGCTGCTCACCTTGATTAAGTGTCACTTTAGTAATATCAAATTGTTCAACATATATATTAAGCGGCGAGGTAAATTCTATATTAGGTAATGCCGGTAACTCTGTAATAGGTGCTGAAGCAATTTGCTTTGTTTGTACTTTTTGTGGTGTTGCTTGCTCTTTTAATGCAACAACAACATTTGGAATAGTTAAGCTTTTAATTGTAAAGTCAGAGCCCTCTGCTTTTGCTGATAGCTTAAAGTTATTAACGATTACATCCGCACTAGGGTGGTTTAAAGCAAACTCCCCCACAGAAATATTTTTTAGTGAAATATTGAACGGTAAAGTAATTTTTTCAAGAGGCTCAGTTGGTGCCTCTTCTTCACTTGGTGCTGAAGGAGGTAATGTAAGTTTTATTGATTTAGCACTTAAGTTGTCAATGCATATACCATCACACTGCCACCAAAATAAATCTAGTTTTAGCTGTTGAGCATTAAAATCAAGCCCATTACTATTAAAACGTACATTAAATGCATCGTTATACAAAAAACGTCCATTTTTAATATCAATGCTTAAACCATCGACCGCTTTATTGGCGCTATAAGCAATAAATTGGTTACCAGGTGAGGTGAATAATAAACAAAATAGTGTTACCAAAAGGGTCACTAATAAGGCACTAACAACCGCTGTTATTTTTTTAAATACTGACATTAAATTTCAGGCCCTATAGTAATACTTAAACGAGTACTTTTACTTTCTTTAGTCAAGCCCCAAGCATGATCAATTCTGACAGGGCCAACCGGTGTTAAATAACGAAAACCAAAACCTGCGCCCACTTCAAACTGGTCCGAAAAGTCATTTGTTGCTGTACCACCATCAACAAACAAAGCAGCTCTCCAATTTTGGGAAAACTGGTAGTTATATTCCATTGTGCCTGATAGTAAATACTTACCACCAATCAATTCGCCATCTTCATTTTCAGGTGAAATAGACTGATACGCAAAACCACGTACACTTTGGTCACCACCAGCATAAAAACGCAATGAATATGGTACGTTATCTATATCATCAACAAGCATCGCTCCTACATTAGCTTTCAAAAACACTAAATGGCGGTCTAAATATGTTCTTAACCAAGCATGTTGTAATTGCACTCTTATTAAATTAGTACTGGAGAGCACATCATCTAAACCAAACTCAGCAGATATAAGCCATTGCTCACCCCAATATGGCGTTGTTCCACCTTTTGATTTTTTACGCGCGTAGCTAATGCCGGGCATTAACATCTCAGTACTCTCTTCTTCTTCATCACCTATACGATAGGTTTCTTGGTCTCGGCGTAAAAATGCAGTACGAACCCATTTATTTTCAGTTAACCATTGGCGCTGAACTTGCCCGGTTAATATTTCACTGTAAGTGTCATTTGTAAGTTCATCTTCTAATTTATAACCTACCGAAAAACGCCATAAGTCATCATTAGGATCGTCAACCGGGACGGTATAAGCCATAGAAATATCTTGCTGCTTTTGCGACACATTTAAATTTGTTTCAAGATAATGTCCATCTTCGGTGATCCACGGTTTAGACCACTTAAAACGTATTTTTGGACCTAAATCGGTGCTAAAACCGCCACCAACCTCGTAACTATTTGCAGGCTTGGGTAATACATCGACTTTAATTGGAACCTGCTTATTTTTACGTGCAGCAATGTCGGCATAAACACGCACACTGGCAAAGTAAGGAGTGCTTGATAAATCAAGGTTGTAGTCTGCTATAAATGTTGATTTATAAGGCTGCCCTTGAGTAAAAGGTGCAATAGAGCGAATATACTTTTCGGCAGGTGTATTACTCGCAATTTCAATATTACCAAATTGATAACGAATCCCGGTATCAATAACAAATGTAATAACAGCGCTATTTTTTTGAATCGAAATTTCTAGCTTTCGAGCAGGCCATTTTGCATCAAAATAGCCAAGTTCTAACAACATAGACTCTATTTTTTTGTGAGCCGTATCGTATTTACCATGGTTTAATACATCACCTTGCTTTAAGCTAGTATTTTTTATAAGTGATTGAAGTTGTTCATCCTCTTTACCTTCACCCTTTACGGTAATATTGATTAATTCAATTCGAGTTGCTGGTCCACGCTCTACTTTAACAATTAAATCACTGTCGTCTTTATCAAAATCAACCTCAACTACTGGGCTGTAATAGCCAAGCGCTTTTATGCTGTTTTCAACTTGTGTTTTAGCATAACGACGAAGTGTACGTGTTGGTTTTTCGCCTATGAGTTGCTTTAAATAAAGAGCAACATTATTTTCAAGATCGCCATTTAACCCTTTGATCTCGTAATCTTCAATGACCTTTTCGGATGCAAAGGATTGCGTACTTAAAAAAAGGCTTAAAACACACACGCAACGTAAAAACGAATTGAACAAGTAAATATCCTTACTTTATATTCTTAAATTTTATTGATTATCATTAAGTATAATATCATAGCCATAATGAGCGTGGCATTAACTCAAGTGTTAAAATTAGTACGCGTAAAGCATTTATTTTAGTTACAATGGCAACAACAAGTACAAAATAATTTTAGTGAGTTTTTAAATGCAATTCCCAAATGATGATAATGGTCAACTTTTAGCCGAAATAGCAGCCGAAGGTATTGATTTAAGTAAAATGCATCAAGTAGATTTTTATATTTTATTTGAAAAAGAAGTTGATGCTGAAAAGTTTTCAAAAGAAATAGTATCTGATGCTTTAGTACAAAATGCAAAGCTTGAAAAATGTAAAGATACTGGAGTTTGGGAAGTTATTGCACAAGTACAAATGGTGCCCGATCACACTTTACTTGGTCAAGCAGAGCAATATATTGAAAGCATAGCCAATAGCCTTAATGGTTATGGCGATGGTTGGGGCTTAATGGATGGTGAAGAAGCTTAATCATCCATTGAAGACTCTACCAGTTAAGCTTAGCGGCTTAACTGGTTTGCCTTTCTAAAACTCCCTTTATAGTCAAATAGCTTATCTGCTACTTTCCAGCCATATTTTTTACTTTTACGAGCAATAACAAAATCAGGTGAAACCAAATCAAATTGTGCATCAATAACTTGCTGTGCCGAGTTAAAGTCTTTTGGCGTTTGCCCGTGACCTACCCGCTTACCGAATTGTTTATTAAAAATGTATTGCGCACCTTTATTTCCCATATTATAAACTTCATCACAACTTGTACCATCTTCATCAAAATACGTTATTTTAATCATTTCATCTTTTAGAAGAGTAACACTAAGACCACTGCACCTTAGTACTAACGCATCTTTTAAATTAAGTGCGTTTCTTAGCTTATCATCTGGGTCTGCCATTATAGCGCCACAATCATGACACTTTCGTGCTGCAATATCGTTTTGAGCACCACACTCCTCACACTCTTTAAATCTAAAGCGGTAATCGCACTGCGCTTTAAGTCCATCATCGTCCTCTAATAATCCTTTACAACGCCTACCAAAGTGTTCGATTACTTTACCTGCAGAGTCAGTTTTTCCCCAAAAAATATTAGCAAAGCCACATCCAGGGCAAAGTACTTGTACAGGATCATTATCACTATCCCCTTTTTTATCACCCACTTCAGGATAGAATAAATCAAAGCCATTACCTGCATAGTCAATTACTAAGCAATCCTTTTTGGATTCAGATAACCTAAGTCCACGCCCAACAATTTGCTGATATAAGCTTACTGATTCTGTCGGTCGTAAAATAGCGATAAAATCGACGTGAGGCGCATCAAAACCAGTCGTTAATACTGATATATTTACTAAATATTTTAGTTGCTTAGCTTTAAACTGATTAATAATTTTGTCACGCTCGTTGTTAGGTGTATCACCTGTAATAAGTGCGCTCTGTGCTTCAGGTAAGTAACTTAATATTTCTCTCGCGTGCATAACTGTTGCAGCAAAAACCATAACACCTTCACGGGTTTCGCTGTATTCAAGTACTTGTTCTAAAATAGCCTTTGTTGCACGAGTACTGCTTTTTAACAGCGCGTTCATATCCTCACTACTATATTGCCCAAAAGCATTAGCGCTCAATGCAGAAAAGTCATAATGGCTAATTGCTGCATCAATTTCATTAGGAGGTGTAAGGTAGTTGTTTTTAATCATGTATCTTAAAGGCAACTCAAAAATACAGCTTTTAAAAGGACTCTCGCTATTTCCACGTACAAAGCCGTGATAATGATGATGGTAAATCCAACCCATACCGAGGCGAAAAGGCGTTGCCGTTAAACCCAACACTTTTAGTTTAGGATTGTGTTCCTTTAAAGCATTTATCACTTTACCGTATTGGCTTTTTTTATCGCCATTAACTCTGTGGCATTCATCAATAATAAGTAAAGAATAGTGCTCATTCAGCTTGTCTAAATTGCGAGACAAAGACTGTACGCTCGCAAACGTTACTTGATGAGAAAGTGACTTTTCTTTCAAGCCTGCCGAAAATATACTCGCCTCTAAATTAAAACTTTTATATTTTTGGGCATTTTGCTCAACTAACTCTTTAACGTGAGCAAGTACTAATATTTTTTGCTTAGCAATTCGCGCAAGTTCGGCAATAACTAAACTCTTTCCAGCACCAGTGGGAAGAACAATAACTGCGGGATCATTCGTTTTTCTAAAATGTAAAACGGTGCGTTCTACCGCTTCTTGCTGGTAAGGTCTTAGTTTATAGCTCATGGGGAAACAATTGGATTTTAATGAGGTGATTTTAGCAAAGAACTGCCATGAAATTTAAACTTTAATTTTTTAAATTGAGAGGTAAACAAAAAAGAGAAACCGAAGTTTCTCTTATCTTTAACTTTAGGCTAAAAACTTTTCAAGTTCGACACCTTCAAACGCTTTAGGACGACGGCCTCGACCAGTCCATTCAATAGTTTCACCATCAAGTTCCATACGGTACTTTGGCTTAACTTTTGTGCGTTTATCAGATGATCCATCTTGTAAATCCTCTAACGTAAGTCCTTTTTCTTTTAAAAGATCCAAAACTTCCTGTTTCGCTTTTTGCTGCTGGGTATATTTTGAAATTGCATCATTGATAAGCTGTTGCGCTTTTTCAAGATCTGTTAATGATGCTGTTTTAATAAAAGATCGGACTTCTTTCATTTATATCTCTCTTGCTTGTTAGTGTTTGCTTTTAAATTTCAAGCTAAGTATAAGCCCAACTATTTATTTTTACCATTATCGGAGCGTTAATGATCATTCAACCCTAAAAACAAGAACTTAAGTATTAGATAAAACTTAGAGGTAGTGCAATATTTAATCAGAAATGAAAGTCGATGATAAAAGTAACTACCATAATAGATTGATTTTTCTACGACATTATATTTTAAATGATTAGCCGAAAGATTATGTTGTATTAAAATAAATCACTATAGTGATACACACATATTAAACTGACTTAATCACCAACTTTACGTCAGGCTTTAGCCTGAGATTTATATGCGTATACGTAAATAAAAAAATTGACTAAAACATAAAGCTTTATTCATTCTCAATCAATTTTTTATCGAACAGTTAAGCGATTGCTCTACAAGTATTTAAGCGCATTCATCCGTTATTTATTTTTTAATATGTCAGCCTGGAACATGTATATATCCTAAGGTTAATTTGTACATGTATTGGTTTTGATGAATTGTGGCTCTTTCTTACAAATAGACATAAACACGCATAAGTACCAAATGCGCACTGCAAAATTATCCTTCTAGGAATAATTGACTATTTATTGCCTGATAGAAATATAAACAATAGGCATGAGCAGTAAACAAAAACTTGACTCAGTTTTTATCTGACCTATATGGAGGAGAGAGGGTTTAATTAAATAACACACGAGTAATTACAAAATCCATTAGCTTAAAAATCTAGTATCGAAATTAAATCTACTTAGATAAAACAAATTCCCCCCCAGAGATCAATATTACTTTATTGCTGTTATATGCTTTTTTATTAAATTATATGCATTAAAAAGCCCATAAAAATGGGCTTTTAATAGTTCAGCTATTTAAGCAGATTAGAACTTCAGATTGAAGCTTGCATGAACAAAACGACCTAACGAGTCATAAAAACCTGCAATCGTATTTGCATTTGAAGATACTGTACCACCAACTAATGGTGGCTCTTTATCAAAGATATTATTCATACCACCAGTAAAGGTTAAATGCTCGTTATATGAATAGCTACCAGAAACATCAATAAAGCTATATGCTTCAATGCCGCCATCTTCAATTAATAATGAATCTGTAGAACCTTCATAATCTACAGTTCCGTAATAGCGCCATTTAACACCAACACGCCAATCATCACGTAGGTAATTTACATTAGCTGTGTGACGCCATTTTGGAGAAGCAAAACAGTCTGTACTAACTACACCAGCACAGTCGTAAGCTAAATCAGCATCACCTAAAATTGGCTCAACTTCTTTTTGAATACTGTAGAAACCATTAATATCAAAGTTTAATGCACCTTGCTCTAGGTCCATTTTGTAACCCGCTGTTAAGTCAACGCCTTCCCATGTTTGTGCGCCAATGTTGTCACTCAAATTTGTAACAAAACCAGATTGCCCTAACCATAAACTACCAGATGGGCTACGAGAAACACTGTCACAGAAGAATGCGTCGCCTGTTTTAGCACAGTTATCAACAATACGTTCTGCGCCTATAGTGCCAACTACTTTTTCAATTTCAATTTTAAAATAATCAATTGAGAAATTAAAGTTATCGAAAGGGTTGGCAACTAAACCAATTGTAATTGTATCGCCTTCTTCTGGCTCAAGGTCCGGATTACCACCTGCAAATTGATTATATTGGCTAGCTGGAGATGCACCTATATTCCCATACTGTGAAGCACTTACACCTGTATTAGCACACTGGCTTTGTGATAATACTGGCGTATCACCAGCACAAGAATCAACACCACTCCACAAACTAATACTTTGCGCAGAGAATAATTCACCAATATTTGGTGCACGCACTACTTTTGCATAACTTGCTCTCAATTTATATGCATCAGCTAACGTGTAATCAGTACCAATTGAGTATGTTGTATCTGAACCAGTTGTTGAATAATCTGACCAACGAGCAGCAGCAGATATATTTAGTTCATCAAGTACTGGAACTTGTAATTCAGCGTAAAGCTCATTTACGTCAATAGACCCTTCAAGGCTTGGTGATGGACCACCTTGACCTAACAGTTGACCTTCTTCGTATACAGTATCTGAAATACGTTCGTAATCTTGCTCACGACGCTCAAAACCAAATACAGCAGCTATAGGTGTTGACGCTGTTGGTAAAGTCCAATCAAACTCACCCGATACATAACCACTGTAGATAATTTGAGTCACTAAGCCTGTTTGTATACCAACACCAGCTAACTGTGCAGCTTGCTCAGCTGTTACACCATCTAATTCAAACACGTTATATAATAAACAATCATCTGCTTCGTCACATTCAGTGCCTACAGCACCCACGCGCGGAGCAATTTTTGGGGCTAATAAGTCATTTTTATAAACTGAACTTGACGTTGTTGCAGAGTAGTTATAGCTAACATCATAAGACCAGCTATCGTTAATTTCACCTTCCATACCCGTTAAAATGCGGTATGACGTGTGCTCTAGGTTATCTTCTCGTGGACCGCCTTCAACATTACGTTTACCAATATAGGCAACAAATTGATCATCGCCGTTTTGGTTAAATAAAGTTTGAAGCTGTTGTTTTTGAATATCAGATAGTAAAGGGTTGTTGTAATCAAACAAAATTTCTTCATTGAAGAAAGTACCAGACTCAGCTATTTGACCTGCTGTTCTGTTGTGCATGAATGAAAATTCTAAGTATGGTCTAAAGTGCTCATTTATTTCATAATCAATAAATGTACCAAACGTAAAACGCTCATTCGGGCGTAAAAAATGGTTTACTGGAGCAAAGTTGTAACGGGTACCATCATCCTCAAGAAAACCCTGACCATTTGGATTTAAGTTACCAAAAAAGTTCTGTCCGTAATCAACTACGCCATCTACAACTGGGTAAATATCAAAATTTGGATTTGGTGCTGTAGCAGAGCCACCACATGATTTGCCATCATCAGATAAAGCACATGATGAATAGTCACGAGTACCTTGTACTAACTCATTTTGACGGTTGTAAGTAACATAACCTACCGCATGACCTTTACCGCCGTCAAATCCACCACCAATAGTAAAGTCGATGCTATAAGCTTTACCATCAATACCAGTGTTACCAGTATCGTAGTCGAAGTCTTCATCATCCATTAGCCCTTGGATGTATTTATTATCATTGTTGTGTTGATAGCCTGAGCTACCTACATTTAATGAAATACCATCAAACTCATCATCCATAACAAAGTTAACTACACCAGCTACGGCATCAGCACCGTAAACTGCTGCTGCACCACCAGTTAATACATCTACACGCTTGATTAAAGATGCTGGAATTTGGTTAATATCTGCAACCTGCGAAGTAATACTACCCGCTTGCATTCTACGACCGTTTATTAACACTAAAGTTCTGTTTGAGCCTAAACCGCGTAAATCAACAGTTGCAGTACCTGTTGCGCCATTTGCTAAGAAAGAGCTTTGTGCAGCTTCAATTTGTGGAAGTTGGTTTAGTACATCTTCAACACGTGTAAAACCACTTAATTTAATTTCTTCTGCAGTCATTACTGTTACTGGGCTAGATGTTTCTAGGTCGGTTCTTTTAATACGAGAACCTGTAACCTGAATTCTTTCTACTTTTTCAAGACCGTCTTCTGCAGCAATTGAACTTGAAGAAAATGCAGCTGTTGATACTGCGCCAAAAGCGATCGCTAAGCGAACTGCCTTCGAAACTTTATTATTTATCATTCGATTTTCCCTTGAGATATATAGTTCTTAATTATAATTATTTAACTAATACAAACCGTGCAAAGGCGTTTTATGTATTAATCGTAAATTATTTTAGTCACTAAGTAGCACAAAGGTCAACATATCATTAACTTAAAGGTGTTTTTATTTACTAAATTAACAATGCAATGGCTGGTAAAATAATTCAGTTTAAATTCAAGCCATTGATTAAAATGAATTAAATGGTAATTTAACAAACGTTATTTAAAAAAATATTTTTTACTTTTATATTGACTTCCAAGTAACAAAAAATATTTTTTGTGACAAAAAGCCGAACAGGAGGGCTGAACGGCTTAAAATATATAGATATATTTACAATACAATAAATAAGCTATTGGAGGTGCTTGGCTAGAAACCTTTCTATTTTAGTATACAGTTCTATCTTATTCTCTTCTTTTTGAAATCCGTGCCCTTCATTCTCTTTCATAATCCACTCATCATCAGATAGTGTGATACCACGTTCTTCTAATGCGTCTCTTAAATTTATTGCATGCTTTTTTACAACTCGTGGATCTTTAGCACCTTGAACTATCATCAAAGGAGCTACTATTTTATCTACATGATAAAGCGGTGACATTTTTTTCATTAGCGCTTTATCATTAGGATCGCCAATCTGCTTTTTCAATGTCTCTCTTTGTGGTTCCCAATGTTTTGGGAGAGAATCAAATAACAAGCTAACATCCGTAATACCAACATAATTAATACCACACTTGTAAAGTTCAGGTGTAAAAGTAAGACCAGCCATCGTTGCATAACCACCGTAGCTTGATCCATAAATACATACTTTTTTAGGGTCTGCAATACCTTCACTTACTAAATACTTAACAGTATCGGTTAAATCGTTTTGCATTTCAGCGCCCCACTTACCACCATATCCTGCTTGCTGAAATTTTCGACCATATCCACCAGACCCCCGAAAGTTTACCTGTACAGTTGCATAACCACGGCTAGCAAAAAACTGTGTTTCAGGGTTATAGCCCCAAGTGTCTCGAATACCATAAGGTCCTCCATGAGGATTAACTATTAAAGGTAACTTTTTACCCTTACTACCTTTTGGAATTGTTAAATAACCACGAAGTGTCAAACCATCGCGACTAGTAAACCTAATTGGTTTCATTGGAGATAGTTGACTCTTATCAAGCCAATCCATTGGTGAAACTAAAGACTTTAATGTATTTTTTACCTTATCAAATAAGTAATAATGCCCAGGGTCAGTGTCACTGCCAACATATACAATATTAAGCACTTCATCTTCTGATCGGCTTACCACACTAACCACTTTATTTTTGAAGGCACTCTCTAATGATGCCATCATCTCTGCAGTTTCTTTATCAAAATAAACTACTTCACGGTATTCATCTAAGTAACTAACCCCTATTCATAGGTTAGACATTAAGAGATAATTGGATTCAGGCCGCATTTTAATCGTCCTTTTTCTTTATCTCTTTTTGGGTTCGCTCTTCGTGCATATTTTGACAAAAAACTGATAGTTTTTTGCCATGCTTTATTCAGTGTCGATATCACGCCTTGTGTTATCGACTCCATTAATTGATAAAACCAACCTTGGGTGTTTTTTGCTACCATAAATGTTGATAGCTCAATACCGGCAAGTTGTTGAACACTCATGCCTATTCGCCTCTTTACTAACAACGTCAATAAACTTGCCCACACCAAGCCTTCCATCATGCTCGCTTTTCTGGTGTTAAATTTTTGCAGGTTGCAATAAGACTTCCATTCTTTAAACAGTAACTCTATTTGCCACCTGAGACTGTAGAGCTTTATTACCGCTTCAGCGCTAAATTTTTCTCGATTTAAGTTCGTTGCCCAATAAGTAGGCTCACTTTTTCCTCTAGGCCAGCTCGCAATCAATCGATAATTAGTTTTACCTTCCACATCCATATCGACAATAACACTACGACGAATATGCTTTTTAACGTCCTTTTGCTTCTTCTGTGAAAACCGTTTTAACGCGTTACCGTGACGATTAAAAGCAGCTACTACGGTTGGATTAACCGTGGTTTTAGCCCTGACAACATAAAAGCCTCCTGCTGTATCAATTGATTCAAGATACGATAACTTAAAATAACCTCTATCCGCTAAAAACAAGGTGTCGACTAACGATTTAGCATCAGGTAAAAAATCATATTCAGCTTGGCTATCAGGACTCACTGAGATTTCTTCGGGATAACCTTGAAGCACATCCCAACTCACATGAACCTCTATTGCCGCAGGACTTATTTTAGTAAAGCGACCTTTAAAGGTATCTTTTAAACTATCGTGCACTGCGAACGAACTTCCGTCTTGCAATATGATGCGTTTGAAATCTGACAGTGTGACTTCTGTGCCGAGTATTTGTTGCTGCCATTCATTTAACGCCACATCGACCAGTGATTTCATCAATTGGCTGAATTCAGGCTTACTCAGTTGATTGTGAAACGGTTTATATTGAACATCAGTTTCCGTCAACTTCACAAAATAACGATGTAAATCTGTCACGGTGTTTACCGATTTATCGCCTAGAGCCGTTATTAACGACATGACTAATTCGAAAGGTTTTATTATTCGTTTACGGCTACAAAAACGGCTTGTTTTACCTATTTCGTTAATATTAAAATCGTTAAGCACTTTCGTTATTTTGTTTAACTCAGTATTATATTTATTCATGCTCTGCTTTTGGGATAGATAGTGGTTTGGCGATTACTATCAGATCAAATTCAGAGCATGTTTTCAAGTTTTATTCCTTAAGATCCAACCTATG
>NZ_AUTQ01000241.1 GCF_000498095.1 Pseudoalteromonas sp. TB64
GATACACCCGAGCGCTGCTTTAGCACGCCAAACAATCGTTTTGTGGCACGTTTTTTAGGTGAAGCAAGCTTTATTGCAGGCAGCTTTGAAAACGGACAAGTCACTACCTCGATTGGTAATGCGCCGGCTCATGGCGTTGACTGTGAAAGTGGTGATGTTGATGTACTGCTACGCCCTGACGATGTATTGCTTGTACAAAGCAGTGTTGGTAATAACGGCGAAGTCATTTGGGTACGTTTTGAAGGTGGCAGCCGCTTGTGTGCAATAAAATTAGCGTGCTCTACCGTTGTAACTAGCCGAGTAAACCATGAAGTTGTGGTAAACCCAGGCGATGAAGTACATGTTTCATTAAGCACATCACACCCACTAGCGGCTTATAAAGCTATAGACTGATTAAAATATTGATGTAGGTATTAATTTAAACATCAATACTTACTATTTAGACCCAAAATTCAATTTAAATACGTTCCCCGTTAAAACCCTATTACGCTTAAAACTAATACTTTCTACCTTTAAAAATTCACTATAGTCAATAAAAAACAATAATATGCAGGTTAAATTATGAACATCTTGCTATTAATCGGCTGTTGCTGTTTACTGAACAAAGATTAATGTTCAAACAGTTCCCCTCAGATATCGTTTATCAGGTTACGTCTTTTATATTAGTTAAAACCACACACATACATTAAAACACATTATTAAGCATTGCTTTTAGCTAACGTATTATAAAAATAAAGCTATATTTACTCGTATTGGACTTTAATTTACACCCATCAATGGCAAACATGTTGCGGCCTATCAAGTCTTCCTCATCACATATCATCAGCACTTGCGTAAAAAGCGGCTCAATCTGTTCATGCATTTTAGCCACGAAGCCTGCTATTGATGTGTAATGCGGTTGGATATCTCCCGACACACTCATAAATAAAATATTATGCTCGCAAGCCTTTGCAATCCGACGGCTACTGATAAAATCATGTGCATAGCCCAGTAAAATAATCTTTAGCATTACCGAAGGTGGATACGCCGCTGCGCCCGTTTTGTCGTTGTTGTACCACGCGTCAAATCCCGATGAATCGAGTTTATTTTCGACAATATAACAAAGGGCATACTCAAAAGTTCCAGGCAGAATTTGCTCAGCGAAATTGATAGGAATGAATTTATTTTGACAGGATAAGTCAGGCTTGTAGTTAGCCATAACAGTTTACCGTGGGTGAATAATATCTATTAGATTACAGCGAACAGATGGATTCAAGGTTAAAAAGCAACCAAGAATAGTTGGATACGTTCCTAAAAAGAGTAATTTTACAGCCTCAACGCCACATTAAGCGGCAAAATATAGTTGGTTATAATGTTGAACGGAGTGAAAACAACCAACTGTATTTTGTCCGTTTGAATGCCTTATAGTTCGACCAAGCCACTTAATTTAAAAGTAGCTGACTATTATATTAAGTGGAATATGCTTCTGTTGGTTACGAATATTGAATGACAAACATCCAATGTTTTTAACAAGACGTTCGAGCCAACAGAGCACCTCGATTTCAAAATGCATACTCAGGGATTGCCGACCAAGACTATCTATAAGACCTGCGAGAAACGAGATTACACAGCTTGTGCCAGCGAATAACAATCGCTTTATCATTCAGCCGATTCGCTTTTTTGTCATCAACATACAACACTAAGTGCGTATGATTGCTCATGACAGCATAAGCACAGACGTCAATACCAAAATACCTTGGCTAACTCAAGCAGTTTGTCTTCAACCCAGCCTCTACGATGCTCGTAGGATTGACCTGTAAAGTGGTCTTCCCCACATAAAAATGCACGGCGTACGCAACGTGATATGCAATGGTAGTACTTTGTATCAACTAAACTTACTTGACGCTTTCTTGCGATTGCCATAAGACACCCTGCTTATTTTTCACACTGATAAAAGCCTAGTACTTAGTTCACTAAACTGCAAAAAATAGGATAGGTGTCACTATTATTGCCACTTGGCAAGAATTAAGCATTTAAAAATTATTTTTTACCCCCATTACTATTAAAATATTAGCAGTTGTTTTTATTGGTAAGGGGTCTGTCTCCAGTCGTGAGTTTTGTGTTAGCAATAGTGCAGTAGTCGCGATAAATAGTTAAGTGCTTATAAGCGTTAAACATTCAAATAATTAGTATCGATTTTATTAAATCTGTCATCTATTTAGGTTAATAACAAATAGCTGCCAAGTGGGTGTGAGTTTCATTTATTTATTGAAAGAAGTGATTTATGGCATTAGTGGTTGGTCAAAACATCTTAATTGAAAAGATTGGTTGTGTTGAAGTTGATTTTGCATGGCGTAGCTTGAAAAGTGACTTGAATTTGGCGATTCATGCCGTCGCTTTCTCTAATGGTGCTGTGCTTGCAAAGTCACCTGTTGATCCCAAAAAGTGGACACAGCCTGATGCCGTAAATCAAGATAATTCTGGACGACATTTTACCATTCAGTTTCCACAACTTGCTTCAAAGGTTGATAGGATTGCTTTTTATGGTTTTTTACCTGAAAACAGTCATTATTCTTTAAAACAGATGAGCCATTTTCAAATTAGAGTTAACGATTTATCCCTCGGGCGATTAGCCAAAATGGATGTGCAAGCGTTTAATGAGACACATAAAGGTGTGTTGCTTTTTGAGTTTTATAAACATAACAATATGTGGAAGTTAGGCTATAAAAGTTTACCTTTGAAGACCAGTTATTTAACGGCTTTAACCCAGTTAGGGATCCGTTTTATTAAGTCGGCTGCGTCTGGAGACTCAAAAGCTGCATCAATGCCTCAGCATGAAGAAAGTGAAGTAGAAACGGTGACTCACCCATTAAATAATAGTTTGATTGATAATGTTGAATTAAAAAAAGGTCAAAACTTATCACTAAGCGAGCACTTTAATCACTGCTCTGCGATCACCTGTAAACTTAATGTCGTGCCTAAAATTGATGATTTAGCATTAAATGTGGTCGCCATCAATCGTGATAATAAAGTTAATAATATTAAAGATTTTTTATATCACGAAAATACAATATTACGTGGAGAGGGGGTTAAACTCGATGATTCGGAGATTTCGATTAATATTGACCTCTTGCCATCAGATGTCACTAAAATTCAAATTTTAGTGACCAGACGAGCTAGCAGTAAGCGTATTAATAGTGCTGACTTTATTGAGTTGAGCTTGAGCAATACCTACACTGAACAAAAAATGGCAAAATATGTCTGCGAAACGACTGATAAAAATTATAATACGATGGTGTTGTTAAACTTTTATCGTCATCACAAAGGTTGGTCAATTCGAGCTGTTGGGCAAGGTTTTTCAACTGGTTTAGAGAAAATCGGAGAGCGTTATCAATTTTCACCCCCTAAATTACGTTATGTCCCTCCTCAAGCACCATTATCATCCATTTCATTAGAGCAAGAAATTGCAGCTTTTGAAGCAGAGAATAAAACGGCAGTAGATAAGCATAAAAAAATGCAGTCTTTATCTTATATGTTGATGGGGATAGCAGCATTACTTGTGCTGTTAACGTTTAGCCGTTTATTGTTTTTACCGCTTGCATGTTTATTAGGTGGGCTCGGATGGTATTTATTCCAGCGTGCTTCTAAAGCATTAAAGGCGATTCAAGATGAACGTTTTGAACGTTTAGTTTTAAATATGATCAAAGGCAATAACTATCAACTAACCCCCTTTGATATTGCGACTCACTGTCGAGTTAATATTGAAAGAGCAACAGAAATGTTAGACAAACTTTGTGGCCAGGGGCTAGGACATACTGCGATTAATAGAGAGGGTGCTATTTTTTATGATTTTTCTAGCCTTAAAAACTCAACGCGTTGATTTGCTTAAACATAAAGACCAAATGCAAAAATAACCCCCCCATTTTTTTATGTCTACGTTTTGAAACTTTTTTCTCTTCTTGATTCAAATACAAAAGCTCAACTCCTCGCTAATGACCTAACGAGCCTGTAGATTAACTCGTTTTTTTATTTATTTTTGTAGCATTTTACTCTCCCATTAGGTCTTCAAGTGATGGTGAATCTGGATCATATTTTTCATTTAAAAATGAATCCATCTCATCTTCTTTTTCCTCTATTTTCTTTAAAAAGAATTCATATGCTTCAGGTTGTAATATAACTCCTAAAACCTTTCCATTATCATCTTCGATAATGATATCTTCTCCCTCTAAAGGATCTGGGTTAATCACGCGATCCAATATTTGTTTAGGAAGCTCACTGCTTTTTATTTTCATCTGACTCTCCTTGATTTAGGATTAAAAGCTAACGAGCCTGTAGATTAACTCGTTTTTTATTTATTTTTATTGATAAACAAACCATAGCTGAGTTCCTATTTTGGTTCAATCGATTACTGTATTTTTACGCAGCATATAAAGAAGTGTTTGGTGTTGTTTAAATTGGCGTTTTGGACGGGATTACGAGTGGTTGAGTGGCTTTTATTTCGGTTAAAAGGGCTTTCCCTCATCAATGCATCGTGTTTTGCAGTTTTTCTATATTATGAACAAGGCAATACAGTTGCCGCAGTGTAAAGTAAAGGTATTCACTTTTGTTTGACCCCGTAAGGTCAATTTATTCATGCCTTTATTTACTGTAATGTTCCGCTTTTTATTTAAAGGAAAACCGGTTCGATACAGCCGAGTCATTTACCATTATTTTATAAACAGCTGTCGTTATCCGATTGGGCTGTATATTTTTGCTTTCATTTTATCTACATAGTTCAGCTTTTCGCATGATTCATGCATTTATAATAATGCACTCTTCATACTGTTTTTGTTGGCTTTTCTCGTAATGATTAGGATGGGTGTCATCCTAATTCTTGTCTTTTATGGTTAGATGAAAAAGCGGCCTCTAAAAGCCGCTTTACTTTTTATAATGAATAGTCAGTAAAGAGTTAATAATAAATATGTGATATGAAAACAAGAAATATCTATATTATTTAAACTGCCAAATCGGGATGTTATAGACCTGAAATAAAGACTAAGATGTAACCGATGATTAGAACTTAAAGTTAATTATATCAATTTAAAGTTTTCAGGCTTATCACAGTCAAATAAAGTAAACTGGTCGATTTTATTTATTTCTTTAAAATCTAAAACATTTACGCCTAGGTTAAACATTTCATCTGATAATGAATTAAAAGCATCATAAAGTTTAGTGCTTTTAAATTTAGGCTTATCCACCACAAATAAAAAATCAGTACCTTTTATTACATTTGAGTTTAACAGGTGCTTAACTCTAGAAATCCAAAATTCACCGTGGTCAATCAACTTTAAAGGTGAATTTTGGTGGAAACTTAATGGTTTAACTGCCTTCATTTTAAACTCATTTTTTGCAACTAATGGCAATTCAAAAGACATATAGTTAGCATCAAGTTTTCTTTTTGTATACTTATATTTGCTTACCTTATCTAGATGCATTTTTACATTTTTTAAAATCAAAGACTCTCTGTGCTCTTTCGTATTAAAATTTCTTCCAACATATTGTTTGAAAAGATCATCTAACACTTCATCGAAAGCTTTTGTTGTCAACAATGCTGATGTATCACTATAAGTTAAAAAGCCTTCCTTTTTTCTAGTAACTTCATCCATAAAACCAGTCAATTCTCGTCCTCGAATCCCATACGTAAAATCTTTTACTCTTTGGAGCTCAGAAGTAAACATTTCTATGGCATTTGAATATAATTGACCATCTAAGTCATCAAAAAAATTAGAAACTCTAGCAAATCTTTTATTAGCTAATTTAAATAAAACCTTACCATCATTAGGGGCATGTAAAACTACACCTACATTTGCAAACTCTTGAGTTTCAGTGAATGGCATAAAACGGATCACTGAATAACGAACTAAATTTTTCATTTTATACCCTCCCAAAATTCAGGCTCACGAAAACGGCATAACTCTACTCGAATTTTATCCAAAATACCATGTTCACCACAGTTATCAAGCCAATATTTTGGAATCATTCTAAATATTTGATCAAGTTTTCCTATTGCGAGTTCGAATAGGTCCATGTAATTTTCTTTCTCAAAAAGTTCCATCTGACTAGAAAACCAAGCATCTTGGGCAACGTGTAATTTTTTAAAATCATCTAAAGTTTCAATAAAGTCTTCTGAGAAAGCTAAATTATGATCCAAAACAAAAAGCCTAGCAAAACTAGAATCTATAAAAAGATTAGGGTTCCCCCCCATCTTTGTTAATGTTCTATCACTGTTTAGAATCCAATAATCAAAAATAAAAAGTAGCTTTAAATGTTCTGAATTTAACTTTTGTAACGCTACAAAAGGAACATCTTGTATATTTTCCATATACTTTGAGGCAAACCAATCTCCTTCCTCGAGATCATACGTACTATATTCTAATAAAGCGTTATCGATATAAGCTATATGAAAGTCCGGTATAGGCAAACCTATGGCTTTACCTAATTGCCCACATACAAACTCATTTATCAATCCTTTATAAGTAGTATTAGGGCCTTTTACAACATATTGAACCTGTTGGTCATCAACACAAAGGTAAGGCCCTGTTTGACCTTGGCTTAACTTTCTAATAATCTTTTCTATATAAATCATAATTATGAAAGTTTCCTCTAAATTGTGTCCCTTCAATCAAATTAACTTCATGCATTGAACTATTGGGTGAATCGCTCTGTAATTACGCAAGCTTATTTAATAGGGCTTACTAAAAAAGTATATGCTGCACTTCTTGCGAAGTGCAGCATATAAATACTTTCTATAACGCACCTATGTGTTTATTGTTTACCAATCACTTCAAGCCCACCCATGTATGGGCGTAACACTTCTGGTACTACTACTGTGCCATCGGCTTGTTGGTAGTTTTCTAGTATGGCTACTAGTGTACGGCCAACGGCTAAGCCTGAACCATTTAGTGTATGTAGTAGCTCTGGCTTTTTAACTCCTTCACGGCGAAAACGTGCTTGCATACGGCGAGCCTGAAAATCAGCCATGTTTGAACATGATGAAATTTCGCGGTATGTGTCTTGAGCAGGTAGCCATACTTCTAAATCGTAGGTTTTAGCTGAGCCAAAGCCCATGTCGCCCATACATAAAATCACTTTACGGTACGGAAGTTCTAGCGCTTGTAGTATTTGCTCTGCATGACCTGTTAACTCTTCAAGCGTTGCCATTGAGTCTTCTGGTTTTACAAGTTGTACTAATTCAACTTTATCAAACTGATGCTGACGAATTAAGCCACGTGTATCGCGGCCATAGCTGCCTGCTTCACTTCTAAAGCACGGAGTGTGGGCAACTAAGCGGATTGGTAAATCGCTTTCGTCGTAAATTTCGTCGCGCGCGCTGTTAGTAAGCGGTACCTCTGCTGTAGGAATTAAGCTAAAGCCGGCTTGTTGTTCGCCATCGTCGTTTACAAGGCCTAATGTGTGGAACAAATCACCCGCAAATTTAGGTAATTGGCTTGTGCCGTAAAGGCTTGCGCTATTTACTAAGTACGGTACATACATTTCGGTGTAGCCGTTTTTATCTGCGTGTGTATCTAGCATAAATTGCGTTAGTGCACGGTGCATACGCGCTACTTGGCCACGCATTACGGTAAAGCGTGCGCCACTAATTTTAACGCCCATTTCAAAGTCTAAGCCGTTTAGGTCTTGACCTACATCTACGTGGTCTTTTACTTCAAAATCGAATTTTTTAGGTGTTCCCCACGTTAAAATTTCAACGTTGTCGTCTTCGTCTTTACCCGCAGGTACCGACTCGTCTGGCAAGTTTGGAATTGCTAAAGCAATGTCATTAATCGCGTTTAGTACTTCGTCTTGCGCTTTTTTAGTAGCATCCAATTCATCGCCTATCTTACCTACTTCATCAAACAATGGTTGAGCATCTTCGCCTTTCGCTTTAGCTTGGCCAATTTTCTTCGATAAAGAGTTACGTTGACTTTGAAGTTCTTGCGTTTTTACTTGTAATGTTTTGCGTTTTTCTTCAAGTGCCGTTACCGTCGCTACATCGAGTTCGTAACCGCGCGCTGCTAAACGTGCTGCAGTTTGTTCGATGTCTTGACGTAAAAATTTAGAATCTAACATGTTAGTTTTTTAACCTTTTTGCATTACTAGCTGAAGGCCCAGCCAAGCCATAAAAATACACACCATCACGTTTAAGATGATATTGAGGGCCATTTTAATAAAGTGACCTTGTTGTAATAACAACAACGAGTCCATTGAGAATGTTGAAAAGGTGGTTAATGCACCTAAAAAGCCAATACCGATAAGGGTTTTGGCGGGGCTAGCGGTGATAATTTCTTTATCTATCAAACCGTACAAAATGCCCATTAACAATGAACCCAGAATATTAACCGTCAACGTGCCAAAAGGGAATCCCCTACCGAGGAGTTTTAGCATGCTTTCGCTAATAAAAAACCGTAAACACGCACCTGAAGCTCCGCCAAGTGCAATCATCATATAAAGTTTAATCATTTTCGTACCGTTTAAGTGGGCTTTGCGCATCGCGCTCTTTTAGGTAATCGAGTTTTTGTTTAATTTTTTGCTCAAGTCCGCGATCGCTCGGTAAGTAATATTCCTTACCTTCCATTTCTGGCGGTAAGTACTTTTCACCTGCGGCAAATGCGCCTTCTTCGTTATGTGCATAGCGGTACTCGGCGCCGTAACCTAAGTCTTTCATTAAGTTGGTTGGGGCATTGCGTAAATGCTCTGGCACGGGGTAACTTGGCTCGTTTTGAGCATCAGCCTTAGCTTGATTAAATGCCATATACACCGCATTACTTTTAGGTGCACTGGCTAAATACAATGTGGCTTGTGCAATAGCGCGCTCACCTTCGCTTGGGCCTACTCGCTGAAATATATCCCATGCGTTTAGGGCCACTTCCATCGCACGCGGATCGGCGTTACCTATGTCTTCTGTGGCAATAGCAAGTAATCGCCTTGCTACGTATAGAGGGTCACCGCCACCAGCTAAAATTCGACAATACCAATACAGTGCACCATCGGGGGAACTACCACGTACTGATTTGTGAAAGGCTGATATTAAATCGTAAAACTCATCGCCGCCTTTGTCGTATTTTGCTAAATGCGTTGGTAACACTTGGCTAAGTACGTGCTCGTCTACGTTGTATTGCCCGTTTTGCTCAGTTGTTAAGTCAACCGCTTGTTCAAGTAAGTTAAGTACTTTGCGGGCATCGCCACCACTTGCTTGGCACAATGCCTTTTTAGCGTTGTCGGCAATAGTTATGTGCTTTTGGCTTAGCTGCTCGTCTTGTTTAAGTGCGCGCTCTATTACGGTGTATAAGTCGGTGTCGGCAAGCGATTTTAAAACATACACACGCGCACGCGATAAAATAGCGTTGTTAAGGGCGAACGAGGGGTTTTCGGTGGTTGCGCCTACAAATATAAAGGTGCCGTCTTCAATGTGCGGTAAAAACGCATCTTGCTGAGATTTATTAAAGCGGTGAACCTCGTCAACAAACATAAGGGTGCGTTGGCCACGGCTTTCTAGGTTATCGCGCGCTTGCGTTACGCTGTCGCGAATATCTTTTACACCTGCGGTTACCGCTGACATTTGAATAAGTGAAGCATCAGCATGGTTCGCAATTATTTGCGCAAGCGTTGTTTTACCCACACCAGGCGGGCCCCATAAAATCAAACTATGGCAGCGCCCTGCTACAATAGCTTGATGCAGTGGTTTATCGGCGCTTAATAAGTGCTGTTGACCAATGTATTCATCAAGCGTTGTAGGGCGCATACGCGCGGCAAGTGGGCGTACATCGGGCCCAAAATTAAAACCTAAATTACTCACCGTTACTCTGATCGTCTATTTCAACACCTTCTGGAGGCGTAAATTCAAAAGTACTTTTATCAAGCGATACGTTTACTTGGGCATTGTTAAACGTAAACGACGATAGCTGCCCTGAGTTATCGGTTACTACTAATTCAGCAAGACCTTGCTCGTTACCTGCAAACATTATATCAAGTTGCTCTACTTGGCTTTCTACGCCTTTATTTGGCGTTACGCTAAAGCCTGTATTTGTTGCAAGTACGCTGTATTTTTCCCACTGTGCTGGGTCTTTTGATGTAAGCAGCACAAACGGAGTTGAATCGATTAGGCTGCTGGTTTTCATAATAGTTACTTGCTCAGCAAAGCTGTCGAAGTAATATGTTTTATCACCGTTTGATACAAATAACGTATCGTCTGGGTTTGTTTGTTGCCAGCGGATCATCATAGGCTGTTGAAGCGCTATTGTGCCCTCGCCTTGCATAACTGCTTGGCCTTCTTTGTCTGTTACTTTTTGTGCAAACTGCGCTTTAAAACTTTTTAAAGTGGCGAGTCTGTCTTGTAATGCTTGGCTGTCGTCAGCAAAGCTTGGTGCGGCAAATACACTGCCTAACACTAATAATAAGGCGTTAAATTTTTTCATTAATTTGCTCCATTAGGTACTAATACATCGCGAGCACCATTATGACCTGGTGAACTTACGATACCTGATGTTTCCATTTGTTCTACTAAGCGTGCTGCGCGGTTATAGCCAACACGTAATTTACGCTGTACTGATGAAACCGACACTTTACCGGTTTCTACTACAAACGACACTGCTTCGTCGTATAATGGATCATTTTCTTCATCTGCATTTTCGCTTGCTTCACCTGGCAATAAAATATCTTCACTGGCATCACCATTTAATATTTCATCTATGTAATTTGTTTTAGAACGTGCTTTCCAATCGTTTACGACGGCATGTACTTCGTGATCGTCTACAAATGCGCCATGTACACGCTCTGGTACACTAGTGCCTGGTGGTAAATAAAGCATATCACCCATACCAAGTAAGTTTTCTGCGCCTTGTTGGTCAAGTATGGTACGCGAGTCTATTTTACTTGATACCTGAAACGCCATACGCGTTGGTATATTTGCTTTAATTAAACCTGTTATTACATCTACAGACGGGCGCTGCGTTGCCAGTATTAAATGAATACCTGCCGCACGTGCTTTTTGGGCTATGCGGGCAATCAGCTCTTCTACTTTTTTACCAACAATCATCATCATGTCGGCAAATTCGTCAATTACCACTACAATGCTTGGTAATTTACCTAGTTCCTCTGGTCCTTCTTTCATGCCGTCGGTGTCTTTAAATAATGGGTCAAGAATTGGGTAGCCCGCTTCTTTTGCATCAAGTACTTTTTGGTTGTAACCTTTTAGGTTACGTACACCTAACGCCGACATTAATTTATAACGACGTTCCATTTCGCCTACACACCAACGCAGCGCGTTAGCGGCTTCTTTCATATCGGTTACTACTTCACACAATAAATGCGGGATGCCTTCATATACTGAAAGCTCAAGCATTTTCGGGTCAATCATGATCATGCGAACATCTTCAGGACCCGATTTGTAAAGCAAGCTTAATATCATGACATTAACGCCCACTGACTTACCTGAACCGGTTGTACCCGCTACCAGTAAGTGTGGCATTTTCCCTAGGTCAGCACACACCGGCTGACCGGCAATGTCTTTACCTAGCACCATGGTGAGTGGCGATGGGTTTTGTTCAAATTTTGGTGCGTTTATCACTTCCGATAAACGTACTATTTCACGGTGTTTATTAGGAAGCTCTATCCCTACATATGTTTTACCCGGAATAACTTCTACAACACGTACACTAATTGCCGAAAGCGAACGGGCTAAATCTTTTGCTAAACCTGTAATTTTAGACACTTTTATACCAGGTGCTAAATCTAACTCAAAACGCGTAACAACGGGGCCCGGATATACCGCTACAACCGTTGCCTGTACGTTAAAATCGAGTAATTTTGTCTCTACTAGGCGCGATACTGTATCGAGCTCTTCTTGCGAAATAGGATTTTTAGCTTTATCTGGTCTGTCGAGTAAATCGAGCGACGGTAATGGTCCTGGTGGTGGCTCTTGTGTTAATAGCTGCTCAAACTTTTCTTTAGCTGTTGGCGGCGGCTGATACGCTGGTTTTGGCTTAGGCATTGGTCTGGCTGGTGATACAACCGTTGTAACTGGTTTTTCAGGCTCTATAACAGGGCTCTGATCGAGCGCATTTAACGCAGCCTCAGTGTCCATTGGCTCGTCGTCTATGGCGCTAAAACCAATTTCTTGATCGAGTATGTCATCAAGCTCGTCAAATGGCATAAAATCGTCGCTAATCTGCGGCTCATTAAATGGCGCTTGTGGTTTGTTAATTGCTTTTTGCTTATTCGATTTTTTAGCTGATGCTGGTAATTCTATTTGTTCATGAATATCATCTTCAAAATAGGCATCGGCTCGTTCGTTGTCGTTATTGGCGTTACCAGCAACACGCTCTCGATGCATCCAGCCTTGTGCGTAAGTGGTAATAAAACGATAAAACCGAACGACTAAATCGCCTAGCCAATCAACAAACTCAACCCACGACACACCTGTTAAAAGTGTTAATCCTGCAAAAAAGAAACACAATAATAATATGGTTGTGCCTGTAAAATTAAATGCCGGCATCATTGCCGACTCTATTACATCGCCCACTACCCCACCTGATGAAAAATTATAAATGTCATCAAAATTAATGCTGCTAATAGCGGTAGCTGAGGTAATAAATAGAGCAAAGCCTATAACGCGAAGTGCTAATGTGGTGTAGTCGAGTTGAAAAATTCGGTGAGGTTGTTTAAATAATAAATAACCAAATATTTGAATTGCAGCCGGCACAAAATAAGCAAGCCAGCCAAAAGTAAGTAATAATATATCAGCAATCCACGCACCCGCAGCGCCAGTAATGTTTCTGACTTCACTAAAGCTTGTTTGCGACCATGCAGCATCTGCTGGATCAAAACTGATTAAGGCACATAAAATAAATATTGCCGTAAAGGTGCTGATTATCAGCCCTGTTTCTAATAGTCTTTGCACACCATTTAGGCGCATAGTTCCCTATTCCTCTTTATTATTCTATTTACACTCACTTAGCAGTGAAATACCTTAGCAGGAAATGTAATTTGTTGCACTTTATCTTAATGCTGATGACCTGATAATGAACAAGTTTTTATAATTTAGGCTCATATTAATTAAAGGCTGTTGAACTTTAAGGCTGATTTTAACTTAACTCAAAAATCAGCTGCTTATAATATAGCTGCAATATAAATAATATTAAGCAATATAAGGGCGAATTATAACACCCACCTCACCTTTAACTTCTTCCATTACTACATAAGTGCGGCTTTCACTCACATTTGGTAGCTTTAATAATATGTCACCTAAAACGCCTCGGTACTCTGACATATCGTTTACGCGGGTTTTTAATAAAAAATCAAAATTACCCGATACTAAGTGGCATTCTATAATCTCTTCGTGCTTTTTTACCGCTGCACTAAATTCGTCAAATACGTCAGGAGATGTTTTTGTAATTGTTACTTCTACATACACCGATAAACCTTGTCCTAACTTAGCTGGATCGACCACTGCTTTGTAACCCAGTATATAACCTTCTCGTTCTAGCTTTTTTACGCGCTCCAGACAGGGCGTGGCGCTTAGCCCAACTCGTCGGGTCAATTCTACATTTGAAAGCCGCCCATCGTGCTGCAACTCCATTAAAATTTTACGGTCAATTCGGTCTAATAATTGATGCATATACCCAGCTAGTTTTTTATTCTGTTTATTTTAATTATTTAGATGATAACACTAGATTTGACTTTAAAAAAGGTGAGACACACGGGCTTATGATGAATATAATAGTGGAAAATGTTAATCCGTTCTTAATAAGGCAAAAGTTATGATTATTGGTGTACCTAAAGAAATTAAAAACCATGAATACCGTGTAGGTATGGTTCCTGCGAGTGTTCGTGAATTAGTAAACCACGGTCACCAAGTGATTGTAGAAACAGACGCGGGCATGGGGATTGGTTTTACTAACGAAGATTACACTCTTGCAGGTGCTGAAATTTTAACAACTGCTGCTGACGTTTTCGCTAAAGCAGACATGATTGTTAAAGTAAAAGAGCCACAAGCAGTTGAACGTGCAATGTTACGTGAAGACCAAATCCTTTTCACTTACTTACACCTTGCACCTGATCTTCCGCAAACTGAAGACCTTGTAAAAAGCAAAGCTATTTGTATTGCATACGAGACTGTAACTGACTCTCGCGGTGGTTTACCGCTTCTTGCTCCTATGAGCGAAGTTGCTGGTCGTATGTCTATTCAAGCTGGTGCACAAGCGCTAGAAAAATCTAACCACGGTCGTGGCATGCTACTAGGTGGCGTACCAGGCGTTGAAGCTGCTAAAGTTGTTGTAATTGGCGGCGGCATGGTTGGTCGTAGCGCAGCTCAAATGGCTGTTGGCCTTGGAGCTGAAGTTGTAGTTCTTGATCGTAACATCGATGTATTACGTGCACTAGACGCGCAATTTGGTAATAAAGTAAAAGCTATTTACTCAACTGCTGATGCACTAGAAAAACACGTACTAGAAGCTGATTTAGTAATTGGTGGCGTACTAATTCCAGGTGCAGCGGCACCTAAACTAGTCACTGCTGCGCACATTAAAGCAATGAAACCTGGTTCTGCAATTGTTGACGTTGCAATCGACCAAGGTGGCTGTATTGCTACTTCTAAAGCAACTACGCATGCTGATCCTACTTTCATTGTTGATGAAGTTGTTCACTACTGTGTTGCTAACATGCCTGGCGCTGTTCCACGCACATCTACGTTTGCACTTAACAATGCAACATTGCCTTTCATCATTAACCTTGCTAACAAAGGTTATAAAAAGGCGCTACTAGATGACGCTCACTTCTTAAAAGGCTTAAACGTAATTAAAGGTCAAGTAACTTACAAAGAAGTAGCTGAAGCGTTCAACATGGAATATGTTGACCCACGCACAGCGGTAGAAAACGCATAATTTAGCGTTTGTGTAGTTAGGTTGGTATTAAGTAATGTAGCTACCTAACTACAACCCATAAAAAAAGCAGCTAATTAGCTGCTTTTTTTGTGTTTAAATTTTAGATTTAGATAAACTGGTTTAGATAAAACGCTTAATTATAAAATCTACTTTTACGCGCTTAGCTTGACCAAGTAGCTTTTTAACTGGCTGCGGATAATCATCCATTGTTTCTAAATCATCAGGACCTGTTAAACGACGGCAGTGCTGTAAAATTTCCTGCTTTTCGTTATCAATCGCTTCCATAATTGTTTGCTCTGGGTCTTCTATTAAAATACCGTTTTCGATATCTAATCCCCAAGCACGCGGGTTAAGGTTATGCCCACTTAACAAATGGTTTTTACGATCAGAACAAATACCTTTTAAATGAAACGAATTACTTTCGTGCTTCCACAAGTACACATTTAAATTACCGTTATCTATATGACGCTTTTGCGATTTTACAAACTTATGCAAAATAGTCTCGTATAAGTAAGGTAACGCGCCAATTTTACTGAATGGCTCACTTGGCGGTACATAAAAGTCGTTTGCTGTTTTATCGCCTACAACAATAGTGACTTGCTTACCTTGTTTTAATAATCGACGCAGTGATCGCATAAGCGGCGCTGGAAAATTAAAGTAAGGAGTATAAAGAATCAGCTCTTGCTCTGTAGTATCAAATAGCGCTTTTATTAATCGGTTAAGCTCGTTATTACGACGTCCTAACCCTAAAAATAAACGAATACCTAATGCTTGTGTATTTTGTAATTTAGCGCTTTCGTAACTTGCGGCTTTTAAATCACGCATTAATTGTTTTTGATCAAGTTTAAAGTCGTGTAAATGTTTAAGCGGTCGCGTGTCAATGCGCGGCACAGCCACTGAACTAAGTAGCTTTGATTCAATAAAATCGACTACTGAGTTACACAGCTCTCTTTGCGTTATTAAAAAGTATCGGTCGAGTCTATAGCGTTCGTTATATTGCAAATACACATTATTTAAGCTCGCACCGCTATAAAGTAAGGTATCGTCAATTACAAAACCTTTTAAATGCAATACGCCAAAAAGCTCTTTGGCTTTAACGGGTACACCATAAACTTGTACGTTCGATTTAAACTTTTCTAAATCGTCACAATATAAACTTGCGTTGCCGTCTGACTTATCTGCGCCAATTAAACCGCGTTGCGCGCGATGAAAATCCACCAGCACTTTTATCTCAAGTGCCGGGTTGTCCAATGACACACGATGCAGCGCGTCTAAAATTTCGCGTCCTGCTTCGTCATCTTGTAAATACAACGCAGTTATATAAATTCGTTTTTTTGCATTGCTAATTAAACGTAGCAGTTGCGTACGATAATCTTGCGCATTGGTTAAGACGTTAACGTCTTTTGAAGTCAACCCGAATGCGGGTTTTTCCTGCCAAAATAACATAGATGCCTATTAACTAAGGTCACATAATCTGTAAGTGACAAATAAAATTATTTAAAACATAACAAAAAAAACTTAAGTGGTCATGAATTAACGCAGTTTTGTTGCCTGTTAGTCTATTAATTGAGCTACTTTAGTTTATTAACTACAAAAACCACACTCTCTAGTACATAAAAATGCACAGCTTTTCGATTTACAAAAAAATAAAATCACAGATTTTGTTTACTTCTGCCTTGTTTTTCTTAGAATCGAGCGCATTAAAGACCGTATTAAACGTTTAGGATAAAATAATGACTGAAGCAAAACATTGTAAGCTACTAATTTTAGGCTCTGGCCCAGCTGGTTATACTGCCGCAGTATATGCAGCACGTGCAAATTTAAACCCTGTTTTAATTACAGGCATTCAACAAGGTGGTCAGTTAACAACCACTACTGAAGTTGAAAACTGGCCTGGTGATGCACACGGCTTAACGGGTCCTGCATTAATGGATCGTATGAAAGAGCACGCTGAGCGCTTTGAAACTGAAATTGTGTTTGATCACATCAATAAAGTAGATGTATCTAAACGCCCTTTCACACTAACTGGCGACCAAGGTACTTACACATGTGATGCGCTAATCATTGCAACAGGTGCCTCTGCTAAGTATTTAGGTCTTGAGTCTGAAACTAAATTTCAGGGTCGTGGTGTTTCGGCTTGTGCTACTTGTGACGGTTTTTTCTATAAAGGTCAAAAAGTAGCGGTTGTTGGTGGTGGTAATACAGCGGTTGAAGAAGCGCTTTACCTATCTAACATTGCTGACGAAGTACATGTTATTCATCGTCGTGATAGTTTCCGCAGTGAAAAAATACTAGCAGATCGTCTTGCTGAAAAAGCAGCTAACGGTAATGTAGTAATGCATTACAACCGCACGCTTGACGAAGTATTAGGCGATCAAATGGGTGTAACAGGCGTTCGTATTAAAGATGCAAACTCTGATGCAACTGAAGAACTCGATTTAGCAGGCGTATTTATTGCGATTGGTCATAAACCAAATACTGATATGTTTGTTGGTCAATTAGAAATGAAAGATGGCTACTTAGTTGTAGAGTCTGGTCTTAACGGCAACGCAACACAAACAAGCGTAGAAGGCGTTTTTGCTGCAGGTGATGTGTCTGACCATATTTACCGTCAAGCAATCACATCAGCCGG
>NZ_AUTQ01000242.1 GCF_000498095.1 Pseudoalteromonas sp. TB64
GATACACCCGAGCGCTGCTTTAGCACGCCAAACAATCGTTTTGTGGCACGTTTTTTAGGTGAAGCAAGCTTTATTGCAGGCAGCTTTGAAAACGGACAAGTCACTACCTCGATTGGTAATGCGCCGGCTCATGGCGTTGACTGTGAAAGTGGTGATGTTGATGTACTGCTACGCCCTGACGATGTATTGCTTGTACAAAGCAGTGTTGGTAATAACGGCGAAGTCATTTGGGTACGTTTTGAAGGTGGCAGCCGCTTGTGTGCAATAAAATTAGCGTGCTCTACCGTTGTAACTAGCCGAGTAAACCATGAAGTTGTGGTAAACCCAGGCGATGAAGTACATGTTTCATTAAGCACATCACACCCACTAGCGGCTTATAAAGCTATAGACTGATTGAAATATTGATGTAGGTATTAATTTAAACATTAATACCTACATCAATACTTTCTATTTAGAGCCAAAATTCAATTTTAAATACGTTCCCCGTTAAAACCCTATTGCGCTTAAAACTAATACTTTCTACCTTTAAAAAATTCACTATAGTCAATAAAAAACAATAATATGCAGGTTAAATTATGAACCTCTTGCTATTAATCGGCTGTTGCTGTTTACTGAATAAAGATTAATGTTCAAACAGTTCCCCTCAGGTATCGTATATCAGGTTACGCCTTTTGTATTAGTTAAAACCACACACATACATTAAAACACATTATTAAGCATTGCTTTTAGCAACGTATTATAAAAATAAAGCTATATTCACAGCGTTACTGAACCTAAATTATTTTTTATAAATTTAAAATAATGTTCAGCCCTTAATGGTACAAAGGATCTAGATAGTGAATAAAATAAGTACCAAGAAAGAACTATTAGAATACTCCGAAAGTATTGTAAATACAGTTCGAGAACCACTCATTGTTTTAGATCAGAACTTAAGAGTAGTAACAGCGAGTCGCTCATTTTATGAGTTTTTTCGCGCTAATCACAAAGACACCGTTGGAAAGTTAATATACAACCTTGGTAATAATCAATGGAACATTCCCAAGCTTCGTGAATTATTAGAAACCATATTGCCTCAAAAAACGAGCTTTGATGATTACAAAGTTGAGCATAATTTTAAAACAATTGGCTGGCGTACAATGTTGCTCAACGCAAGGCAAATTAAACGTACTCAGTCAAAAGATCGAATTATTTTATTATCTATCGAAGACATTACCGAACGTAATGCGATTCAAGAAGGGTTAGTAAAAGCAAACAAAGAATTAGAAGTGCTTACAAATGATTTAGAAAGTGCAGCTCGAGTTAAGTCAGAGTTTTTAGCAAATATGTCGCATGAACTGAGAACCCCGCTTAATTCTATTAATGGTTTTTCTGAGGTACTTTACGATGAGACATTTGGCACTTTAAACGACAAACAAAAACAGTATGTTAAAAATGTACTGGTAAGTGGCAAACACTTACTGTTACTTATTAACGAAATACTGGATATGGCAAAAATTGAAGCGGGCAAAATGACTCTGACCATTTCTCATTTGCCAATTCGCCAAGTACTGCACGAAATTACGGGGCTTACAGCAGATACAGCTAATCAAAAAAAACTGAACATGTGCCTTGAAATTGCTGATGATTTACCCTCTATTGAAGCTGATTCTCTTAAAGTTAAACAGATACTTTATAATTTGCTTTCAAATGCAGTTAAATTTACGCCTGATACTGGTCAAATTGGTGTTAAAACACGCCATACTGATACAGAAATAGAGATAACAATTTGGGATACGGGTATTGGTATTGCGGCTGAAAATATGGAAAAAATATTTGAAGGCTTTTTTCGCATAGAAACCCCCTACTCTAGATTAACAGAAGGTACAGGACTTGGACTGCCTATTGCAAAAAGTCTAGTAAAGTTGCATGGAGGCGAATTTGTTATTGAATCTGAAGGTGTTAATAAAGGCACTTCGGTTCGTATAACTTTGCCAATTAAACAAAAGCCTATGGTAAAGCATAATGAAAACCAAAATAGTAGTAGTTGACGATAACGCTAATAATCTATTGCTAGAGGAGGATCTTTTACTCATGGCAAATTTTGAAGTATTCACTGCCATGAATGCAAAAGATGCCCTTTTGGCAATAAGACGTGAACACCCAAAAATTATTATTTTAGATGTTCAACTACCAGATATGTCTGGAACAGAAGTTGCCAAAATTTTGCGTGATGAAAAAGAAACTGCAAATATCCCTATTGTATTTGTTACGGCTTNCCCGCTGATATAGACCAATTACTGTGTATACCTAACAGTGCGTATATTTCTAAGCCTATAGACACACGCATGTTCGCTAAACAAATAAGTTTATATATAAAGTAATAACCACCTTGGTTCAAACCTTAATACACAGGAAAAGTTGATGAAAGATAGCCCTTTAATTTTGGTTGTTGATGACAATCTTCAAAATATAGAACTCATGCAAGCTTACCTTGAACCTAAGGTATATAAAACAGTAACCGCTACTGGTGGTCAACAAGCATTAGACTTGTTAGCCGAGCAACCAATTGACATTATTTTACTTGATATAATGATGCCAGGCATGAACGGTTTTGAAGTAACACGCCGTGTTAGAGAAAATGCTGTATTAAAACTTTTACCTATCATACTTATTACTGCTTTAAGAGAGACAAAAGAACGAGTAGAAGGAATTGATGCTGGTTGTGATGACTTTATTACAAAGCCTGTAGATAAAAACGAGTTGTTATCGCGTGTTAAGTCCCTTCTTAAAATTAAAGACTATAACGATTTAAGAACTAATTATCAGAAGCAATTAGAAACTGAAGTTGCCCAAAGAACTGAGTCATTAAAACAAGCAATGCAAGCTATTAAAGATGCATCGCTTGAAACAATTAATAGATTAACTAAAGCTGCTGAATATAAAGATGAAGAAACTGGCGCGCACATACAACGAATGAGTTTATATTCTGAAGCCGTTGCACGCAGCTTTGGATTAGATGAAACGACAGTTGAAAACATTTTGTTTTCAGCGTCAATGCATGACCTAGGAAAGATTTCTACACCTGATCATATTTTGCTAAAGCCGGGTCAACTAGACGCCGCAGAATGGGAAATAATGAAACAGCATACCGTTGTAGGCGCGAGTATACTTTCAGGTTCTGATTCTGAAGTTATTAAACTAGGTGAAGTTATTGCTCGCTCACATCATGAAAAATGGGACGGCTCTGGTTATCCTGATGGCTTAAAAGGTAATGAAATTCCAATTGCAGCACGCGTAGTTGCTATTGCTGATGTATTTGATGCCCTGTCGTCAAAGCGTCCTTATAAAAAATCATTCTCACAAGAGAAAACATTTGCCATTATTAAAGACGGTAGCGGAAGTCACTTTGATCCAGAAATAGTAGATGCTTTTTTTGCAGTTCAAGAAGATATTTTAGCGATTAAACAAAAGTATGCTGAAAAGTAACACGTCCATAATTAATTAAAGAAAACGCTATAAACGACCGTACCCCAATAAGCCTTCACCAATGCAAGGCTTTACTCAAATGGTTTTTTTAAATACTTTAAACCTCTGCCAATATTGAAATAAGTGACTATATTTATTAAAACAATCCAGATGGACCTGAGAATTTTGAAGCAAATGTGCTTTACCACTTTGGTTTTATTGGTGATAAAACAGGGTCTGTTTATCTTTCTAGATTAAGCCAGTAAAGTAGTAGTAGCAAACGATGTGTTTGCTTGTACGACTGCAAGCAGTAATCCGGAAATTTATAAAAAGCCGTTTTGATAGCGCAACTATTAATAAACTTTAAGATATTTCATGGCGAGATTGGAGCAGCAATAAAATTACTGCTCATTTAGATGCTATTACAAAATGAGATATTAACGCTTTAACTAAAATCTAGTTAATAGATTTAAAAAACTACCATTCAAACATGTACGCCATTTTGCTTATTGTTTTAAGCGGAATATGGTGAGAGTTACGCTTGGCGTATAAATGTTGCATAGATTTGTCTTTAACTTCACCCACTATCACTTCTTTTACCTGATAACCTAAAGCGGTAGCCGCTTGTGAGTACGCTACAAATTCCCACTTTTTGATATTAGTATTATCAACAATCACCAAGGGTATTCCTTGAGCAAGTGAATTTATAAAGCGCGCTAAATTTAAATTATGAAATTGCGGTAATTTAAATTTATCAAAGTGGTATTCCCCCTGATCATCAATAAAATAATCATCAGTCGAACAAATTAGATATTGGCTTTCGTCAGCCCCGCCTAATTCATCAGCTAGGTTTTGTGCATAGTAAGACTTACCGCTTCCTGGTAGTCCTCGTAAAATAAAAACTTGTTTCATAGCATCGATTTTTTAAGAGTGAATAAATATAAATTTGATTTGTTGTTAATAATGCCACAAAACCATTAAATTTAAGAGCACCAAATAACAATTGTGACAATTAAACCCTAAAAACTGTTTAAAAATAAACCGCATGCATAAAAAGTTTTAAAGAGTTGCCTACAATAGTTTTTTTATTTAACTTTACTAGGTAAGATACAGGGTTCAAGTGCAGCGCCGTTTATGAGCAATTAAAGCCAGAGTGCTGCGCACAGTTAAATAAAAATAGTTAGGCAACTTATTATCATTGGAGTGAAGATGAGCCATTTAGCGATTTCAGAGCTATTAAAAGGCAATGTTGCGGTAGACAGCCAAGTAACAATTAAGGGCTGGATCCGTACTCGCCGCGATTCAAAAGCAGGAATTTCATTTTTAGCCGTTCATGACGGTTCGTGTTTTGATCCTATTCAAGCGGTAGTTCCTAATTCACTTAATAATTATGATGAAGTTACTAGCTTAACAGCCGGTTGTTCTGTGTCGGTTACAGGTGTTTTAGTTCAATCTGCTGGTCAAGGTCAATCTTTCGAAATACAAGCTAATACAGTGACTGTATTAGGTTGGGTAGAAAACCCTGATTCTTACCCAATGTCGGCAAAGCGCCACAGCATTGAGTACTTACGTGAGCACGCTCACCTTCGCCCTCGTACAAATATGATTGGCGCAGTAACTCGTGTACGTAACTGTTTAGCACAAGCTATTCACCGTTTTTACCACGAGCAAGGCTTTTACTGGATCAGCACGCCAATCATTACGGCAAGTGACTGTGAAGGTGCTGGCGAAATGTTCCGTGTATCAACGCTTGATATGCAAAACTTACCGCTTACAGACAAAGGCGAAGTTGATTACAGCGAAGATTTCTTCGGTAAAGAAGCATTCCTTACTGTATCAGGTCAGTTAAACGGTGAAACTTACGCGTCTGCAATGTCAAAAATTTACACATTTGGCCCAACATTCCGTGCAGAAAACTCAAACACATCTCGCCACCTTGCAGAATTTTGGATGGTTGAACCTGAGGTTGCGTTTGCTGATTTAGAAGACATAGCAAAACTTGCTGAAAACATGCTTAAGTATGTATTTAAAGCAGTACTTGAAGAACGCCGTGATGACATGGAATTTTTTGCACAACGTGTAGAAAAAACAGCAATTACGCGCTTAGAAGAATTTGTAGAAAAAGACTTCGCACAGGTAAATTACACTGAAGCAGTAGAGATTCTTAAAAACTGTGGTAAAAAGTTTGAGTACGCTGTTGAATGGGGTGTAGATTTACAGTCTGAGCACGAACGTTACCTTGCTGAAGAACACTTTAAAGCACCAGTAGTTATTAAAAACTACCCACGTGACATTAAAGCATTTTACATGCGCCAAAACGAAGACGGTAAAACCGTTGCCGCGATGGACATTGTAGCGCCTGGTATTGGCGAGATCATTGGTGGTTCACAACGTGAAGAACGCCTTGATGTGCTTGATGCGCGTTTAGAAGAAATGGGCTTAAACAAAGAAGATTACAGCTGGTACCGCGATTTACGTAAATACGGTAGCGTGCCACATTCAGGCTTTGGTTTAGGCTTTGAACGCTTAGTTGCTTATGTAACAGGTATGGGCAACGTACGTGACGTTATTGCCTTCCCTCGCACTAAAGGCAGCGCAACTTACTAGTAGCAATTTTATCTAAAAAATTATTCATATAAAACAAATATGCCATAATTTTCGCTTTGTTATTGAGCTATTTTCTTATTCTTATCGCTATGGTAGTTCTCTAATTTAATACTATTGATATAATACTAAGTTAGTTGTTTATAAATACTAAAACTCAGCCAATTAGTTAAATACCGTTTATTTAAATGAACGGTATTTTTTCTAACGTATAGTTGCAACGTGAACTTAACTGAGTAGGAAAAACTTCGTCTCATGAAGTTCAATAATGATCTTTTGTCTCATATAGAAGTACTGGTGTTTTTCAAGTTAATTGTCGCATCAAATTAAATTTCATGCTTTTCTTCTTTTTCTCTGGATCTAAATTTACTTAATTGATCATTGTCCAATCTCGAGATTTTCCTGACCAACAACTTGGATACTGTAATTTCGTCATTTTATTTACCCGAATTAGCTTCGGTTACATTATTATTAAACTTGTAGTGGTACAGAGCGGCAGCAAATTTAAATGCTTCAAAAACCGAAATATTGACTATTTAGCCATCAATGATTGGATCTTGAAGCTATCTAAATGTCAACATAATGACATTGTCATTACGATGGAATACACAGGGGTTTATCATGAAGCAATAGCCCTGTATTTATACACTATGGGCTTCCAAATCTTTATTTCAAATCCTGGCAAAGCTAAGAAATTTTTGCAAGCGCTAGGATTAATCCATAAAACTGACAAGTCAGATGAGCATATGCTGCCAAGATATGGGGCTTCTCAAAATGAATAGATTCATTTATGGAAGCCTTATGATACTAATCTCAAAGCTTTAGCTCGCAGATTGTCCGCTTTAGAAAAAGATCGTTTAAGAGAAAACAACCGACTTGAAGCAAGTGAAACCAGCGATGCTCATGATAGAGTATTCCTCTCAATTAATCGTATTATTAGGATCATAGAAGACGAAATTCAAGAGATTGAAAATGAAATTAATACTATTATCTCTGCCTGTCTTACCACGAGAAAGAACCATGATTTACTCATGAGTGTCATCGGTATAGGTAAGGTCCCGAGAGTTAGTCTATTTATTTTCAGCTAAAAACTTTTCAACAGCTAAGCAAGCTGCAGCATATGTTAGCCTAATATTAAGTTAAATGAGTCAGGTTAGTTTAAAGGGAGAACGACACTGAGTAAAATTGGTCAATCCAGAATTCGACCCAAAATATTTTTAGCAACAGTTAGTGCCGGAACACATAACCCAAATATTAAAGCACAAAAAATCGACTTCTAGCTGCTGTGTAGTGGTAGATTAATTTTGGCCACCCATTAAGAAAGAAATGTTATGCTATTTGCATACAAATTTGGGTGAAAAAAATGACAAAATTAAATCGTGCAACGTACTCCGCTGCAATCAAATTAGAAACGGCTCAACTTGTAGTTGACCAAGGTTATACACAAGAAGAAGCAGCCAAAGCGATGAGTGTTGGTAAATCAACCGTAAGTAAATGGGTTGCTCAATTAAAGCAAGAACGTAATGGCCAGTCACCATTGGCTTCACCAATGACACCCGAACAAATTGAAATCCGTGAACTTAAAAAGCAAATCCAACGCGTTGAATTAGAAAAGGATATATTAAAAAAGGCTACCGCTCTCTTGATGTCCGACTCCCTGAACAATTCTCGTTAATTGAGAAATTAAATCAACGAGAGCGTTATCCAATTAGCATACTGTGTAGCGTATTCAATGTGCATCGTAGCAGCTATAAATATTGGGCTATACGGGATACGACACCGACACCAAAGCAAGTAAGATTAGAAGCTGAAGTTAAAGCCATACATAGAATGAGCGGCGATTCAGCAGGTGCTAGGACAATCGCGGCAATCGCAACGAATAACGATTTTGAATTAAGCCGTTATCGCGCCACTAAGCTGATGGTTAAACTAAAATTAGATAGCTGCCAAGTACCACAACATCAATATAAACGGGGTGGTAATGAACATCTTGAAATCCCAAACCTGCTAGATAGGCAGTTTGATGTTGTTGAACCGAATACTGCGTGGTGCGGTGATGTGACGTATATTTGGACAGGCAATCGCTGGGCTTATTTAGCGGTCGTTATTGATTTATTTGCCCGCAAAGTGGTTGGTTGGGCAATGTCATTGTCGCCGGATTCTAACTTAACGCTAAAAGCGCTTGAATTAGCTTACGAAAGCAGAGGCAGACCAAGTGGATTGATGTTTCTCTCAGACCAAGGAAGCCATTATACGAGCTTAAAGTATCGCCAACGTTTATGGCGTTATAAAATTACGCAAAGTATGAGCAGGCGTGGAAACTGTTGGGATAATGCGCCAATGGAGCTATTTTTTAGAAGCTTTAAAACAGAATGGATGCCAAAGGTTGGATATGAAAATTTTATAGATGCTAAATATAGCGTTAGTGATTATATCAACGAATATTACAACAACGTTAGACCGCATCCTTATAATGCTGGTTTAGCGCCAAATGAATCTGAGATTAGATACAAAGACTCTAAAACTGTGGCCATATTTTATTGACCACTACACTGGGGGAACAAAGATGCAAGCGTTAGGTGCAGCAATGAGAAAGCTAATTCAAATTTGTTTTGGGGTGATAAAGAACCAAACAAGGTATCAGTCCGCATTAGGTTTGTACTCAGTTCCGAGAGATGTTATCTACAAACAGCTCGTTGAAGAATTGATATTTATATACAATGAAATGCAACCGCACTTAAGTTTCGGAGTTTTTCAAGTTAGTTGTCGCATCAAATTAAATTTTATGCCGCCCGCATTGCTTCTTTTTTCTCTGGATTTAAATTTACTTCATTGATCATCGTCCAATCTCGAGACTTTCCTGACCAACGACTTGGATTCTGTAATTTCGCCATCTCATTTACCTGATGACGTTTCGCTAGTATCGCTTCATCTAATCCTAAATGACGCTGGTTTGGCGTGACAAATTTAATACCGCTGTGCAAGTGCTCATCGTTGTACCAATCAACAAATCCGCTAACCCACTTTCTTGCGCTACCCATGCTTTCAAAGGCTTTCTCAGGGTATTCCGGGCGATACTTTAACGTCTTAAATAGCGATTCAGAATAAGGATTATCATTACTCACAGACGGGCGACTAAATGAAGGAACAATACCTAACTCCTGCAATGTCGCTAATAACGTTGCCCCTTTCATTGGACTGCCATTATCCGAGTGCAACGTGACTTGCTCAGGCTTTACCTGCTCTCGCCTGCAAATATCTACCATTAAATCAGCCGCCAGTGTGCTTAGTTGTGTGTCATGAACCTGCCAACCAACTATTTTTCGACTATAAATATCCATCACTAAATATAAGTATAAAAACTGACCTTTAACAGCTGTTGGCAAATACGTGATATCCCATGTATAAATTTCGTTTACACGTGTTGCCCTGAGTGCTTTTGGCTTTTTTATCTTTTTATTTGGTTTAACTTTTTCTCTGTGTGTTAATAATTTATGCGATTTCATAACGCGATAAAACGAGCTTTCTGATGCTATCCACACATCTTTATCCAATCGTTTAGGGACTATCTTGCTGGGTGGTAAATGCCCATATTCTATTGAATTAACCGTCTTAATTATACGCTGCTGCTCTAATTCAGTTAGCCTGTTAGGTGGTCGCTTTATCGTACTTGTTCGCTTATCTGTCATATCATCAGCTTCAATCCAGCGTTGAATTGTTCTTGCCGTTAGACCAAGTAACTCACATGCTTTTTCTTGCCTTGCCCCTGATTTCTGCGCGTCGGTAATGAGCTTTATCAATTCATGACGCTCAGTTGAGCTGGTTAATCGTCCTCGTTGAAACCCCAAAGCGCATCTGCTTTTTTTTGAGTACAAGTAAGGCGGCTGTTTCTGCTAACGCTTTGTCTTTACGATTAAGCTCTTTTTGAAGCTGCTTAATTTCTTGTTTGAGCTGTTTACTGTCTGATTTTACGGGCTTCGTTGAAGGCCCTTTAGCAAAATCTTGCTTCCATTGTTTAATATGATGCGGGTAAAGCCCCTTAGCACGGCAATATTCATTAAGAGCTGCTTCATCTAAACTCGCACATTCAATAATGGCGTTAAGCCTTTCTTCTAAGCTCCAGTCATGAGGGCGTTTTTCTGTTGTCATGTGACTACCATTATTTTTAGTTTCAAGTTCATGGTTTTTAGCAAGCGCGATCCATCGTTGCAAGGTTGAATAACCGATGCCTAAATCAAGCGCAATATCTTCTAGGCGAACATCATCACATTGAGATAATGCTTTTTCAACAGCTTGAACTTTAAATTTTTGTGTAAATCGACGTCTCATTTTATCTGCCTCTATTAAAAGTTAGAGGCGACAACTATCCTGACACAGGGGGGGTTTGATATGAAAACACCAAATCAAGTGCATAAAAAAGACCTGGAGCTTTAGCACCAAGTCTTCCATTAAAACTGTCAACCTATTTCAGGACGAGACAAACAAATCTAACTTTAATTAATACTTAGTTAGCTATATATCTAACACCCATTTTGTAGTGCCAGGCAACAGCTCAAACACACAGCTATCTAATACCCCTAGAGTCTGTCCACCTTTACCATCGTTATCCCAATCTATAAAAACTTGAGCTACGTCCTTTGGCACTTCATTGGATAAATATTCAGCGCGTTTAATATAAGCCCCAGCTTCACTTAACCGAGCGCGATATCTAGAAGCCACTTTTTCCATTTTCTTAGCCATTTTAGGTTTAAGAGTACCTTTATATTTTTCCTCTACAAAGCTCCACATAACCTCTTTATTATCGTCGCGCATTGCATTTCGCCATAACTGGCATTTTTCTATAAAAATATCTGCTTGGTTATTTTTAGCATTAAACTCAACATTCGGCTTAGCCGCTAACGCATGTGCACAGCTAAATAACAAGGGTAAAGAGATAAGCATTTTTTTAAACATTATTTAATCCACCATAATTGACATATTATTTTTTGAACTTGTATCTGCAAATTTACAACCAATTGGTTCAGACACAGAAGCACTGATTACATTAATGGTGAACTCAGCTTTAAATTGTTCGCCATCTAAAAAGTCTACTTTTGAGTGTAAATCACCTGATAAAACCTCAACATTGCTGGAAAAGCAAATAAAGTAAGTTGCTCTATTATCAGGAACTGTGATACCTGTAAGCTCTACACTTTTTTCACCGGGTTCAGTAGATAATAGTTTTGTTAATTGTCGTTGTCCTGCTACAGTTTGGTCAATAAGTGCTCCGTCAATTGTTAATTGAAAACTGTCATCTTGTATATTGCCATTATCACCAAAGGTGAGCTTCATCTCAGTACTCTGGATCAAAATATTCGTTGATACAGTATCATCAGCTACTGTAACAGTGAGTTCACCCGATACAGCCCCTTGCGGTACCTTAATTTTAAGTGAAGTGTTAGTCGCAGAAATTACATCTACTGTTATTAATTCATTGTCACCATTTTTTAGCTTAACGACATTTTTTGACGCTTCTTCAGAAAATCCAAAACCATTTATTGTAATTTCGTTGCCCTGATAAATTTTATCTGGCTCAATGCTGCTAATGGCCAACCCACTGCCTATTTTTAACAATGGTGGACTGCTATTTTGTACTTGAGAATTTGCAATTTCATCCCCAAGTGTTATTTCTACTTCTATCTCTGACGCTTCAGTAACCTGAGCCATTACTTCACCACTTACATATACCGTGGCTTCTGTACATTTACTGTTAACTGAATATGAATCATCAAGTGAACCACGATTTGCTATTGGAACAACCTTAGAAAATCCGCTTGTAATATCTGTATATTTAATCTGTGGGTAAATAGGATCATTGGCCCAATCATGTTGAGGGCATAGACCAATACCCGTTATTGTAATAGCCTGAAAGGTTGGGTCGTTATCCAAAAATTCAGGAGACATTTTTAATATTTTTAGACCCCAGTTAATTCTAAACTCATATTTTGTTTTTAAATTAAATAAATCGTACCAATTTTCTGCTATATTCGCACCTTCGCTAACCGTTGATAAAAGGTCATAAACTCCGACCACAATATTAATATATGGAATGAAATACGTTGAATACTCTATTAGTTTATCTCTTGCTGCTTTTGCTAAATATCCTGAAATATCAAAACCAGAAGCATCAAACATAGCTTTAATAATTGGTCCAGGCTTGGCCTGCAAAAGCGCTTTAGATTCGTTCTCTAAAATTTTATTGACTTCTGATATAATATCTTTTTGATCAGAAATAGAGAGATCACCATCTGAGTAGCCATCATCAATAGCATCTATAACTCCCGGCATGTGTTGGGTAATTATCTCCGTAATATGTATAGCTCTACTTCCTCCAGGCTCAACAATGAAACCTTCATCATCCATTGGTTTCTTAGCATCGACCCGAGTCGCGATCAAATCTGTAATGTATGCGAATGAAGGAAGTATAGCGTGATCGACAAGGTTCCGAATAAACAAATCTCTACTCACCTTTTGCTTTGCTGAATCAGAAACTGCATCTCCTTCAAAACCAGGAGTAATAACTTCAATTAGACAATTTTTGTACTGACAGACTTTTAGCATTGCATCCTCAGACCACAACGATGCTGCAAACGCCCTATAATTTGTGGGGTTTAACATGTCACGATCAACTAATGTAGTTATATGGCTATAAGTTTTAGGTTTATTGCCGGTTTTTGATGGATCTATTCCGGTAGCAGGGGATTGCATTGGCTCTAATTGGTCATCAAGCTCATAGACAGCTGCACTTAAATACATTGGTGTACTGTTTTGTAACTCGGTATAGCCGTCATAAGCGAAAAATCCAGTAATACCTTCTCTTGTCGCTTCTAATTTTATACCATCTTGAATATCTTCAGGCGAAATTTTAGGCTTTTGGTCAGAATCAGAACTAACAGTTTGCAAAGATGTGTTTTGAATTTGCTGCGAAAATACTTTATTTTTTTGTGCTTTAAGAAAGTTAAATTTTTGAGAAGAAGTACTAGAAGTTTGCTCTGCATAAAATAATGTTTTTATCTCATCTCTGAGTTTCAGCATTTTTGTAGATAGCTCATAATTTCCTGAGCCAAAAAATGATTTGAAGTCTTGCTCAACACCTTCTTTAAAATACGCCAAATAGTCATCATATCCTTCTAAAGAACGCAAATAATTTAATGCTTCTAGTCGTTTAGATTCTGTAGCTGATACAAAAAATGGTTTTAAAACATACTCTTCAGCTGTACTCTGCAAACTTAGCGTTACATCGTTTTCATTGCCTATAACGCTAGATGATAAAATAGCAATGCCGTCATACCAAATTGAAAAAGTTGAGTCTCCTTTATTAAACTTGAATACCTGCCCATCAATTTGCGATAACTGTGAGTACTTAGTCTCATGAGGAATTACAGTAATTTCTCCTTGCAAGTCAAGATATGCTGATGGAAGATTCAAATTTAATGTTACATCTCTTTGGTTATAAATGCTGATGTACATGGAGTTACTCTTGCCATAAACATTCTGCAAATAAAATAAACCACTTGCTGCATCATCTGGGATCACAAATGTAGCGAGATTATTCGATAACCAATCTGCTTCATATTTCCCTTCTCCCATAAAAACCTTAGCCAAATCGTTGATGTTTTCACCTTCAATTTGAACTTGATCTCCAGGCACTGCCTGAGATATGGAAATTGACTTTATTAGTGGAGTTTTGGGATGTAAAAGTTGAATGGTCATATCGTTACTGCGCACATTATCTTTCACAATAAACAACGTGAGTTCTTCCCCCTCTAAAGCAACCTTCTCATAATTAGGTATTACTACACTAACTGATTTATTTGTACCTACCGAAATAGGCATATTGATAATTGGAAGGCGCTCATCTCCTTTTGTTATAACAACAAAGCCACCTTGCTCTGGAATATTTTCACCTTCAATAACCAGTGGTCTAAAAACTCTTCCTTTATTGGAAAGCGATACTGAATCTGAAAGTTCATAGTAGACTGATGCTAACTTAATTGCTGAATCATTCTCTGTTCTAGTGTAAGCTAGGACATTTTTTGGTTCTGTGTCATTTATATCTAGAACTGCATCACCATCATCGTCTAGATCAATGTAATCTGGGAGTCCATTTCTATTAGTATCAATCAAGATACCATTATTCTGAGCTTGTTCGTCTCTATCGCTAATATTGTTATTATCGCTGTCTAAATCAGCAAAAGCAGGTAATTGGTCCGTATCATAATCAGCAGTGCCCTCTAAAGTATCGGGTATGCCATCACCATCAGAGTCGTCATCTGACCAATTAGGCACTGAATCCCCATCTACGTCATGTGCAAATACATTTTTACTACTAAATACCCAATATTCATTACCATCAGCAATACCATCTCTATCTGAATCCTGAATTTTATAATTTAGCCCAAGCGCTTGCTCTTTGTTATCTGGTATCGCATCTTTATCTGTATCGATAAAACCGAATGCTTGATATTTAAAATCATCAGCATGATTACCATTTCTATCAAGGACTGAAAGGTTATATTCACCACTTTCTTTGGGTGTAAAAGCAATAGCTGCACCTAGTGGTGTAATTTTATCTACCGCTAATTCTATGAACTCAATTACTTGACCATTATTTTTGAAAATACCAAGCTGCGGATGAAATCGCAATGATTGCTCTAAGACAATAAAACTCAGCGATTTTCCACTTTGAATATCAGCTTCTGTAACAGTAAACTTAAAGTCATCTATATCTGACGACAATGACAAAGCTCCTTCAACAGAAAAAGGCAGAGTACCAACTGGATTAGCTTCGGTTACATTATTATTAAACTCTTCTTCTTGAACAACCGTAATTGTGGTTTTATCGGCATCAAACGGAAAGTCATCCTGTTCATCAGGAACACCATCACCATCTTCGTCTTTGTTTTCCCAGGTACCTACATTTTCAGTCGGTTCACTACCGGTATCTCCACCGGTATCTCCACCGGTATCTCCACCGGTATCTCCACCGGTATCTCCA
>NZ_AUTQ01000243.1 GCF_000498095.1 Pseudoalteromonas sp. TB64
GTTATTTTATGGGTGGTATCAATGCCTTCCATGATTGATACGATAAGCTCTGGTGATTTTGTGGTTTTGATATCATCAATGATGATGTTGCTGCGTCCACTAAAACAACTTGCTAATGTTAATAGCGATATGCAACGTGGCATTTCTGCATCTCAAAGCATATTTTTAATACTGGATGAAAATGTTGAAAAAGATACCGGCACAGTCGCGGTTGATAAAGTTAAAGGTATTATTGAAATAAAAAATGTTACCTTTAAATATCCAACTAAAAACGAACCTGTATTAAATGATTTATCACTTTCGATAAAAGCAGGTGAAAGTATTGCATTAGTGGGTCGCTCTGGTTCTGGTAAGTCAACAATTTCTAATTTATTACCTCGTTACTATGACTTAGAGTTACCGAGTGAAATTTTACTTGATGGTATTGCTTTGCACGATTATAAATTAGCTGATTTACGCCGCCAGTTTGCATTAGTTTCTCAACAAGTTGTTTTATTTAACGATACTATTGCTAACAATATTTGTTACGGTATAAAAGGTGATGTAAGCCCTCAAAAGCTAGAACAAGTTGCTAAGCAAGCCCATGTTTGGGAGTTTGTTAAAGACCTTCCTGATAAATTAAATACCATGGTAGGCGAAAATGGGGTGATGCTTTCGGGTGGACAACGCCAGCGTATTGCTATTGCACGTGCAATACTCAAAGATGCACCCATTTTAATTTTAGATGAAGCAACATCAGCACTCGATACAGAATCTGAAAAGCTTATTCAGCAAGCACTTGAAACTTTAATGAAAAATAAAACGTCAATTGTTATAGCGCATCGTTTATCTACTATTGAAAACAGTGACCGAATTTATGTTATAGATAACGGGCGTGTTATAGAAAGTGGCGATCATAATGCTCTACTTGCAAAAGAAGGTACTTATTCTGCTTTATGTAAAATGCAATTTGGCGACCAGGCGTGAGTAGAATAGAGCAAAGTTGGTATAAGCCATTTAGTATTATTACTTTACTACTTTTGCCTTTATCAGCTTTATTTTGGCTTATATCTGTACTGCGTAAATATTTTTACGCCGTTGGAATACTAAAACAATTTATAAGTAAAACCCCCATTATAGTTGTTGGTAACATTAGTGTTGGTGGCAATGGGAAAACGCCATTTGTACTATGGCTTTATAAATATTTAACTCAGCAAGGCTTATCAGTCGGTATTATTAGTAGAGGTTATGGGGGGCGAGCTAACCATTACCCTTTATTAGTAACAGAGCAAGTTGATGCTATTGAAGCCGGAGATGAACCTGTTCTTTTATATCATCGTTTAAAATGCCCAATTGCTGTTGGTCCAAATAGACAACACAATATTGAATTGTTAGAGCGTGAATACAAACTAGACGTTATTATTTCAGACGATGGTATGCAGCATTATAAAATGGCACGTAGTATTGAGTGTTGTATTGTTGATAGTGAACGTCGATTTGGTAACGGGTTTTTAATGCCTGCAGGACCACTACGTGAGACTGCAAAGCGCTTAAAAAGTGTTGATTTAATTATTGAAAATGGTGGAAACAGCACTAGCCACTACACATTACAAGTAAGCCCATTAAAAGCCGTGAGTGATTCATTACCATTAGTAAATTCAATTACTAGGGCTCACTCTGTAAGTGCGATTGGTAATCCTAAGCGTTTTGAAAACTCATTAGAAGCACAAGGGATTACGCTATTATCGACTCATCATTTTAGAGATCATTATGCATATACAGCCGACGACTTTATTCAATTTGGTGATGATAATGTGCTAATGACTGAAAAAGATGCAGTAAAATGTAAAGGTTTCGCAAAATCTAATTGGTATTATTTACCTGTTGATGCTCAACCTACTGATGCTGTAATTAACAAATTAAATTCATTATTAAAAGAAAAAGGGATCCTAAATGGCCTTTGATACAAAGTTACTCGAAATAATAGCTTGCCCAGTAGGCAAGGGTAAATTACGTTTTGATAAAGAAAATAACGAGCTAATTAGCACTGCTGCTAAACTGGCCTACCCTGTACAAGATGATATTCCTGTATTACTTGAAAATGAAGCACGCGAGCTATCCTTAGAAGAGGTTGAAAAGTGGAATTCGTAGTTATAATTCCTGCACGTTTTGCATCAACTCGTTTGCCAGGTAAGCCACTTGCTGATATTTGTGGTAAACCGATGATTCAGCACGTTTATGAAAAAGCATGTTTATCAGGAGCCAGTAAAGTTGTTATTGCAACTGATCATCAAAATGTTTTTGATGCTGTGAGCTTATTTACGAATGATGTTTTAATGACACGTGATGATCATCAATCTGGTACTGAACGTTTGGCTGAAGTTGTTGACTTATTAAATCTTGATAGCAGTACAATTGTTGTTAATGTTCAGGGTGATGAGCCATTGCTTGCGCCAGAAAACGTATCGCAAGTTGCAAATCTTTTAAATGATTCAACAGCTCCAATGGCAACTTTAAGTGTTGCTATTGAAGAGCAAAATGAAGTCTTTAATCCAAACGCGGTTAAAGTTGTTAGTGATATAAATAAAAATGCACTTTACTTCTCACGCGCTAGTATTCCTTTCAATAGAAATGCAATGATGAATGAGAACAGTGAACTTGATTTAGCTTCATTTCAACGTCATGTAGGTATTTATGCATACAGGGCAGGCTTTATTAAACAGTATATTGAATTGAGTGTATCGCCACTTGAGTTACTTGAGTCATTAGAGCAACTACGGGTAATTTATCATGGTTATAGTATTAAAATAGAGCAAGCAAAAATAACTCCGCATGCTGGTGTAGATACACTTGAAGATTTAGCAAAGGTTATTGCGCATATTCAAAGTAAAAATAAGTGATTAATACACAAACCAAGCACTTAAAAATCGTTTATACGCATAATGATTTTTATATTTTAGAAAAGCCTGCAGGTCTTAATTTTCATTCTGAAGATGGTCCTGGTTTTGTTGTTTTAGCTGAGCAGCAATTATCACAAAAGCTTTATGCGGTTCATCGTTTAGATAAAGTAACATCTGGTCTTATTATCTTAGCCCGAAATAAAGTAGCAGCCGCTACTTTTACAACGCTTTTTACTGAGCATGCAATTAATAAATTTTATTTAGCGATTAGCGATGCAAAGCCGAAAAAAAAGCAAGGCTGGATAAAAGGCGATATGGCTAAATCTCGTCGCGGTTCATTTAAGTTACTAACAACTAAGCTTAACCCTGCAATTACTCGATTTTACTCTTTGAGCTATAAACCAGGATTTAGAGGTTATATTTTAAAACCTTACTCTGGTAAAACACATCAACTAAGAGTGGCATTAAAAAGTATTGGCTCAGCTATTTTAGGTGATGCAATGTATGCAGGTACGCCATCAAATCGTACCTATTTACATGCATATGCATTGCGCTTTTTATGGCAGGGTGAACAACTGCAATTTACTTTATTGCCCGATAGCGGCGATGAATATTTGGCATTAATTAAACATCAAGATTTTCAAGCATGGCTATCGCCATGGCAACTGGACTGGTAAATGAGCGAAAAAGTTACAGATATACGTTTTGGTGGTATTAAACGTTTATATGGTCATCAACAGTTTGAATGGCTTCAAAATGCACATTTTTGTGTTGTAGGTATTGGTGGTGTAGGAAGCTGGACTGCTGAGGCACTTGCCCGCACTGGTGTAGGTAAAATGACACTTATTGATTTGGATGATATTTGCGCCACTAACGTAAACAGGCAAATTCATGCGCTAACTGGCACTATTGGTCAAGCGAAAGTGGATGCAATGAAAGCGAGGTGTGAGCTTATAAATCCAGATTGCCAAATTAGTGTAATAGATGATTTTATTACACTTGAAAATATCCAAGAGCATATTCAAGGCTTTGATTATGTAATAGATTGTATTGATGCAGTTAAAGAAAAAGCAGCATTAATTGCTCACTGTAAACGTAACAAACTACCAATAATTACAACAGGTGGTGCTGGCGGACAAACAGATCCTAGCCAAATAACGTTTGGAGATGTAGCCAAAACCACTCAAGACCCGTTATTAGCTAAAGTACGTTATATTCTTCGTAAACAATATAATTTTAGCAGTAACCCAAAGCGTAAATTTAACATCGATTGCGTATACTCAACCGAGCAACTGGTTTACCCAGGAAGTGATGGCAGTGTGTGTCATGCCAAGCAAAGTGCAGACGGTACTATGAACATGGACTGTAATAATGGCTTTGGATCGGTAACAATGATCACTGGTAGCTTTGGTTTTTTTGTAGCGGCTAAAGCAGTGCGTAAATATTTAGATAAAAAACAACGTATAGCTTTAAATAACCAAGCTTAAATAATAATTATTTTTTAATTCACTATTTTTCTAGGGCTAGTGCTAAAAAATAGTGAATTGATGTGGATTTTTTATTAATTGATTATATTAAAGTGTTTTTTGTTGAGCCATGATTTTAATTTTTTCGACTATGGCTTTTACACCATTCCCTCTAGAAGGGCTTAGGTGGCTAATTAGCCCCAACTTTTCAAATTCTTCATAAGCGTCAACTTTTATTACTTGCTCAGGAGTTAAACCGTTATAAAGGGCTAATATTAACGCTAATAAACCTTTTACAATACGTGTATCTGAATCACCTATAACGACTAGCGCATTTTCAGTTAAGTCAAATTCCACAAACATCCACACTTTACTTTCACACCCAGGCACAAGAGCGTCATCTATTTTTAATTCATCAGGTAGTAAGGGTAACGTTTTACCTAATAGCATTATTTCACGATATTTTTGCTGCCATGTAGAAGCATTTTTTATTGAATCAGTTACCTGGTTAAACGTATTTGTCATTAGTTATCCAAATTTAGTCTAAAAGCGCGATACATTCACGCAATGCATTGATGAATTTATCGACATCATCACAATTATTATAGAATGCAAAGCTAGCCCTAAGGGTACCATTTAACCCTAAATGAGCCATTAAAGGCTGCGTACAATGATGACCAGCTCTTATTGCCACCCCGTAACCGTCAAGCAAAGTTGCCAAATCGTAGGGATGTTCATCTTTATAATTAAAACATAGGGTGCCGATGTTGTTATTTAAGTCACTATATACTGTTATTCCATCAATTTTTTTAAGTTTTTCAGCTGCATATTTAAATATATTTTGTTCATGCTTGATGATTTCATCGTAATTTAACTGTGTTAAATAATTAAGTGCAGCACCAAAGCCTAATACGCCGGCTATATTTGGAGTACCAGATTCGAATTTAGCTGGGGCATCACGATAAGTGCTGTGTGTCATTGTAACGGTTTGAATCATCTCTCCACCAGTCTGATAGGGAGTTAAGCTATTTAAAAGCTCATAACGACCATACAAGCCGCCTAATCCTGTTGGACCTAACATTTTGTGAGCAGAGAAAACATAAAAGTCACAATTAAGTGCTTTTAAATTTGGTCTTAAATGCATAGAACTTTGGGCTCCATCAATTAAAACCAATGACCCGGTTGCTTTGGCACATGTAATTAAAGGGCTTAAATCAGTAATATTCCCAAGTGCATTAGATGCATGAGTAATAGCGATTAGCTTAGGTTTATTTTTTTCAATAAACTCACAGCACCGAGTAATATTAAAAGTACCGTCCTCATTTAAAGGCATTATGGCGAGCTTAGCTCCAGCTTGTTGTGCCAATACTTGCCATGGAACAATGTTAGCGTGGTGCTCTACAGGCGTAATTATTATTGTATCGCCAGTTTTAATCTGATTTTTTATACCGTTAGCTATAAGGTTAATTGATTCTGTTGCGCCTTTTGTCCAAACAATTTCCTTACTTTGCACCCCAAAGTAGTCAGCTGTCTGGGTTCGAACGTCCTCATATAATAGGGTTGCATTTTCACTCAAGAAATGACGACCGCGATGTACATTTGCATTTTTAGTCGTGTAAAAATCAACGGTAGTATCGATAACGCATTGAGGTTTTTGCGTTGTAGCACCCGAATCTAAATAAACAAGTGGTTGATTGTTTACAGTTTGATTTAAGGTAGGGAAGTCACTTCGGATTTTATTTATATCAAACTCTAGAGCAGGCATTAGTTAATCAACGTTGTCATTTTAGGGGGAGAATTGTAGCCACTTTAAGATTATTCTCAAGTATCTAATAATAAAAAAGGCCGCAAATGCGACCTTTTAAAGTATTCAAATAATACTAAAGCGTATTATTAACGCTTATCAGTTGATACGTAGTCACGTGCAGTGTAACCAGTATAAAGCTGACGAGGGCGGCTGATCTTATGACCAGGTTGAGAAAGCATCTCATCCCAGTGAGTGATCCAACCAACAGTACGCGCCATTGCAAAAATTACAGTGAACATGCTAGTTGGAATACCAATCGCTTTTAAGATAATACCTGAGTAGAAATCTACGTTAGGGTAAAGTTTCTTCTCTACAAAGTATGGGTCTTCAAGTGCGATTTTTTCAAGTTTCATTGCAATATCAAGCAATGGATCTTGAATATTAAGTTCAGCAAGTACTTCGTGACACGTTTGACGCATTACTGTTGCACGAGGATCGAAGTTTTTGTAAACACGATGACCAAAGCCCATAAGACGGAAAGGGTCCGCTTTATCTTTTGCTTTTGCAACGTATTCATCAATGCGATCAACAGAACCAATTTCTTCTAACATGTTCAAACATGCTTCGTTAGCGCCGCCATGTGCCGGGCCCCAAAGAGATGCAATACCAGCCGCAATACATGCATAAGGATTAGCACCAGATGAACCAGCAAGACGTACTGTAGACGTAGATGCATTTTGTTCGTGATCAGCATGAAGCATGAATATTTTATCCATTGCTTTAGCTGTTACTGGATTAACTTTATATTCTTCAGCTGGTACAGAGAACATCATATGTAAGAAGTTTTCTGCATAACCTAAATCGTTACGTGGGTAAACAAATGGTTGACCAACGTTCGTTTTATACGCCATTGCTGCAATAGTAGGTAATTTAGCTACTAACTTAACTGCACTTGTTTTACGTTGATTTGCATCAGTAATATCAAGATCTTCATGATAAAAAGATGATAAAGCACCAACTACACCACATAGCATTGCCATTGGGTGAGCGTCAAAGCGGAAGCCTTGGAAAAAGTTTGCAATTTTCTCATCAAGCATTGTGCTATGAGTAATTTGTAATGAAAAATCAGTGTATTGCTCTTTAGTTGGTAACTCACCATTTAATAGTAAGTAACACAACTCAATGTAATCTGAGCCATCAGCTAATTGTTCAATTGGGTAACCACGGTGAAGTAGGATACCTTTACCACCATCAATGTAGGTGATTGCAGATTCACAAGAACCAGTCGACATGAAACCTGGGTCATAAGTAAAGTGACCATGTGAACCTAACGTACGTACGTCGATTACATCTTGGCCAGCTGTGCCTTGATAAATTGGAAGTTCGATTGGATCTAGTCCATCAATTTGGACTGTGGCTTTTTTATCTGCCATCGTTATGTATCTCCTATTAAGATATCTATTCTGATTTTTAGATTTTTAAAGTTCTGAAATCTGTTTTAAGCACATCTCCGCATTTTAACGTGAAAGAGGGGTGTAAAGTCAATTTTTATAAACATTATGCACATATGTATAATAAATATTCTGTGTGAATTAAATATTATACCATTGGCTAATTCGCAAACGTCTCTAAATAAACAAGAATTGTAAAAAGCCTTGTGGGTATATATACTAACGTTGGTTTTAAACCGTATTGTATTTGGGTAAACATAGTTTTACAGTTTAATTTTACATTTATTGTGAACTTTAACTGTTTCTATTCGTTTACTTTGATAGTTCCATCAGTAATATTTGGTGGGTTTTTAGAAAAGCAAGTAGATGAGCTCCACTGTGAGCAAGATGGGCAAGTAACTGTGAAAAAGCAAAGACCTGTAAATCTAGATCTAACAACTATATCTATGCCGGCAACGGCTAAAGCGTCAATATTTCACCGCGTCACCGGTGTTGCATTATTTTTTGCTTTAACGTTTGTCATTTGGGCTTGGTCTGAGTCTCTCTCTTCAGCTGAAAGTTTTGAATTCGTCAAGGGTCTGTTTAACGGATTCATTGCCAAATTTATAGCTTGGGGCACTGTTTCTGTATTAGGTTATCACCTTATTGGTGGCATCCGTCATATGATTATGGATATGGGACATTGGGAAGAACTTGAATCAGGTAACCTCAGCGCTAAAGTTTCAATGGCTCTTGGTGTTGTGTTTGCCGTATTGGCAGGGGTGTGGATATGGTTTTAAATCAAGCAACTCTTAAACGTGATGGTGTACAAGATTTCGTATCTTTACGTACCACGGCATTAATAATTAGCGCATATGCGATTTTTATTATCGGCTATTTTTTAGCGACGCCAGAAGTCACTTTCGAAGCCTGGACAGGCCTCTTCTCTAACCTAGCAATGAAAGGGTTTACATTAATTACCCTGGTTTGCATTATGGTTCATACCCGCATTGGCCTTTGGCAAGTTCTTACAGACTATGTTAAGTGTTCGAAGTTACGTGCCGTTTTAGGTTTTGTATTAAACCTAATGGCCGTTGCTTACGTAGCTATTGGTCTAATTGTATTATGGGGTGTTTAAGTGAAATATTCTGTTCGTGAATTTGACGCCGTAGTAATTGGCGCAGGTGGTGCTGGTATGCGCGCCGCTCTAGCAATTACTGAATCTGGCAAAACGTGTGCATTAATATCTAAAGTATTCCCAACACGCTCACACACTGTATCTGCACAGGGTGGTATTACAGTAGCGCTTGGTAATTCACACGAAGACAACTGGGAATGGCATATGTACGATACCGTTAAGGGCTCCGATTTTATCGGTGACCAAGACGCTATTGAATACATGTGTCAAACAGGCCCAGAAGCTATTACTGAATTAGAAAACATGGGTTTACCATTTTCTCGTTTTGAAAATGGTCGTGTTTACCAACGTCCTTTCGGTGGTCAATCGAAGAACTTTGGTGGTGAACANCAGCCGCAGCTGACCGTACTGGTCATGCGTTATTACACCTTCTTTATCAACAAAACGTAAAAAATAAAACAAATGTATTCTCTGAATGGTATGCACTTGATTTAGTTAAAAACGATAATGGTGATGTAGTAGGGTGTACTGCAATTGAGATTGAAACAGGTGAAATTACTTACTTCAAATCTAAAGCTGTAGTGCTTGCTACTGGTGGTGCTGGTCGTATATTTGCATCAACAACGAATGCTCACATTAATACTGGTGACGGTGTTGGTATGGCAACACGTGCTGGTATTTCTATGCAAGACATGGAAATGTGGCAGTTTCATCCTACGGGTATCGCAGGTGCTGGTACGCTAGTAACTGAAGGTTGTCGTGGTGAAGGCGGTTATCTTTTAAATAAAGATGGCGAGCGCTTCATGGAACGTTATGCTCCAAATGCAAAAGACTTAGCGTCTCGCGATGTTGTAGCACGTTCAATGATGACTGAAATCCGTGAAGGTCGTGGTTGTGATGGTCCTTGGGGTCCTCACCTTAAGCTGAAACTTGACCATTTAGGTGAAGAAACGCTTAACTTACGTCTTCCAGGTGTATGTGATCTAGCTAAAACGTTTGCTCACGTTGATCCTGCTAAAGAACCAATTCCAGTAATTCCAACTTGTCATTATATGATGGGTGGTGTTCCTACTAACGTAAATGGTCAAGCTCTACAAATCGATGCTCAAGGCAAAGAAACAGTAGTTCAAGGCTTATTTGCTGTAGGTGAGATTGCATGTGTATCAGTACATGGTGCAAACCGCTTAGGTGGTAACTCATTACTAGATTTAGTGGTATTTGGTCGTGCTGCTGGTAACTTCTTAGGTAAATACCTTAAAGATGTTGAAATATCTAAGGCTGCTTCAGAGTCAGACTTAGAAGCCTCTCNCGGCTGGCCAAGGTGAAGATCCAGTTCAAATCAAAAAAGACCTACAACAGTGTATGCAACTTAACTTCTCGGTATTCCGTGAAGGTGATTCAATGGCATCGGGTCTTCAAGAGCTTAAAGAAATTCGTGAACGTCTGCAGCATGCACGTCTTGATGATAAATCATCAGACTTTAATACGCAGCGAATCGAATGTCTTGAACTAGATAACTTAATGGAAACAGCTTACTCAACTGCAGTAGCTGCAAACTTCCGTACAGAAAGCCGTGGTGCACATTCTCGCTTTGATTACCCAGATCGTGATGACGAAAACTGGTTATGTCACTCAGTATTTAATCCTTTAACGGATGAAATGAGCAAGCGTGATGTAAACTATGCGCCTAAAACGCGTGAAGCTTTCCCACCTAAAGCACGTGTTTACTAGGAGATAGACGATGGCACAAGTACAATTTTCAGTTTATCGTTATAATCCAGATGTTGACAACGCACCTCGTATGCAAGAATACACCTTGCAAACAGAGGAAGGTCACGACATGATGGTATTGGATGCACTTATTCTTTTAAAAGAACAAGATCCAACATTATCTTTCCGTCGTTCATGCCGTGAAGGTGTGTGTGGATCTGATGGTGTTAACATGAATGGTAAAAATGGTCTTGCATGTATTACTCCTTTATCTACGCTACAAAAAAATGGCAAAGGTAAAATTGTAGTTCGTCCATTACCAGGCTTACCAGTGGTTCGTGACCTTGTTATAGACATGAGTCAGTTCTACACTCAGTACGAAAAAGTTAAACCTTATTTAATTAATGATCAGCCAGCAGCAGGCGAACGTCTTCAAACTATCGAAGAACGTAATAAATTAGATGGGTTATATGAGTGTATTTTGTGTGCATGTTGTTCAACATCGTGTCCTTCGTTCTGGTGGAATCCAGACAAGTTCATTGGTCCAGCAGGCCTTCTTCATGCTTACCGTTTCTTGGCTGATAGCCGAGATACAGCAACTGAAGAACGTTTAGCGGATTTAGACGATGCGTTCAGTGTGTTCCGTTGCCACAGTATAATGAACTGTGTTAGCGTTTGTCCTAAGGGTCTTAATCCGACCAAAGCAATTGGGCAAATCAAATCTATGTTATTAAACCGAGCTGTTTAATTACTTAGTAAACGTAAGATGGCTAATACTTATTATTTATTAGCCATCTTGTTATGATAACTATTAATTTCTGCGCTAAAAAAAGGGCTTATAAATGCACGAAGGTGTGATGAAGGCATGGCTAGAATCTTCACATTTAAACGGCGGCAACGTTGCTTATGTAGAAGAGCTTTATGAAGCGTATTTAGACGATGCGACTTCTGTGCCAGATGAATGGCGAGAAGTGTTCGAACAATTACCTAAAGTTGATGGTGTGGATGTTGAAGTAAAACATTCAGAAGTTCGAGCGCAGTTTGCACAGCTTGCTAAAAACAAGCATAGAGAAGTAGTGGTAGCAGAGGGTAGTGGCGGTGACCTTAAACAGGTTAAAGTACTACAACTTATTAATGCTTTCCGCTTTCGAGGACACCAAAATGCAAACCTAGATCCATTAGGTATTTGGCAACGAGAGCGTGTACGAGATTTAGAGCTAGAGTACCACGACTTATCAGCAAGTGATTTTGACCGCGAATTTAACGTAGGATCGTTTGCCGTAGGGCGCGATACTATGCCTTTAGGTGAATTATACCAAGCACTAAAAACTACATATTGTGGTTCTATTGGCGCTGAGTATATGCACATCACATCGACAGAAGAAAAGCGTTGGTTACAACAGCGTTTAGAATCTGTGCAGTCTAGGCCTAAATTCTCAAAAGATGAAAAGCTTCGTATCTTAAAAGGTCTTACTGCAGCGGATGGTCTAGAAAAATATTTAGGGTCTAAGTTCCCTGGTGCTAAGCGCTTTTCACTTGAAGGTGGCGATGCGTTAGTTCCTATGCTTAAAGAGCTTATTCACCGAGCAGGTGAAAGCGGCCAACAAGAAGCTGTTATTGGTATGGCTCACCGTGGTCGTCTAAACGTTCTTGTAAATGTACTTGGTAAAAACCCATCAGAGTTGTTTGATGAGTTTGCTGGTATACACAAAGAAACGCTAAGTTCTGGTGATGTTAAATATCACATGGGTTATTCGTCTGACTTTGCTACTAAAGGTGGCAATGTACATATGGCGCTTGCCTTTAACCCATCTCATCTAGAAATCGTAAACCCTGTTGTAATGGGGTCAGTGCGTGGTCGTCTCGACCGTTTAGGTGATAAATCAGGCATTAAAGCGCTACCTATCACCATTCATGGTGATTCTGCAATTGCTGGTCAAGGTGTTGTACAAGAAACGTTTAACATGTCACAAACTAACGCGTTTAGTTGTGGTGGTAGTATTCGTATTGTTGTCAATAACCAAGTAGGCTTTACAACCTCCAAGCAAGATGACGTTCGTTCAACGCCATATTGTACTGACATCGCAAAAATGGTTCAGGCCCCAATATTCCATGTTAATTCTGACGATCCTGAAGCAGTTGCATTTGTTACTCAACTTGCCCTTGATTTCAGAAACCAGTTTAAACGCGACGTAGTTATCGATTTAGTGTGTTACCGTCGCCATGGTCATAATGAAGCTGATGAGCCAAATGCAACACAGCCGATTATGTACCAAAAAATTAAAAAGCACCCAGTGCCGCGTTTAATTTATGCAGATCAACTTATTGCTGAAGGCTCTTTTTCTGAACAAGACGTTAAAGCGCTTGCTGATGAGTACCGTGATGCATTAGATGAAGGTAACTGTGTTGTTTCAGAAATACAGCCAGTAACTTCACATTCTTCTGAATGGGCCAAATATATTGGTCATGAATGGGATGTTGATTACGATGCTAGCGTATCTGTAGAGGAGCTTAAAGCCCTTGGCGAAAAAGTAGCTTCTTACCCAGAACAGCATAAAGCTCAATCTCGCGTTAAAAAGATTTATGACGATCGTAAGCTAATGGCTGCAGGTGAAAAACCACTTGATTGGGGTATGGCTGAAACTTTAGCCTATGCAACAATTGCGTCTGAAGGTACTGACATTCGTTTAACAGGACAAGACACAGGTCGAGGAACATTCTTTCATCGTCATGCTGTTGTCCATGGTCAATCAAATGGTACGACTTACACTCCTTTACAGCATTTAAGTGAAGATCAAGGCACATTTGAAGTCTTTGATTCTGTTCTATCAGAGGAAGCTGTAGTTGCGTTCGAATATGGTTATGCTACCGCTGAACCTAAGTCTCTCGTAATATGGGAAGCGCAATTTGGTGACTTCGCCAATGGTGCACAAGTTGTATTTGACCAATTCTTAAGCTCAGGTGAGCAAAAGTGGGGTCGTTTATGCGGTCTTACAATATTGCTACCACATGGCTATGAAGGTCAAGGTCCTGAACATAGTTCAGCTCGTTTAGAGCGTTTTTTACAACTATGTGCTGATCACAATATGCAAGTATGTGTACCTTCAACACCAGCTCAAGTATATGCAATGCTTCGTCGTCAATCAGTTAGACCGCTTCGTCGTCCACTGATTGTTATGACACCTAAGTCGTTACTTCGTCATCCGCTTGCAACTTCGTCACTTGAAGAACTTTCTGAAGGTGTTTTTCATAATATGATCGACGAAATCGATGATATTAACCCTGAAAAAGTAGAGCGCGTTGTATTTTGTAGCGGTAAAGTTTATTACGAACTACTACAAGAGCGTCGTAAACTTGAGCTAGATAATGTTGCGATTGTACGTGTAGAACAATTATATCCGTTCCCACACGATGAAATGCAAACGATTATGAAACAATATCAACACGTAACTGATTTTGTATGGTGTCAAGAAGAACCACAAAACCAAGGTGCATGGTACTGTTCACAACATCACTTTATTGATGCAATTCCACAAGGTGCTAAGTTAAAATATGCAGGTCGTAAAGCGTCTGCATCACCAGCGTGTGGTTACATGTCAGTACATACTAAAGAACAACAAGCGCTCGTTGCCGACGCGCTTACTATAGAAAATAAAGGATAAGCAATGAGCACAGAAATTAAAGTTCCTGTTCTTCCTGAGTCGGTTGCAGATGCTACCGTTGCTACATGGCATGTAAGTGTTGGCGACAAAGTAACTCGCGATCAAAACTTAGTAGACATTGAAACAGATAAAGTGGTTTTAGAAGTTGTTGCACAGCATGACGGTGTAATCACAGAAATATCACAAGAGGAGGGTGCAACCGTACTTGGCGATCAAGTTATGGGTTTACTTGGTGATGCTGATGCAGCGCCAGCAAGTGAAGGTTCATCTACAAAAGAATCAGCACCAGCTAAATCAGAAGACGCGCCAGCGGCGCCATCAGCACCAGCATCAGAAGGTAAAGAAGTGGATATTAAAGTACCTGTACTTCCAGAATCAGTTGCAGACGCAACAATTGCTACATGGCATGTACAACCAGGTGACGCGGTAACTCGTGACCAAAACTTGGTAGATATTGAAACAGATAAAGTTGTTCTTGAAGTAGTAGCTCAAGAAGACGGTATTATGGGTGATATCATTCATGGCGAAGGCGACACTGTATTAGGCGAACAAGTAATTGGTTCGGTTAAAGCAGGCGG
>NZ_AUTQ01000244.1 GCF_000498095.1 Pseudoalteromonas sp. TB64
CTCGTTCTTTATGGAAGTGAATCCACCGAACTTGAGTTGCCTTTCACACTGACAACATCTTCACACACAATATAAAGATTCTTTTAAGCGAAGCTAATTGCCTCAAGCTTATGACTAGAGCTTTGCTCTTTGTCTATGGTTAAACTTTAGAGTGTTAGCTCAAATTTGACAAACGAGAAAAATAAACCTAATAGGTGAAAAAAACTAAACTATAGACTTTTGTCTAATACATTAAGATTGGATTACTTTTGGGAGGTGCTAAATAGCATAAAGTTTGGCTGAGAAATTCACCAACACATTGATTGTAATGCGGATTCATTCGAATACAGAAAGACGACTACGTATCAAAAATAACTGCCAAAATTAAATTTATCAGCAATAAGTTCAAGTTAGTAATTTTATAGACACAAAAAAAGCGCTATAAAGCGCTTTTCACACCAATTACATTGCACTAGTAAGTTATTATTTAACTCAATAGAGTGTTCTTCCTTTCAATGTAATTAGTATTATTTAAGGCAGGCTTAAATAATTTGGTTTTCTTTCCAGGCTTGCTCTTTAGCTAAACGGTTTTTGCGTTTATCACATGGATCATCGCAATCACAGGCTTTATCAATACCAACCGAACCCAAACCACCACAGCTACTCGCCATAGATTTTTTTTGCACGATCATACCAACGGCCATAGCCGAAACTATCAAAATTAGTAAGCCAAAAGTAAGAAGAAAAAGTGACATTGCTTAGCCCCTATTGATCAGCAATAAATTAAGCTCAAAAAATTTTTGAGCGACTGCTATTATATACCCTAGCAATACGAAAATAAACAAGCTTTACCCAATCCTATAAATAGGGCTTAAATGCAGGGCTTGAGTAAGTAACTAAACCATCTTTGGATTTACCTATTAAATACACTGGCAAATCGTGCTGTTGCGCATATGCTTGGGCTTTTTCCATCCCCATCACAGTAAGTGCAGTAGCTAGCCCATCAGCAGTCATTGCGCTTGGATGAAGCACTGTTACTGATACTAAGTCGTGCTTAATAGGCATACCCGTAACTGGGTCAATTAAATGCGTATAAATTTCACCATCCATTTTATAAAAAATACGGTAATCACCCGATGTAGCAATACCATTTGTACCTGGCGATAAAACACGGTGTACTTTACGCTCTCCTGGTTGTGCATCTGGCTGCTCTATTGCAATTTTCCAGTCTTGGCTATTTGGCTTCTCACCCGCTATACGCAGCTCACCACCAATCTCAACCATGTAATTAGTTATGTTATGGCTTTCTAACAACTGTGCCACTTTATCTATTCCATAACCTTTAGCTGTAGCCGAAAACGATAATTCTAAGCCATCTATTGTTTTAGCTAAACCCTGTTCGGTTAAAATAAGTTTATCAATACCTATTTTTTCAACCATGCTTGCAAGCTCTTCATCACTAGGGCGGTTAGTTGGTTTTTTATCTGGACCAAACCCCCACAAATCAATAAGTGGTCCCATGGTTACATCAAGCGTTTTTGTAGACTTACCTAAACGAATCGACTCAGATACAACGGCTCTAAAATCCTCACTTATTGGCATAATATTATTTGCTGGCAAACGATTAAATGTATTTATTTCAGAGTTCTCAATGTAAGTAGACATCGACTGGTTTACGTTAACCAAAACAGCATCTATTTGCGACTGTAGCTTTTGTGAGCTTAACTGCGCTTTCTCATCATAATATTTAATATGATAGGTGGTACCCATGGTTTTACCCTCCAGAAAAATCTCTTCTGGCTCTGGCTTTTCACCACACCCTGATAACAATAAAGTCAGTGTAATTAATAATAAGGCAATTATGCCTTGGGGAGTACTTACTCGATTCATAACCGCTCTACTTAATAGATTGAATAAATTAAAGAATAAAAAAAGCCTCGTAACACAAAGTGCTACGAGGCTGGTATTTTAACCAAAACTAAGTTGTTTTGGTATCAGTGTTAGCCACCGAAATCATCTAATAAGATATTTTCGTCTTCAACACCTAAGTCTTTAAGCATAGTGATAACTGCCGCGTTCATCATTGGAGGACCACACATGTAGTACTCACAATCTTCTGGCGCTTCGTGGTCTTTAAGATAGTTCTCAAATAACACGTTATGGATAAAGCCTGTATAGCCTTCCCAGTTATCTTCTGGTTGTGGATCTGAAAGTGCTGTATGCCATACAAAGTTAGGATTTTCAGCTGCTAAGCCATCAAAATCTTCTACGTAAAACATTTCACGTTCAGAACGTGCGCCATACCAAAAGCTCATCTTACGTTTAGAGTTCAAACGCTTAAGTTGATCAAAGATATGTGAACGCATTGGCGCCATACCAGCACCACCACCAACAAATACCATTTCTGCATCTGTGTCTTTAGCGAAGAACTCACCAAATGGACCAGAAATAGTTACCTTATCGCCTTTTGTAAGTGACCAAATGTACGAAGACATTTTACCACAAGGTAAGCTTAGGTTTCTTGGAGGCGGAGCAGCAATACGCACGTTAAGCATAATGATGCCTTCTTCTTCTGGGTAGTTAGCCATTGAGTAAGCACGAATTGTTTCTTCGTCTACTTTTGACTCCAGATCGAAGAAACCAAAATGGTTCCAGTCGCCACGATATTCTTCAGGAACATCAAAATCTGCATATTTAACATGGTGAGGTGGCGCTTCGATTTGGATGTAACCACCCGCACGGAAAGGCACTGACTCATCACCAGGGATTTGCAGTTTAAGCTCTTTGATGAACGTTGCTTTGTTATCGTTAGAGATAACTTCACAATCCCACTTTTTAACACCGAAAATTGACTCTTCAAGTTCAATTTCCATGTCATTTTTAACATTTACCTGACACGCTAAACGACAGCCTTCGCGGGCTTCACCTTTAGAAATGTGATCAAGTTCAGTTGGCAGAATATCGCCACCACCTTCTTTAATGTGTACACGACACTGACCACAAGAGCCACCGCCACCACAAGCTGATGATACAAATATACCTGACTCAGATAATGCACTTAAAAGTTTATTACCTGCTGATGTAGTAATGGCTTTGTCTTTATCGCCATTAATACCGATGATGATGTCACCGCTTGCAACTAACTGAGATTTAGCACCAATGATCACTAAAACTAGTAGTACAACGATAGCGATAAAAACACCAACGCCTAAGAAAATCTGATAATCCATGATTTATCCTCGCTACCCTTTACAGTGAAATACCAGAGAATGACATAAAGCCAAGTCCCATTAAACCAACAGTGATGAAGGTAATACCTAAACCACGTAAGCCATCTGGCACGTCTGAGTATTTCAGTTTCTCACGGATACCTGCAAGTAATGTAATTGCAAGCGCCCAACCAACACCAGCGCCAATACCATAAACAACAGACTCGCCGAAGTCATAGTTACGCTCAACCATGAAAGATACCGCACCAAAGATTGCACAGTTAACTGTGATCAATGGAAGGAAGATACCTAACGCGTTGTAAAGTACTGGGAAAAACTTATCTAATACCATTTCAAGAATTTGCACTAGTGCTGCAATAACACCAATGAAAGTTAAGAAACGTAAAAAGCTAAGATCTGCATCAGGGTAACCAAGCCACGTAAGCGAACCTGGTGCTAACACAGCATGGTAAACCAAGTTGTTTACAGGTACAGAAATACCTAAAACAACAATAACCGCTACACCTAGGCCTATTGATGTAGTAACTTTTTTAGATACTGCTAAAAAAGTACACATGCCTAAGAAGAATGATAACGCTAAGTTTTCAATAAAAACGGCTTTTACAAATAAACTAATATAATGTTCCACTGTGTGCCCCTTACGCTTTAGCTTCTACTTGGTCTTTCTTATAAGTACGAAGTACCCATATGAATAAACCAATGATGAAGAATGCACTCGGTGGTAATATTAATAGACCCATAGGTTGATACCAACCACCATCTTGTACTAATGGGATAATATCAACACCGAATAGTGTTCCTTTACCGAACAGTTCACGAATGAAACCAACAGTAAGTAAAACAACAGAGTAGCCTAAACCATTACCAATACCATCAAGGAATGACATGATTGGTGGCGACTTCATCGCATATGCTTCAGCACGACCCATTACAATACAGTTCGTAATAATTAGACCAACGAATACCGAAAGCTCTTTTGCCGTAGCATAAGAAAACGCTTGTAGTACTTGGTCAACAACAATTACTAATGATGCAATAATCGTCATTTGTACGATGATACGTACTGACGATGGGATCTGGTTACGTATTAGCGAGATAAAGAAGCTAGAAAACGCGGTAACCAATGTCAAAGCAATTGACATTATTAATGCATTTTTTAAGCTAGACGTTACCGCTAGCGCAGAACAAATACCAAGTACTTGTAATGCGATTGGGTTGTTAGCTAAAACCGGACCAAATAGGACCGCCTTCATTTCTTTAGTATCAGCCATTATTTCAACGCTCCTTTACGTACTTTCGCAAGGAAAGGGCCAAAGCCATTTTCGCCAGTCCAAAAATCAACTGCATGATCAACACCGTTAGACGTTAATGTAGCACCTGAAAGACCATCGATCTTATGCTCATCATTACCCGCAGTACCTTTAACAATTTGAATTGGAAGTTCTTTACCTTCCCATGTTGCAGTCCACTGTGGATTTTGGATTTCGCCACCTAAACCAGGAGTTTCATTATGCTTGTAAAAAATAATGCTCTTAACTGTTTCACCATCGCTTTCAAGCGAGATAAAACCGTACATTAAGCCCCATAAGCCATAGCCTTGGATAGGAAGAATGATTGCATCAATAGAGCCATCTTCTTTTTTAGAGATATACACCGGCGACTCTTTAGTCACACGTTGAATACCAGCAATATCTTTAACGCCTTTCTCTTTAAGAGAAACACTTAGCGCTGCATCATATTTGCTTTTTTCAAAGTCAAAGATTGTTGGGTCTGTATCTACAAACTCACCTGTAGTCATATTTACAACACGTGCTTCGATTTTAGCGTTAAATGTATCAGATACATTTTCTACTTTTTCGATACCCGCTGCAGATAGGATATTACTTTGAATATCTTTCTCTTTATTTGCTTGCTGTAAAGGACGAAGCTGTACAGAAGCAAACGATACAATGATTGCACACACTAAACATAGCGCTACAACAACTGATAACGTTTTACCGATTGATTCGTTATTACTAGACATTACGTGCCAACCTCCGCTTAATATTAGCTTGCACAACAAAGTGATCGAATAATGGTGCGAATAAGTTAGCAAATAAGATTGCTAGCATCATGCCTTCTGGGAAAGCAGGGTTCACAACACGGATCATAACCACCATAAAGCCAATTAATAGACCATATGCTAATTTACCTTTGTTAGTAAATGCAGCCGATACAGGGTCAGTAGCCATAAAGAACATACCAAACGCAAAACCACCAAGTACTAAATGCCAATACCAAGGCATTGCAAATACAGGGTTAGTTTCTGAGCCTACAGCATTTAATAAAAATGCAGTTGCTACCATACCTAGGAATACACCTAGTACAATGCGCCAAGAAGCAATACGAACGTAGATTAAGAATAAACCACCTACTAATAATGCAAGTGTAGATGTTTCACCTACAGAACCTTGAATGAAACCGTAAAACGCATTCCACCATAATTCCATGTTTGCAAAATCAAGTGTGCCAGCAAATGCTTGACCTAGCATAGTTGCACCAGAGAACGAATCTACTGCTGTCCATACTGTATCACCCGAGATTTGAGCTGGGTATGCGAAGAATAAAAACGCACGACCCGCTAAAGCTGGGTTTAAGAAGTTACGTCCCGTACCACCAAAGATTTCTTTAGCAATAACGACACCAAACGTAATACCAAGCGCAACTTGCCATAAAGGAATTGTTGCAGGCAAAATAAGTGCGAATAATACAGAAGTAACGAAGAAACCTTCATTTATTTCATGTTTACGCACTGAAGCAAAAATAACTTCCCAAAAACCACCTACAGCAAACGTTACTGCGTAAATTGGTAGGAAGAAACACGCTCCATAAAACATTTTAGCGCCCCAGCCTGCATCAGGTGTTAAAACACCACCTAATAACTGGAACAAACCAACCTGCCAAGAATTAGCTAGTTCAAAACCTTGTGCTAATGCACCAGCGGCCTGATGACCAATATTGAACATACCAAAAAACATAGCTGGAAACGTCGCCATCCACACTAAAATCATCATGCGTTTTAGGTCGATGTTATCGCGTACGTGTGTCGCGCCTTTATTTACGTAGCCAGGTGTATAAAAAATAGTTGCAGCTGCTTCATACAGTGCATAAAACTTTTCATATTTACCACCGGCTTCAAAATTCGGCTCGATATCTTCAAGATATTTTTTTAAACCCATCTCTCTAGCCTTCCTTCTCGATCGTTGATAAGCAATCGCGCAGGATAGAACCATACTCGTATTTGCCAGGACAAACGAAGGTACATAACGCTAAATCTTCTTCATCAAGTTCAAGCGCGCCTAATGAAATTGCACTGTCTAAATCGCGTGAAATTAAGTCACGTAATAATAGTGTCGGCAAAATATCTAACGGCATTACGCGCTCGTAGCTACCAATTGGTACCATGGCACGTTTTGAACCACCTGTTGACGTTGTCATTTTAAATAAACGACTTGGCGCAAGGTGAGAAAGGAATGAACGCGTTACAGAAAATTTATCACTACCTGGTGCAATCCAGCCAAACAATTCTTTTTCGCGACCTTCAAGCAATACTGAAACTTGAACGTGGTAACGACCTAAGAATGCATGAACACCGTTTGAAGTAGAGCCTGATAATACCGAACCAGAAATAACACGGTTATCACCGTCTTCTAATTCACCAGCCACTAAATCATCCAATGAAGCACCTAATTGTGTTTTCACTAAACGAGGGTTTTTAACACGTGGACCTGCAAGCGAAATAACACGAGTCGTGTAAATCTCACCAGTAAGGAATAAGTGACCATACGCAATAACGTCTTGGTAACCAATATGCCAAACTTGCTTGCTAACAGATACAGGGTCAAGATTATGGATATGAGTGCCTACAAGACCAGCCGGATGTACACCACTAAACTCATGTACTTCTACTTGAGCTATAGATGAACTAGGAATTTTACTGCCAGCTCGCTTACAAACAAATACCTTACCATCGGTCAAACGCGAAACAACAGCTAAACCTGCTTCGAATGCTTGCGCATTTTCGGCAATAATTACCGCAGGATCTGCAGCAAGAGGATTTGTGTCGGTTGCGGTCACAAAAATAGAACTAGGATTTGCATCCACAGCCGCTACTTTGCTAAACGGGCGAGCACGAAGTGCTGTCCATTGACCAGATTGTATAAGTACTTCTTTGGCTTTTTCACGATCTAAGCTTGTAAGCTCAGTTTCAGAGAAAGAGTCAAAGGTGATTTGCTCACTGCCGTTTACTTCAATAACAACAGATTGCAGCACACGTTTAGCACCACGATTTATTTCTTTTACAACACCAGAAGCTGGTGCGGTAAATAGGACGCCTGGGTTCTTTTTATCTTCAAAAAGTACCTGGCCTTTTTTAACTTGGTCATCCATACGGATATGCATGGTTGGACGCATACCAATAAACTCTTCACCTAGCACAGCTACACGTTTGACGGGAGAACCGTCGTGAATAACTTGCTGAGGTGCGCCCTCTATGGGTAAATCCAGACCTTTTTTTATGTTGATCATACGCACTTGCACTACATTAACGGAAAGAAACTGAAAAATCGTACCAACCACGTCGCCATTTAGCTATTCCAAGTTATTTCAATGTATAAAAGAACAACTCGCTATGAATACCAAACAAGCAACGCAGTAAAAACTCTTCACATATTGCCTCAATTTTAACACCATTGTGGGTGACTATGCGAGTGTATTTATGAAAATTATACGAGAGATATGCTTATTTGGATTTGTTAAGTGCATTTAATAAAATTTAAGTTAGACCAAAGTGGTAGCTTAGGCAACGATTACTGTTTTTCATTACAATTTATTAATAAACCTAAAAAACAAAAAAAGTCGCACTAGGCGACTTTTTAATTACATATTTTAGAAAAGATTAATCAATCATATTTGCAATTGCTTTAACCGAATCTACATCTTGGTCATAATCTACACTATCGATGCCAAAACCAAACAAACGTAAAAATTCGTTATGGTAACCAACATAATCTGTTAACTCATCAATACTGCTTGTATCTACTTTATCCCAAACTGCTTGAACACGCGCTTGAACGTCGTCTTCTAACTCTTTATAGTTTTGGAATAAATGACCGCCGTCATCAAAACGTGGCGTATCACCATACAAGTTTTCACTAAATAGAGCCTGAATTTGCTCAATAGTGCCTTCATAAGTTCCATCAGCCTTCATTACTTTAAATAATGCAGAGATATATAAAGGCATAATCGGGATAGCTGAGCTTGCTTGCGTTACTACTGCGTTAAGTGACGACACATACGCTTCGCCATTTAAGTCTTTTGTAGATTCTTTAATTGCAGCAGTTGCGCGGTCTAAATCTTCTTTTGCTTTACCGATAGTCGCATGTCCGTATATTGGCCATGTTAACTCTTTGCCGATATACGTGTAGGCAGTGGTTTTAAAGTTATCAGCTAATACATCCGCTTCTTTTAATGCGCCAATCCACATTTCCCAATCTTCGCCACCCATAACTTTAATAGTGTTATCGATATCGTCTTGATTTGCTGCTTCAACTGTAATTTCATCAATTTCACGTTTTGACGTGTTAAGGTTTTTAGTTGTAACGGCGTTGCCAATTGGCTTTAACGTAGAAGAGAAAACTTCACCTGTATTAGGATCGGTACGACGCGGTGATGCCAAGCTATATATAATTAAATCTACTTTGCCTAAATCGGCTTTAATAGTATCAATAGCTTTTTGTTTTATTTCGTTTGAAAACGCATCGCCATTAATATTTTTAGACCAAAGACCCGCTTCATCAGCAGCTTCTTGAAATGCTGCGGTATTATACCAACCAGCAGAACCTGTTTTACGCTCAGTGCCTTCTTTTTCAAAGAAAATACCTAACGTTTTAGCTCCACCACCAAATGCGGCTGTAATACGCGAAGCAAGACCGTAGCCTGTAGATGCGCCAATAACTAATACATTCTTTGGTGCACTTTTTAATGCGCCTTGCTGTTTTACATAGTTAATTTGTTCTTGAACATGCTCGCTACAGCCCACTGGGTGTGCGTTGGTACAGATAAATCCACGAATTTTAGGCTTAATGACCATTGATGATCCTATATCTTTACAATAAAAATTAGCGCTAGTTTAAAGGCTAATACTAAAAACACTGATCTGATCAGTTAATAGTGAATGCTAAAGCTGATCAAATTCTTATAAATTAACTATCTGCTTAGACTTACTTAGATCCACCTAAACAATTTGGTGAATCAGGTGCTTCACCGCCCTGCTCAGTAAATTCATCAGGTGTATAAGTATGGATTGCTAATGCATGAATATGATTTGCTAACTCATCTTTTAAAATTTCATTGATTTCACGATGACGTTGTAAAAGGCGTTTACCTGCAAATTCTTCACTTACTACTATTACTTTAAAATGTGACTCAGTGCCTTTGCTGTGCATGTGGCTTTCGTTGATTACATTTAAATGCTTACAAGCTATAGCATTACTTATTTTTTCTTGAATTTGTTGCTGCATTGACATAAAACCATTTTTGTAGCTAATTTATATAGTTATCATAACAAGTAGCTAAGCCTGTTGGCTAACTAAAATTATCGTTGCGTAACTTGCTTAATATACCTAAACGTTAAACTTATTCTCGGATGAGCTAATGTAGTTTGCTTTGGTATTGCATGTTGGTAATCGCGCTGACTGTCGCCACTCATTATTAAACAGCTACCACTTTGCAATTTTAAATCCGTTACTTTATTTGTAGATTTTTGCTTAAGTTTTAAAACGCGCTCAGCCCCAAGCGATATGCATATTATTGTAGGTTGATGACCAAGTTCTATTTCGTCGTCACTGTGCCAGCCCATTGTATCGTTGCCATCTCTGTAGTAATTAACGAGTAAAGAGTTTAATGGTTGATTTAAATGCTTCTCTAATCGCTTTCGCATTGCCAATAAAATATCAGGCCAAGGCTCTACTATTAACTTACTGTGAGAGTAGCCATCTTCAATATTATGCTCACTAATAAAACATTGAAGTCGCGGTATTGGACCTGTTTTAGAATAAACCGTTACGTTTGGCTGCTGCCAAATTAGATTTTTTTGCAAATAATAAAATAAATCGAGGCTTTTTTGCGCGCTAAGTGCCTTACTTTGATAAGAAAAGCCATTTGGTAACTGTTGGGGGTTGGCGTTTTGCCGTTGCATGTTAGAATTTACCTACATTATTAGTTTACTGATCAAAAAACCATTATGACGACGCAAGCCCAGCTAGGCGATAAAACCTTTACTCTTGAACGCTTTCCTTTGGATCAAAAAAACCGCAGTTTACAAGCGTGGGATTCAGCAGATGAGTACCTTATCAATTATGTTAACGAACATCACCCAGATTGTCGCTCACTGCTTATTTTAAACGATAGCTTTGGTGCACTTGCTTGTAGTTTTAATCAATTAACGGTTTGTTCAGTTAATGATTCTTATATTAGCCACCAAGCAGTGGCGTATAACTTACAAATAAACAAACTATCTACTGCGCAATTTAGCCAAATAGATAGCTTGTCAGCATTGCCTAATGATGTTGATTTAGTTCTGATAAAAATACCGCGTAACGTAGGTTTTTTACAGTTTCAGCTAAGTGAATTAAGCGAAATACTTGCACCAGGCACACCAGTCATTGCAGCAGGTAAAACAAAAGAAATTCATAACTCAACAATAAAATCATTCGAGCAATTTATTGGTGATACTAAAACAAGCTTAGCAGTTAAAAAATCACGCCTTATATTAGGTACGGCTAAAGGCGGATATAAAGCAGCCGACTTTCCTGTGAGCTGGGAACTAGAAGGCACTGAATTTAATATAACTAACCATGCAAATGTGTTTTCGCGTGACTCGTTAGATATTGGTGCGAGATTCTTTTTTAATTACCTCCCAGAGACTAAAAAAGAAACTAGTATAATCGATTTAGGCTGTGGTAACGGTGTTGTTGGCGTAATGGCGCTTGCTCGCTGTCCTAAAGCATCTGTTACGTTTGTTGATGAATCATACATGGCGGTTGAATCTGCACGATTAAATGTAGAACAGAATATGCCTGAACAGTTTGATAACTGTCAGTTTATCGAAAACGATTGTTTAACCGATTTCACTCAAGACAGTGTAGACATGGTTTTATGTAACCCGCCATTTCACCAAGCTCAAGCGGTAACAGACCACATTGCATGGCAAATGTTTAAACAAGCCAAAGAAACACTGAAGGAAGGCGGTGAGTTGCGTATTATAGGAAACCGTCATTTAGACTATCACGATAAACTAAATCGTATGTTTGGTAACTGTAAGCTACTAGGTTCAAACAAAAAGTTTGTAGTACTTAGCGCAACTAAAAACTATTAGGAACATAATGATTAAAATTATTTTTAGCCTATGCACATTATTTATATTATCTGCATGCGCTCAGCAACCTAATCAAGTAATACTTAACCCTGTTTATAAAAGTGGTCAAATTAGTTCAATAAACACGAGTTTAAGTAGTAGTGTAATTGATTTACGTGGCGATACTTCAACTCTTAAGCTTATTGAATCTGATAAAACTAAAACCTTTGCAAGCCAAGGTATTACCGAGTCAGTTAAAAGCGTTTTAGACAGTGCATTAAGTAGAAACGGTGCCAGTATTTCTAACCTAGCGGCTGTGCGCTTTGAAGTAGATATCCACGCGCTTCAAGCTGTTGTAACCGAAAAACTAATGAGCCACACGAGTGAAGCCAAAATAGAGCTTGGTATTAGGGTTATTCGCTCTAACAGCAACTTTAGTAAGATATACAGAGGTAGTGCGAATTTAGAAGGCCCTTTTAGTCACGACAGAGCTAAAATAGAAGGCCAACTCAATAAGTTGACTGAACAAATAATTACCCGCATTGTATCTGACCCTGAATTAATCGAATTTTTAGAAGGTTAACTATGAAACGACTTTTTTTAATCTGCTTAGGCTTATTTTTTAGTGTAAGTAGCTTAGCAGCCCAAGAAGGCCGCTTTGTACAAAAAGATAATATTTTTCCGCGAGTAGAAATTGTAACGTCGATGGGGAGTATTGTGGTCGAACTTGATCGCTCGAAAGCACCGATTACGGTTAATAACTTTTTGACTTACGTGTCTGATAAAAGCTATCAAGGCAGTGTTTTTCACCGTATTGAACGCGATGTAGAAAACGACCGCGACTTTGTAATTCAAGGCGGTGGGTACGATAAAGACTATGATGGCTTACATGAAAATGATCCTATTTTTAATGAAAGCGGCAATGGTTTAAAAAATGATATGTACAGCATTGCCATGGCTTATCAAGACCGTCAACCTCACTCAGGAACTCGTCAGTTCTTTTTTAACATGGACAACAACGATCATTTAAATCCAGGTAAAGATTGGGGATTCGCTGTATTTGGTAACGTAATGGATGGCTACGATACACTTGATAAAATTATGACAGTAGAAACCGGTTTTAACGAAAAAATTGGCTACGATTTTGTACCAAAAACTCCCGTTGTTATTTTAAATATTAAATTGCTTGAGCAAACACCATTATAATTAATGAGGTGCAGTTAAACTGCACCCGCCCTCAATGAAGGCCCTATGAGCAGAACACTCTCAATCCGTGAATACTTTTCTTATTTTAAAGATAAACGCTTAATCAATATTTTTATATTTGGTATGAGCAGCGGATTTCCGTGGGTACTCATTGGCTCAGTGATGTCTGCATGGCTTAAAGATGAAGGTTTAAGCCGCAGTATGATTGGCTTATTTGGCATTGTATTTGGTGCATACAGTATTAACTTTTTGTGGTCGCCTTTAATTGATCGTACAAAACTTCCTTTTTTATACAAACTATTAGGTCAGCGCCGTAGTTGGATACTCTTCTGCCAAAGCTTTATATTAATTGGTGTACTGCTATTGGCTGGGCTTGATTTAAAAGAAAATTTAGCACTTGTCGCTGCAATTTGCTTATTAATAGCAATTGCTTCTGCAACACAAGATATAGCAATTGATGCATTTAGAATAGACTCCTTAAGCGAAAACGAATCTCATAAAGCAACAGCAGCTGCCGCTATGGCAACCTCTGGTTGGTGGACAGGTTATGCGCTTTTAGGCGCCATTCCATTTTACATGGCTGATATCCCCTCGCTCGATTGGCCCCAAATTTATTACTTTTTAGCTGCTGTAATGCTGCTGCTAATGAGTGGAGTATTATTTGCTAAAGAGCCTAAGTCTAACAGAGAGGTTGTGCATGCTGAGCTAGAGCGTGTATATCTCGAAAAGCTAGCCTCTTCAAAACACACCCCAGTCACAAAAATAGTAGCATGGCTTGCTGTTACAGTAATTGATCCATTTAGAGCTTTTTTTGCTAAAAATGGTGTTAAGACAGCACTTGCACTACTTGCATTTATTTTCTTGTTTAAAATAGGTGAGGCTTTTTTAGGCCGCATGTCGATCGTTTTTTATAAAGAAATTGGCTTTAGTAATAGCGACATTGCGACATTTTCAAAAGTTGGTACAGCGGTACTTACTATTATATTTACCTTTGTTGGCAGCTTATTTAATCAAAAGTACGGCATTGTTAAAGGCTTATTTATAAGCGGAATTGCAATGGCGGCTTCAAACTTGGTGTTTTCATGGATTGCTTTAGTGGGTCCTGATTTAAGACTATATGCATTCGCTATAGTTATTGACGGATTTACGCAAGCATGGTCATTAGTGGCTATGGTGGCATTTATATCAATGCTATGTGACAGAGCATTTAGCGCAACGCATTACGCTTTATTAGCATCATTAGGGAACTTAGGAAGAACATTACTTTCGAGTTACAGTGGTGTGGTTATAGACGACTGGTTAAATGGTAACTGGTCGTTATTCTTTATTCTTACCGCGTTAATGGTCATACCATCGCTGGTTTTTTTGTATTTAATTAGGCATAAGCTATACGAGCTTGAAAGAAATTATCATAAAAATATTTAATGCATCCCTGCATTAATTTATTGCTTAGATATTTTAAGTGCTACTCAAAGTAAGCTAAGCAATTTATCGTTAATCTACTTTAAGTAAACTTAAAGCTTCATACGGGTCAGCTTCCAGCGCAGTACAATAACGAACAAATTCAATTACATCTAAACGGCGTTCTTGATTCTCAATTTTGCCGATAAATGAATGAGGTGTACCAAGCACTTGTGCTAGGCTGCGCATTGTATGCCCTTTTTCATGTCGCTTACTTTTAAGCCACTTTGTTAACTTTGCGTTTTCTTCTGAAGAAACGGTCTTGCCCATCATTTTACATCTCCTACTAGATGATTTGACATACCAATTAAAGTAGCAGTCTATCAATAGCTGTAGGTAAGCAAGTAGCGATACTACTTTACTTAAATAGCAAAACTACTTGCTAATTAAGCACGTATTGCTACTTACCTCCACCCACATAGCCAAAAATAATGCTAATAATGTGGTATAGATTTTTTTGGGAATGAAATTTTGCCCGTCTCATTCTTGGATACATTATATACTATTAACACATGGGTTAAATAATTAATTACATTCTCGGTACAGATTTATCATGCTCAAACATTTATAAACGCTGAACAATCAACCTAAGTTATCAGAAAATATTAAAAAATCACATCATTCACATGAAAAATATTAATAAATATTTATTTCATTTTAATGTTACACGTTTATCATTAAACAATAATTAATGCTAAGAAGGTTAGATGATGTTCAGATTGCTTTTTTTATTACCTATTGTTTTGTGCTTAGGCTGGTATTTTTTTCTACGTAAAAATGACGTACCTATTAAGCAAGGTAAAAAAGGATTTATGTATATTTTAGCTTTTTCGGTTTTTGTGCTTGGATTTTTTGTATTAATAATGCAAATAACCGAATTTACTCCTAGTGAATTTTAGGCATTAAAAAAGCCGCTTAAGCGGCTCTAATATTTTTAGTCGTTACTTTTAAACGCTAAAGCTTGCACCACAACCACATGTTGTTGTTGCGTTTGGATTTGAAACAAAAAAGCGCGCGCCCTCAAGTCCCTCGGTGTAATCAACCTCACCATCAACTAAATATTGAATGCTCATAGGGTCAACAACTAAGGTTACGCCATTTTTCACTATTTCTAAATCGCCTGGGTTCGCTTTTTCATCAAAAGTAAAACCATATTGAAAACCTGAACAACCGCCACCTGTTACGTAAACACGCAGTTTTAGTTCTGGATTTTCTTCTTCGTCGATTAACTGTTTAACACGAACAGCAGCTGCATCGCTGAACTTTATTGGTAATTCTTCAGACATTTTAAAACCCTCAATATCGTAATGGCGTGATTATCTAATACCCGAGTGTTTTAATCAAGTATAGTAAAACAACTCTTTACTTTAGATGCACGCCAAACTCAATTCTCCTGTATTTGCCAGAAGTTTTATAGATAGAGAAACTGGAATAATGAAAAAGTAAAATCGCCATATAACAAAGATTCGCGAACATGCAATCTTACTTATTACTACACAGCCGCATAAATATTGCTCGCTTTTGATTGCGTTAGTATCTATGTCAAATAAACTAGGCTGTATTCATAGCATAGTTTTTAAGAAATGCAGAAAGTATGACTTCCGATTTTGAAACAACAAATATCATTGTTTTTTCTATCGGTTACCGTTTACCGCTAAGTACTAGGGCGTGTTGATCTTTGCGGTATAAAAAACAAACAGCATGAGGATAAGGTATAATTGAATTCGCTAAAAAACGTTACACCGAACCCTCATGCCAAGATTAATGTTAACAGACGCGACATGGAATGTCTTATCAAAAGTAATGCACTTAAGTGGTCGAATTTATAATAAGCCTGAGCATAGAAAAACGCTCGAAGGCATACTCTATAAGATGCGTACCGGTATTCCTTGGCGAGATTTACCGTCTTATTTCGGCTCGTGGAGTGCTATCTATAGACGATTTAATTTATGGTCCAAAAAAGATATTTTGAATGAATTATTTCGTGTGTTATCCCACTATGCTGATATGGATTGGATCTTTATTGATGGCAGTATTGTCAGGGCTCACCAGCATAGTTGCGGTGCAAGAACCGCTGGCAATGAATCAATCGGTAAGAGTCGAGGTGGCAATTCGACTAAAATTCATCTTGCAGTAGATAGCGGAGGATTGCCTGTTTATTATGAATTATCCTGTGGAAATACGCATGATATCGTCCATGCAGAGTCACTTGTAGACAATTGCCCAACGAGTAATGTGGTTGTCGCAGATAAAGGCTACGATAGTGAAAAACTAAGAGAGTTTATTCGTGATAATAGCGCTACACCCGTTATTCCACGCAAGGATAACAGTTTAGTGGGTAATGAAGATATTGACTGGTGCATGTACAAATATAGGCACTTAGTTGAGAATGCCTTTGGTCGGATCAAACAATATAGAGGGATAGCTACAAGGTATGAAAAGCTTGAACGGAATTATCATTCCATGCTCGCTTTAGCATTTACTATGATGTGGCTACCAATGTGGGCTGATTAATATATATACTACAAAGATCAACAGCCCCTA
>NZ_AUTQ01000245.1 GCF_000498095.1 Pseudoalteromonas sp. TB64
CCGGGCCGCTAGTAATAGTCGGTTGCAAGGTAAACTCCACTCGGAGCAAGACCAAATAGGGTTCCTTATGGCGTGGCCCACGTTGGAACCGGGTAGGTTGCTTGAGCCATAGAGCGATTTATGGCCTAGACGAATGATTATCACTTTCTTCGGAAAGGACAAAACCCGGCTTATAGGCTGACTCACTCATTCAATAAAAAGCCCGCAGTTAACGCTGCGGGCTTTTTTGCGTCTAAATTTTAGTTATATATAATCTAAGCCATCCTTAAATAATATTTTTCCCTTGTTCTGGATCGCGTGATTGCTCTGCTTGTTCGCGTATTTCATCGGTGTCGCTGCTTACATCATCAAGCGTTTTAGTTTGATCAACTGTTTCACTCTTTTTGTTTTTGCTCTGAGATGGCTGTTTTTGCTCTGAACTAGAAATACTGTCGTTAGGGGCTGTGAGTATAATTCTTTCTCGTGCGTCATCAGGCATACTAATATTTTGTTTTGTAAACTCATTCACAAGCTCTCGCATAAGTTGTGAGCCTACCTTTAATGGGCTGTGCTGTTCGCTATTAACCCAAAAATACAAAACAAAGTTAATCGTCGATGATCCTAAGTTTTTTATTAATACTTGTGCCGGCGGGTCGATAAGCACCGCGTTTTGTTGATTCGCAATATCGAGGGCAAGGGTTTGTACGCTGCGTATATCGTTATCGTAGCCTATACCAATTTCTACTTTACCGCGCATTTTTGGATTGGCAGTTAGGTTTTTAATGGTATTTTTATACACAGTCGCGTTAGGAATTTGAATATGATTGCCATCGTAATCAACAAGCGTGGTTGCTCTTGCGGTTACTTTTTTAACAATACCTAATCGGCCATCTACTTCAATGACATCGTCAATTTTAAAAGGTCTTTGTACACTCAATAATAAACTGGCGATGAAGTTCTCTGCTATGTCTCTAAAAGCAAAGCCGAGTATTAAACCGATTAACCCAGTCCCACTCATAATAGCAACAGCAAATTGAGTAAGCCCTGCTAAACGTAAAAATAAATACACCCCTAATAAAATAATCAAGGTGCTTATGCTGCGCCTTATAACGAGATGAACAAGTTTACTGTCGGTCATGTAATCAATGGGTTTAATTAGTAATCGAGAAAGTGGTCCTGCAATTAAGTAACTGAGTATTAAAAGTATTATACCGAGTAAAAGTGTGGGTAAAATTTGCGCTGTTGCGTGAAGTAATTGCACGCCTTGATCATAAAAGAAATTCCACGAAAGTGTGTCAACTCTAATTATTTCAGTTGTTGGTGCTGTATTATTTAGTGCTAGGCTGCTTTGTAGAGTAGTGAGCATGGCTTATCTTCCGTGTTAGAGTCACTTATAGTTAAATGTTAGCAAGTTTGATACCAAACGCTTTATTTAACTTGGCAAATATTTTGCTGTAATAACATAATACAAATTTTGAGGTTTAGAATGAAAGAAGCTAAGCGAGGGCAGCAAGCTACACAACCTATAAGTATTCCTGCTGTAGGTTGGTGGGATATTGCTAAACGCATTTTTAAACAAATGGATGAAGACAATTTATCGCTTGTTGCTGCAGGTGTGGCATTTTATGCTCTACTTGCTATTTTTCCGGCAATTGCAGCATTAGTATCAGTTTATGCCTATTTTGCATCTCCTATTGATATAAATGAGCACTTAAGTCAATTTGTTACGTTATTACCCGATAGCACACGAGAGCTTATTTTATCGCAAGTTTCGAGCCTTGCCCAAAGTTCAAACGCAAGCTTAAGTATGAGTGCTTTGGGTACATTAGTATTAACTATTTGGAGTAGCTCAAAGGGAAGCCAAGCATTAATTACTGCGTGTAACATTAGTTACCGTGAATATGAAAAGCGATCTTTTTTTCAAGCGCAATTGGTTCGATTTTTGTTTTCGGTAGGCGCTATTGTTGTGTCTATTTTTGCGCTATTGATTATTGGTATTTTACCGATTGTTCTCAACTTGGTAGGTTTACAAGAAGAAGTTGATTTACTTATAAAGCTTATTTCATGGCCATTGCTGGCATTTACTTTTAATTTTGCATTAGTACTTTTATATAGATATGCACCACATCGTAAACCAGCTAAATGGCGCTGGATCACGATGGGATCGTCTATTGCAACCGTGCTTTGGATTGTTGCTTCGATTGGTTTTTCATTTTACGTGTCGCGTTTTTCAAGTTACAACGAAACCTACGGATCGCTAGGTGGCGTTGTTATTATGCTTATGTGGCTTTATATAAGTGCTTATATTGTTATTCTAGGTGCTTCTACTAATGCTGCTACAGAGCAGCAAACGGCAATAGATAGCACAATTGGTCCATCTAAAGAAAGAGGTCATAGAGGCGCTTACGTTGCCGATCATCTCGATGTTAAAAATAATTAATTTAAAGCGTATCAGGTAAAAAAATACGCTAATTTAAATTAGCGTATTAATTACGAATTAGTTAAAGCAATTAATTGCTCTTTAAACTCTTGGGCAGCAGGACCTAGTCTATCTATATCGTTACACATTAAATATAAATTAAGAGTGCGAGTTGTGCCTTGCTCTAAATTTAGCGCTTTTAATGTTTGATCTTCTATTAGGTGCGATATTTGTGTATTGGGGAGCCATGCATAACCTAAGTTTTGGCTTACCATATCAATAGAGTTACGTAAGTGGCTAACTGTCCAGCGCATATCGGCACCAAGCCATCCTTCATTGTGGCTGGTGTAAGTTGCTGAATCTCTTACTACTATTTGCCTGTGAAGTTTTAAATCATGAAAATTTAATTGCTCCACTCGTTGGTGCAATGGATGATCTTTATGAGCTACGGCAACAAACTCAATATCACAAAGTTTGGTGCAACTAATGCCATAAACAGGGATAGATGAGATAGCTAAGTCAACTACAGCATTGCTTAGTAACTCGTTTGTACCGGTTAGCACACTTTCGATTAAATCAATTTTTAGCAGCGGATAAAGCTCGCTCGTTTTAGCAAGTGCTTGGTATAAAATAGAATGCGGAAATACTTCATCAACCGCAATTTTTAATGTACTTTCAATACCTTCACTTAAGGTACTTGCTACTGACTCTATTTTACTTGCTTCTTCAATTAAAAACTCTGCACGGCGTAAAATGAGCTTACCATTATCGGTTAAAAATGCTTTACGACCTTTTACTTCAAGCAACTTTACTTGCAAGGCGCCTTCGAGCTTTTGCACAGCATGATGCACGGTTGATTGGCTTTTATGTACTGCAGCGCTTGCACCTGCAAACCCACCGTGGTCTACAACCGCTTTAAACATTCGCCATTGCTCTAATGTTGCTTTTGCCATTTCGAAATCCTGTCACTACTTTCTATCTGATTGCATTACTTGACCGCATAGATGGACTATTTATTGCGTAACAGTGTTTTTTTTGTCTAATTATTTAGAACGAATAACTTTTTTATCAGTTAAAAGTGTCATAAAGTCACTTTTATTTAGAGGCTTAGAAAATAAGTAACCTTGACCATAGTCGCATCCTGCATCGAGTAATAATTGCATTTGTAATTTGGTTTCAATACCTTCAGCAATTACTTTTAAACCTAGTTGATGCGCCATTACTATAATTGCTTCACAAAGCGCGAGTTCTTGACTACCAACTTGAATATTATCAACAAAGCGCTTGTCTATTTTTAAGTAGTCGGTATCCATTTCTTGTAAGTAAGCAAGCGATGAGTACCCTGTACCAAAGTCATCAAGAGCAAGTTGCATTCCTGATTTTACTATTTCTTTTAGGCGTCTTTGCGTTAACGCTTCAGGGTTAACCATTAAACCTTCGGTTATTTCAGCCACAATTGAAGAGGCGGGTAGTTTTGCTGCATTTAGCATCGCGTACCAGTCATCTATACCGCTATCGGGGGTTGATAGTTGTACGGGAGATACGTTTACACTTATTTGAAAAGTATCATCTGTGAGTTTTTTTATGTCATTTAATGTTTGTAAGGCTTGAGCAAACACAAATTGACCAATTGCATTTATTTGTCTGGTTTCCTCAGCAAGTGGAATAAAAGCAATAGGGCTGATTAAGCCTTTTTTTGGGTGTTGCCAACGAATCAATCCCTCTGCTTTGTGAATTTGTAGGTTATTTAAAGCAACAATGGGTTGGTAAAATAACTCAAACTGCTCTTGCTCAATTGCACTTCTTAAATCTTTTAATAGCAACATACGGGCTTGTGCATGTTCGCGCATATCAGCAGAGAAAAATTCAAAACCGTTACGCCCGTTGCTTTTTGCTTTATACATTGCCTGATCGGCGGCTTTTAAAAGTTGCTCGGTATTTTCACCATCGTTAGGCGCACATGCAATACCTATACTTGCACTAATAAAAAACTCTTCTTTTTCAATATGTAAAGCTGAAGACAAGCTAAGTAAAATGTTACTGGCTATTTGATTTATATGGCGTGTACTTTTAATGTGGTTAAACACAATAACAAATTCATCGCCACCAATACGCGCTACAAATTCAGCATTTTTTGCCGACTGCACAATACGCTGTGATACTAACTTTAGTAAGTTGTCACCGTAATGATGACCTAAAGTGTCATTAATATCTTTAAAGTGATCAATATCTAAAAGCATAATAACGAGTTGGTTATTACTGCTATCTACATTTAAAAGTTGTTTGTTTAATCGCTCTTTTAATTCTAATCGGTTAGGTAGATCGGTTAAATGATCAAAATGTGCCTGTCGCCAAATAGTTTCGTTAGCTTGTTTTTTTTCTGTTAGATCTGTGAATATAGCGATACGACGAATTGCTATATTGTTTTGATCGTAAATCGTATCGATAGTGAGTAATTCTGTATACAGCTTACCGCTTTTTTTACGGTTGATAACTTCGCCTTGCCAGCGACCAGTCTGTTTTAGTTCAGACCACATTTTATTATAAAAACTCTTATCGTGTTTTCCCGATGAAAGAATAGCAGACGATTGACCAACAACTTCTTCTCTATTATATAAAGTAGCTTTGCAAAAAGCAGGGTTAACATCGTAAATAATGCCATTAGCATCGGTTATTGCCATACCTTCACTGCTGTTGTTATAAACTAATGAGGCAAGATGGAGCGCCTCTTCATTTGCTTTTCGCTGTGTTATATCGCGAAGTACAACCACGTACTCATTATTGTTTTGCATTGCACTAATACGTGCTTCAAAACTGCGCTTTGGATCTGATTTTTCGAGCGTAAATTCTAAGTTATTCGACACATCTAGTTTAGGCAACTGCGCCAATAAAAGGTAAACATTAGCTTGTGAGAGTATTGATGTTAAGTGAGGAACTTCAATACTGTTTGGATTTACTTGAGGCTTGAATTGACCCGTAATATTAAGAATATCACCCTGACTATTAATCTTAACGTAACTATCTGGTAGCGTATTAAGTAAGCTCGTTAGTTCATCGTGCTTATTTTTTAAGTTAGCCTCTGCGGTGAGTCGAGTTTGCGCCATTGATTTAAAACGTTGATAAAGTGTGTTTAGTTCTGGGCTATTAGGCTGAACTTGCTGCTCGGGCATTGCGCCTTTAGCTAACACATCGGTTGCATTCGTTAGGTTGTTAATGGGGTCAATAATACTGGTTTTAAGTAATTTACGTGCGATTAGGGTCATTGCCAACAATGACAAAATAAATATACCGAGTGCTATAAAAAAATTATTATTTATCTGATTTAAAGCATTAGTTATAGGGAGTGCAATATGTATGTTTAAACTATTATTACTCGGATCGCTATAAATTACAGAGTGATGAAATATACGAGTTTCACCCCCATTAGAATTTATTATTGTTGATGTTGTATTATCTACAGAGAAATCGGTTGCCAGTAAAGTTTGGGTAATATTTTCTCCCACTGCAGCAGAGTCTGGCGGATAGCGGGCTAAAATTTTACCGTTTGCATCAGCAATTGCTGCAATAGAGCCTACTGGTAGTTCAATATCATTAAAAGCATTGTTCCACCAATCAAGTGCTACCACTATAACAATAACACCTTGGGTTATATTATTTTTATTAGTGATGGGCAGGGCAAAGTTAAGCGTATTTTTTTCTAGGCTTCTATCGTGTTGAAAGTAACCTACAGATAACTGGTTACTCTTTAAAGCATTTTGAAAGTATGGACGATCTGCAACATTTATCGCTTTAGCTAATCCATTTGTTGTGCAAATAACAACCCCATGTTGATTAACAATACCAATATTTGCAACGTGCGGATAAATAGCTCTAAATTGATTAAAGTAGTTTGGGCAGGTTGTTGCTAAGTTATTTTTATTACTTTCCTCTTTAGCTAAATAACTAGCTAAACGATCAATATCATCAATTAAGTTTTTTTGCTGAGAAATGAAGTGCTTTGCAATACTTGTTACCTTGTCTTCACTTTGCTCTATTGAATGAGCGCGTTCAAACAGCAATGTAAAAACAATCAAAGCGGTGCCCGGAATGCTAAGTAATATTAACAAGCGATAAAGCTGATGTTTGAGAGAATAAGTAAAAATAACTATTCCTTAGTTTTGTATTTTGCAATAAGAATTGTAACCAAATTAGCTCCAAATAACCATAGTAATTATAAGGTTGAAAATATAACCAATAAAGCATTATAGTCTATTTTTTAGAATGTTAAGCTCGATTTAAAGACATAGTTGTTTTGTTTAATGGATGATTTAATAACTCCATCAACTTATTCTTTAAAGTGAGTTAAAAATGAAAATATTAAAAGTACTTACAGCCTATGCAACTCAAGATGGCGATGGGGTAAATATTAGTCGAATACCAGGGTTTGATGGAAAGTATTTAGATCCGTTTTTAATGATTGATGAACTTAAATCAGATAATAAAAAAGATTACATAGGAGGCTTTCCTGAGCATCCCCACCGAGGAATTGAAACATTTACTTATATTCTAAAAGGAGGCTTTGAACATCGAGATCAAATGGGTAACAAGAAAGCGATTAGATCAGGCGATGTACAATGGATGAGTACAGGTAGGGGAGTAATGCACAGTGAAATGCCACTTGCAGACACTTCAAATGGTCTGCATGGATTTCAAATTTGGATCAATATGCCAAGTTTGGATAAAATGCGTGATCCACGTTATCAAGACACTACACAAAATCCAGCCCCGAGTTTTACAAACACACAAGGCGTGACGTTCAAAGCACTTGCAGGATCGTGGCAGTTCGAAAATGAGATACTTACAAGTAGTTTGCAAAGTTTAGCTGCTAACGCTGCACTTGCAGATATCACATTACCTGCAGAAAAAAGCATGTATTTAGCACCTCTGAGCCAGCAAAAAGTAATGATCTATATTCACAGTGGCTCNCAGCCGATAATCAAACAATACCAGCAGGTAAGTTACTTATTTTAGAACCTGGCAGCGATATTAATATTAGCTCTTTACAAGGTGCCGGTATTTTGGTTTTAGCAGGTGACCCACTTAATCAACCTATTGCTCATATGGGTCCATTTGTAATGACTACTCAAGCTGAAATACAGCAAGCAGTACGCGATTATAAAAATGGTGATTTTGGTAATATTTAACAATATTTTTAGGAGAATTTTATGGGATTATTAGTTAACGGCAAGTGGCAAGATAAGTGGTACGACACAGATTCAAGTAATGGTAAATTTGAACGTGAAGCTGCTCAGTTACGCAATTGGATAACGGCGGATGGCAGAGCCGGCGTTACTGGTGATGCTGGGTTTAAAGCCCAAGCTAACAGATACCACTTATACGTATCGCTGGCATGTCCTTGGGCGCACAGAACGCTTATATTTAGAACATTAAAAGGATTAGAAGAGTTGATTACCGTGTCGGTTGTTAGCCCTGATATGCTTGATAGTGGTTGGGCGTTTGATACTCAAAACAGTACTGGCGATACTTTATTTAACAGTAATTACTTACACCAGGTTTATACAAAAAATAATGCTAAGTATTCAGGGCGAGTGACAGTTCCTGTATTGTGGGATAAAAAGCTTAATAAAATTGTGAGCAATGAGTCTGCTGACATTATACGTATGTTTAACAGTGCGTTTAATGAATTAACAGGTAACAAAGATGATTATTATCCTGATGTATTAAAACTAAAAATTGATGAATTAAACGCGCTGATTTATCCAAATATCAATAATGGAGTTTATCGTACGGGCTTCGCAACAACTCAGAATGCTTATGAAGAGGCATTTAACGATGTATTTAAAGCACTCGATAAAATAGAAAACATACTGAGTAAGCAGCGTTATTTAGCTGCAAATGAACTCACAGAGGCAGATTGGCGACTATTCACTACTCTAATTCGGTTTGATAGCGTGTACGTTGGTCATTTTAAATGTAATTTGCGCACGATTGAAAGCTACCCTGCACTAAGCGGATACCTTAGAGAGTTATATCAGGTTAAAGGGATAGCGGAAACGGTTGATTTTTATCATATTAAACGTCATTACTACTTTAGCCACACAATGATCAACCCAACACAGGTAGTGCCGAATGGTCCTGAGATAAATTATTTATCTGATCACGGTAGAAATATTTACTTTTAAGCGAGTAGCCTAACAAGCCAGCCATATTTTTTGACTAGCCCCGTTTCGTTTTTACCCGCTTGAACTGCTACACCAGCTAAAAATGCACTGGTTAATCCTACTTTAGTTGCAGCGAAACGCTTTAGCCTATATTGAAATGCAGCATGATGCTGTCGTTTCAATTCGCTGCGCACATCCATTTGCTTACTTAAAAGTTGAACATTCTCATTAGGTGCTTTAATTAAATGATTTACTAACACAATAGGCCCGTTTATCTTTTGAGGTTAAATTTACAGTAGCATGTTTGGTTATTAAGCAAAGCAGAGCCTATGTAGTGTGGTTGCTCCCCATAAATAGGTAGTAACGCAGCATAAAGGCAAGACATGCGCTGCCCTTTGGGCAATTTACTCTTTGTTACTTACTCGGTTTTCACTTGTTCTTACATGGATGAAAGCCAGTAGGGTAACGCAAGAGGAGTTACCGAGCCCACTAGGTTACAACCTCGCGCCGCAATTAAACTGCCTCTAGAGAGAACAAATTTTAATCATGGAAGGTCAACAGATCCAAGTCTTCTTACAAATTAAATAGCTGCTTTAAGCTTTTTAGCGTTTTACTAAAACCAATCTTGTTACTTAAATAAACAGTGTTTTTCCAAAGCCATGCTAAGCAAGCGACTTGCAATAAAGTGGCTGNAAGCCATACCGATCCAAATAAATCGTATATACCATATCCAACAGCACCTAAAACTCCCGCCCACAACAAAACTAAACCACTGGCAAAACAGCCCAAAAATATGGTGATCAATGCAAGCGATCTAAGCGATAACCTCCATTCAGCTTTAGCAAGCTGGTGGGTGATCTTTCCTTGAGTTTGGTAATCATCCTTGAGTTGCTTTGAGTATTCTAAAAGCTTTGCAATGTGATCTTGCCAATCGTCCTTTTGGCTTTCATGATCAGTGGTTTGGTTTTGCGCGTTACCATCCTTGGTTGCGTTTGTTTGCGAGTTATCCATCACAAGTTACTTACGGCGAAATAACGATGTAATAAGCATGCCCGCAGCAAAGGCGATACCTGCAGTTGCTAATGGATTTTCAGAGGCAAAGGCGCGTGTTTTTGCTGTACATTCACTTAGCTTTTCACGAGCAATAAGTTGCTTTTCGCTTAATGCTTCAGCTGAACTAGACGCCCCTTTTCTCATACTACTTTCTGCTGTTGCAGCTTTTCCAGATAGAGCATCCACTGCATCGTGTGCAGCTGATGTGGCTTTATCGGTCAAAGGTGCTTCACTATTTGTTTGCTTAATCTCAGACTTCGCATCTGTAGGTACAGTCGATTTAGTATTTGTTGCAGTAGCCATAATCAATCCTTAATAAATTAAAATATTTAAATAGTGATTTTAGATATGCAATGACTGATCCAAATATGTTTTTAATTTTAGTTTATTGATTATATTAGTTTTTATTTTTACTTCTCGTTTTTTATATTTTGTAATTAAAAATAAATCGTAACTATTACTACCTATCTGGGTAAATTTTACAAAATAGTGAAAAAGGGTTAAAAATTTATAAATATTCACTGTTTATTCAGTAAGCAGAGCTTGTAAACAAGAAGTTATCAAAAGCGAGGAAAGTTTTTTCTGCGTTGTTATTCCACTTTTTCCCACGTAATTCAATCGCTTTGCTTAAACCCTTATTTTTTCTAGCTTTGGGACTTGTTAAAGCTGGTCAGCTTACTTGACAAAAAGGCTTGTCAAGCCATAAACTGGAGCACTGTGGTGAAAAGTGGTTTTTAGTGGATCAAATTGGATCAAATTAATCAAATGTTGATTAAAACAATTTTAAAATAGGCTTTTTATGTTTCGTGGCGCAAGTTCGCTGAGTTTGGATGATAAAGGACGCTTTGCGGTACCCACTAAGTACCGAGAATCCTTGTTATCTGAAGATCAGGGAACAGTGATCTGTACCGTTGCGTTAAATGAGCCCTGTTTATGGTTATATCCACTAGCTGAGTGGCAAGAGATAGAGAATCGCTTAGCTAAAATTTCTAATATGGATCCACGAGCCCGTCGAATGCAGCGTATGTTGCTCGGGAATGCTACTGAATATCAACTTGATAAAAATGGTCGAATTTTGTTAGCGCCTTCATTGCGCGCACATGCAGAACTTGGCAAAAAAATCATGCTGGTTGGTTTGATGAATAAATTTGAAATATGGGACGAGGCGCGTTGGAACGAACAGATGCGTAAAGATACTGAGCTAGAAAGACTTGGTGCTTTTGAGCCAAACCCAATTTTAGATAACTTTACACTTTAACTAACAGCACAATAAAAAGGCAAAGAATAGCTAATGACAGCGCAATTTGAACACGTATCCGTTTTGATGGACGAGACCATAGATGCCCTTGCAATTAAGCCAGACGGCATATACATGGATGGCACTTTTGGACGTGGTGGTCATTCAGGCCAAATTTTAGCGCGCCTTGGTGACGAAGGACGCCTGCAAGCAATAGATCAGGATCCACAAGCTATTCAATCAGCTGAAAAGTTTGCTGATGACCCACGGTTTGCAATTGCACACTCTCGCTTTTCAAAACTTTACGAAGTAGCAGAGCAAAACGATCTCATTGGCAAAGTAGATGGTATTTTATTAGACATTGGTGTGTCGTCGCCACAACTTGATGATGCTGAACGTGGTTTTAGCTTTATGAAAGATGGCCCACTTGATATGCGCATGGATCCTACTTCGGGTCGCAGTGCAGCACAATGGTTAGCCGAAGCTGAACTAGATGATATAACCCATGTTATTAAAAAGCTGGGCGAAGAAAAGTTTGGCAAACGTATTGCGCATAAAGTACTCGAAATACGTGAACACACACCAATCACAACTACAAAGCAGCTTGCTGATTTAGTTGACGAAGCGGTACCAGTAAAAGATAAATTTAAACATCCAGCTACACGCACCTTTCAAGCTATTCGTATTTACATAAACAGCGAGCTCGAAGAGATTCAAACTGCATTGCAGTCCGCAGTTAAAGTACTAAAGCCAGGTGGGCGTTTAGTGGTTATTTCGTTCCACTCATTAGAAGATCGTATCGTAAAACAATTTATTAGAAAACAGAGTCGGGGAGAGATTTTACCTAGAGGTTTACCTTTAACTGATGCACAAATAAATAAAAATTTGACGTTAAAAGCAGTGGGTAAAGCAATTAAACCAAGTGCTGCAGAAGTTCAGCGTAATCCACGTTCTCGTAGTTCAGTACTTAGGATTGCACAGAGGCTTGGATGAGTAATAAAGCGAATCATCGTCAACCACCTAATTTATTCTTTGAAATAATTAAAGGCCTGGGAGCTAACAAGCTTACCTCGGTTTTGTTGGTTGTGATATTCGCTTCTAGTTTAACGGTTGTACAAACAACTCATCTTGCTCGTGGGCAGCTAATTGAGCAAGACACGTTATTAGAAGAGCGTGATGAGCTTGATTTAGAGTGGCGTTATTTATTAGTTGAAGAAGAATTTTATTCGCAGCATGCGCGCATTGAAGAAGTGGCTATATCGCAGCTAAAAATGAAACGGCCAACAAGCCAAGATGAACAGGTAATAGTATTACAATGAGAACTCGAGGTAAAAAACCAGCAAATAATTTAATCACATGGCGCTTTATGTTGGTGTGTGGCGTTGTGTTTATGGTGTTTGTAACACTGGTATCTCGAGCTGCTTACTTACAAGTAATTGAACCAGATAAGGCGCGTTCAGAGAGTGATAAGCGAACTGTACGTGTCGAAAAACTTCATGTGCAACGCGGAATGATTTTTGACCGCAACGGTAAAGAACTTGCTGTTAGTGTACCTGTAGTAAGTGTGTATGCTGATCCTAAAGCATTGCGTAAGTCACTTGTTTCTAAAGTGGTTAAACAAGCGCGCAAAGATGGCGAAGATCAAGTGTCTTTAGCTGAAAACGCAGTTGAGCTTGATAAACGCACTGCGCTTTATTATAAAAATGATCTACGTTGGCGTGAACTTGCCGATGTTTTACGCACTGATCCTAAAAAAATAAATACTCGACTTTTAGATGATCCTACTCGTCGTTTTGTGTATTTAAAACGCCAAGTTACACCTGCCGTCGCAAATTACATTGCTGATTTGCGCTTACCGGGTATTCACTTATTAGATGAATCTAAACGTTATTACCCTGCTGGTGAAGTTACTGCCCATGTTATTGGCTTTACCAATATTGATGGCAAAGGAATAGAAGGCATTGAAAAGCTTTATGAAAATGCATTAACGGGCGAAGAAGGCCGTCGTACTATTCGTAAAGATGCACAAGGGCGTGAGGTAGAAGTACTCGATGAACGTGAGCGTGTAGAGCCCGAAAGTATTCAGCTTAGTATTGATCAACGTATTCAGGGTATTGCTTACAAAGCAGTAAAATCTGCTGTACTTACTTATAAAGCGACATCGGGATCTGCCATGGTGGTTGATGTTAAAACTGGTGAAGTACTTGCAATGGTTAATAGCCCATCATTTAACCCTAATAATTTAAATGATGCAGCTCCTCACAAGCGCCGTAATCGCGCAATTACCGATTTGTTTGAACCAGGCTCAACTGTTAAGCCACTAGCCATTTTAGCTGGGCTAGACTACGGCGCAATTAAAGCAGATGACACAATTGATACCTACCCAGGTTGGATGCGTTTAGGCGGAAGCCTAGTACGAGATACTCGTAACCATGGCGAACTAACCTTACGTGAAATATTAAAGTATTCCTCAAACATGGGTGTTGCGAAAGTGACGCAACTTGTACCTAAAGACTACTTAGTCGGTTTATATCAAAAAGTAGGATTTGGAAGTGACACAGGTACGGGCATGGTGGGCGAAAGTAGTGGATTATTTTATCCAAACCGTCGTTGGTCTGACTTTGAAATTGCGACCTTATCGTTCGGGTATGCTATTTCGGTAAGTACTGCTCAAATGGCACGTTTTTATACCATGTTAGGTGCAGGTGGAGTTAATCGCCCTTTGACTATTTTAAAACAAGATAGTGTGCCTGAAGGCGAACGCATTTTTAAGCAAAAAGACGTAGAAGCCGTAGTAAGCATGATGGAAAGTGTGTTTGAAAAAGACGGTACTGCACGAAATATAAAAGTTGATGGTTACCGTGCAGCGGGCAAAACAGGTACTTCTAAAAAAGCTGTTGCTGGTGGTTATGGTGATGAATACGTAGGTTATTTTGCAGGTGTAGCACCGGCGAGTAATCCTCGTTTAGCAGTGGTAGTTATGATTAATGAGCCAGGCGGTGATGTGTACTATGGAGGTGCCACTGCGGGACCTGCATTTGCAGAAATCATCTCTAACGCATTAAGAATATTAAACGTAGCGCCAGACAAGGAAGAGGTTGCGTACGTAAAAGGTAAAGATAACGATGCGTGATTTAAAGGATATTTTAAAATACATCGAAATAGATGCACCCTCGCAACAGGTTAAGCATTTGCGTCTAGATAGCCGTGAAGTAACCCCTGGCGATGTATTTGTTGCAATTAAAGGTCATGAATTAGATGGCGGGCACTTTATTGCCAAAGCAATTGAAAATGGCGCAATAGCTATCATAGCTGATAGATTATGTGAGTTTGAAACAAATTTTGAACCACTGTTTTTAGTAACAGAGCTTGATAAAAAACTGCCAGAATTGGCTAGTCGTTTTTACAATCAACCAAGTCGGAATATTGATTTAATTGGTGTAACTGGAACTAATGGTAAATCGACGACCACTGCAATGATTGCCCATTTGGCGCAATTTTGTAGTACTGAATCAGCTATTATTGGCACACTAGGTTATGGGCATCCCGATAGCCTAATTCCGCTTATTAATACCACACCTTCTACGGTCGACTTACAACACATTTTAAGTGACTTAAGCTCGCAACATAAAAAACTAGTGGCGATGGAAGTATCATCCCATGGTTTAGTGCAGCACCGTGTTGCAAAGTGTGAATTTAAAGCCGCTGTATTTACAAACCTTTCTCGCGATCACTTAGATTACCACGGTGATATGGCAAGTTATGGTGACGCTAAACTAATGCTGTTTCGTGATTTTGAGCCAGAGGTTGTAGTACTCAATCAAGACGATTCTCAAGCTGAGCAATGGCTTGAAAAATATGATTTTGAGAACCTTATTTGTTATGGGCGTAAAAGCCTGCCTCCTAAAAATGCGAAATTTGTATATTTTTCTGACGTTAAATATTCAAGTGAAGGTATTTCGGCGCAATTAACTACAAGCTGGGGTGATGTTGCAATCAAATCTCCATTGTTTGGGGAGTTTAACTTATACAACCTGACTGCGGCTATTGCCACATTATTAGGTTTAGGTTATTCGCTTGAGCAGTTAATTGCTGGTTGTGCGCAATTACAACCAGTTGCTGGGCGAATGCAATCATTTAGCCAAGCAAATATGCCAACGTGTGTTGTTGATTACGCACACACTCCAGATGCACTTGCACTTGCATTACAAGCATTGCAGCAACATGTGCCAGGTGGAGTTAGTTGTGTGTTTGGTTGTGGTGGCGACAGAGATAAAGGTAAACGGGCATTAATGGCACAAGCCGCAGAGCAAAATGCGAATAAAATAATTATCACAAGTGATAACCCTCGCTCAGAAAACCCGAATGATATTATTGCTGATGTAGCTGGCGGTTTAACACATCCTGAAAAAGCGCATTTAGAAGCAGATAGAGCCACAGCAATTAGCTACGCCATTGAAAATGCAACGGCAGATGATGTGATTTTGATTGCAGGTAAAGGTCACGAAGATTATCAAATAATAGGCGATAAGCGCATCGATTTTTGTGATCGCCGTTATATACAAGAACAACTAAAAAAAGCAGTAAGAGGGACTCAAGCATGATCCCAATGGATTTTGATTGGTTAGCCAATGTGCTAGCAACCGATTATCAAGGTGATAATCAACAAGTGCTAAATATAAATACTGATACTCGCACAGTATGCGAAGGCGAAGTGTTTTTAGCGCTTAAAGGACCAAATTTTGATGGTCACAAATTTATAGCAGAGGCTAAACAAAAGGGCGCTATTGGCGTTATTGTTCAGCATAAAGTAGATGTAGATATTCCACAATTTATAGTTAGCGATACGCGTATTGCACTAGGTGTAATTGGCACAGCAGTTATGGCGCAAGTTGCGCCTAAAACAATTGCCATTACAGGAAGTGTAGGCAAAACCACGGTAAAAGAAATGTGTGCGGCAATTTTATCGGTGCACGGTGATGTACTTGCTACTAAAGGCAATTTTAATAACGATATTGGCGTGCCACTAACATTGTTACGCTTAGAGCCACAACATCGCTTTGCTGTTATTGAGCTTGGCGCAAACCACTTAGGCGAAATAGCATATACCACAGCAATGGCAAAACCAGATGTGGCAGTAGTATGTAATGTAGCTGCAGCCCACTTAGAAGGTTTTGGTAGTTTGATGGGGGTTGCGAAAGCGAAAGGTGAGATTTTTGATGGTCTTAAAGGCGATGGTGTCGCCATTGTTAATTGTGACAGTGAATTTAGTCAATATTGGTTAGACAAACTTAAAGGGCGTGATGTTAAGCGCTTTTCAACAACCGAAAAACTCGATATTTGGGCTGAAGATATAACACTTGATGCCAACGCTCGCGCAAGCTTTACGCTTTGTACTAAAGATAAGCAGGTCCCTGTTACTTTAGCATTGCCTGGTAAACATAATATTGGTAACGCGCTTATTGCAGCCGCATTAACTAGCGAGTTTGATGTAACTCTTGAAGACATAGCCAATGCACTTGCCACTATGGGAGATGTAAAAGGTCGTGTAAATTTAATTGAAGTATCTGATTTACTTACCGTAGTTGATGATACATACAATGCCAATGTTAAGTCGGTAAAGGCAGCTATTGATTTGTTAAGCGATATGCAGGGTCATCGTATTTTAGCACTCGGAGACATGGGAGAGCTCGGTGAAGATGCACGTAAATATCATCAAGAAGTAGGTGAATATGCACTGCAAAAAGGTATTGATGAGCTATTTACGTTAGGTGTATTGAGTAAATATGCTAGTGATGTATTTGAAATACCTAATCGCCATTTCTCGAGTCGAGAGCAAATGCAACAAAGAATACAAACGAGTATTAATGAAGTGAATAAAAAAACAACGATAGTAGTGAAAGGATCGCGTAGTTCTCGCATGGAATTATTAGTAACAGATTTAGTTAATGGCCAGCAACAAGCCATCAATGGAGTATCATAATGTTAGTTTGGCTGGCTGAGTATTTAACACAATATTTTAGTGGTTTTCATGTTTTTTCGTATTTAACGCTCCGTGCTATTTTAGGTATTTTAACTGCGTTGGTTATGTCTCTTTATTTAGGTCCTAAATTAATCCGTGGCTTGCAGCGTATGCAAATAGGTCAAACAGTTCGTGATGACGGTCCACAATCGCATCTATCTAAGTCAGGTACACCGACTATGGGTGGCTTACTTATTTTAGCGGCTATTTTTACCAGTACATTACTGTGGGCTGATTTATCGAATAAGTATGTATGGGCAACACTGTTTGTAATTGGCTCGTTAGGTATTGTTGGTTTTGTTGATGACTACCGTAAAGTTATTCGTAAAGACCCTAAAGGTTTAATTGCTAAGTGGAAGTACTTTTGGCAATCGGTAATTGCGCTAGTTGTGGCTACTGCATTGTACTTTACCAGCGCACAAGCTTCTGAAACATCGTTAGTTGTACCATTTTTTAAAGATGTATTACCGCAATTAGGTTTGTTTTATATAGTACTTACGTATTTTGCGATAGTAGGTACTTCTAATGCTGTAAATTTAACAGATGGACTTGATGGGCTTGCAATTGTACCCACTATTTTAGTGGCTTCTGCACTGGCTATCATTGCGTATTTAACGGGTAATATTAACTTTTCAGCTTACTTACATATTCCGCATTTACCATTAGCGAGTGAGCTTGTAGTTGTGTGTACTGCCATTGTAGGTGCCGGGCTTGGCTTTTTATGGTTTAACACTTACCCAGCCCAAGTATTTATGGGCGATGTAGGCTCATTAGCCCTTGGTGGTGCATTAGGTATTATTGCTGTGTTAGTTCGCCAAGAATTACTGCTTATTATTATGGGCGGTGTGTTTGTTATGGAAGCATTGTCGGTAATTTTACAAGTTGGTTCGTATAAACTGCGAGGGCAACGAATTTTTAGAATGGCACCAATCCATCATCATTACGAATTAAAAGGTTGGCCAGAGCCGCGTGTTATTGTGCGCTTTTGGATTATTTCTATTGTGCTAGTACTTGCTGGCCTTGCGACATTAAAGATTCGATAAATGCAGTATTTAAACGAGATAAAAAGCAAACAAATAACAGTGCTCGGACTCGGTGTAACCGGTCTGGGCATTGTGCGTTTTTTATTATCTCAAGGCATTACACCCAAAGTAGTTGATAGCCGAGCAAACCCACCAGGGATTGATTGGCTAAAAGAGCATGCACCAATGCTAAATACGCACTTTGGTAATTTAGATGACGCAGCACTTAGTTCAAGCGATATAATTATTGTAAGTCCGGGGCTTAGCTTAAAAATATCGGCTATTGCGCACGCAATTAACAGCGGTGTTGAAGTTATTGGTGATGTTGAATTATTTGCACGTATAAACACCAAACCTGTAGTTGCAGTAACGGGCTCTAATGGTAAATCAACCGTAGTTACACTTGCTTATGAAGTACTAAAAGAAGCCGGTTACAAAGTTGCATTAGGTGGAAATATTGGCACTGTGGTACTTGATTTACTTAGTGATGATTTTGATGTGTATGTACTTGAGTTATCAAGTTTTCAGCTAGATACAACTACAAGCTTAAAGCCAATTAGTGCGACTGTGCTTAATGTGTCGGAGGATCACCTTGATCGATACGATAGTTACCAAGCTTATATTGACTCCAAACTAAGTATTTATAACTCTGCAGAGCGTGTTGTTGTAAATGCCGACGATATACAAACATACCCAATTAATAGCGGTGTAACACCTCAAGTTAGCTTTGGGGCTCAACATGGTGATTACCATTTGGCGCCACACAATGGTGAAACTCATTTTATTGTTAAAGGCGAAGCTTTTTTACCTGTGAGTACACTTGCGGTAGTGGGTAAGCACAATTATTTAAATGCGCTTGCAGTAATGGCACTTTTAAGCCCGTTTGAAGTAAGCAAAAAGCAATATAAAAACGCGTTAAGTCAATTTAATGGCTTGGCTCATCGTTGTCAATTTGTAGCTGATCAAAATGGCGTTAAGTATTTTAACGATTCAAAAGCGACTAATGTTGGGGCAACTATTGCAGCAATAGATAGTTTAGCAAGTGACGGTGAGAATCTTATTGTTATTGCGGGTGGCGATTCTAAAGGTGCTGATTTAAATGCCCTTAAGCCTTACATAAAACAACATGTTAAAGCGCTAATTTGTTTTGGTAAAGATGCAAATGAGCTAGCTGCAATTACTAATAAAAGCTACTTAACTAATAATATGGAAGAAGCCGTTACTTTGGCTAAAGNCGAGTATTGATATGTACAACAATTATATGCAGCGTGGTGAGCATTTTGTTGAGTGTGTTATGGCGGAGCAATTATGATTGCTTTTGCCGATATTAAAGATGCATTAACACCTAAGCCTTCTGGGCAGCTATACGATGTACCGTTGTTGTACTGCGTAATAATGCTAATTGGTGTTGGTTTTATAATGGTAACCAGTGCATCAATGCCGACAGCTGAGCGATTGTTTAATGACCCTTACCACATAACAATTCGTCATAGCATGTTTTTAGCGATGGCTTTTGTACTTTTTTGGATCACTGTTTGTGTACCAATGGATTGGTGGAAACGGTCAAATCCTTATTTACTAATATTAGGAATGGTGCTGTTAATAGCAGTATTAATTATTGGTAGAGAGGTTAATGGTGCAAAACGATGGATCCCCATTGGACCGGTTGGGTTTCAGGTGGCTGAAGCCGCTAAGTTATACTTTTTTAGTTATATAGCGGGCTACTTAGTTAGAAAGCGCGAAGAAGTACAAGAAAATATTAAAGGGTTTGCAAAGCCAATTGCTGTTTTTGCTGTGTACGCACTGCTTATTTTATTACAGCCAGACTTAGGCACAGTGGTTGTTATGTTTGTAACAACCGTTGGTTTATTGTTTTTGGCAGGCGCTAAGCTATGGCAGTTTTTTGTACTTATCCTAACGGGCATTGGTTTGGTTGTATTACTTATAATTGTTGAACCGTATCGAATGGCGCGTGTTGTTGGCTTTTTAGATCCCTGGGATGATCCCTTTGGCAAAGGCTATCAATTAGTACAATCGTTAATGGCGTACAGCCAAGGCGGTTGGTTTGGTCAAGGCTTAGGTAACAGTGTGCAAAAGCTCCAATATTTACCAGAGGCGCATAATGACTTTATTTTTGCTGTAATAGGCGAAGAGCTTGGCTTAATCGGCGTAGTAAGTATTTTAGTTGTACTAGGCACTTTAGTGTTTAGAGCATTATTAATTGGGCAACAAGCACTTAAATGTGGCAAAGAATACGAAGGTTATTTTGCGTTTGCCATTGGTATTTGGTTTGCGTTTCAAACCATGGTTAATGTGGGCGCAAGTGCAGGTATATTGCCAACAAAAGGGTTAACGCTGCCGTTTATTTCTTATGGTGGATCAAGCCTATTAATAATGACAATAGCCACCGGTATTTTATTGCGCGTAGATTTTGAAACCAAAATGGCAACCAAACAAGCCACCTCACGCGGAGGTAAACGATGAGTAAAAAATTAGTAGTAGTGGCTGGTGGTACCGGCGGACATATTTTCCCAGGCATTGCAGTGGCTGATTATTTAAAGCAGCAAGGCTGGCAAGTTAGCTGGATTGGCACGCCCGATAGAATGGAAGCGACAGTTGTTCCTAAGCATAATATTGATATTGATTTTATTAATGTTAAAGGCGTTCGTGGCAACGGTTTAAATCGCCTTATTAAAGCCCCATTCATGGTACTTAATGCAATATTGCAAGCGCGTAAGGTATTGAAAGAACAGCAACCAGATGTAGTACTTGCAATGGGCGGTTATGTTACTGGTCCAACAGGTATTGCTGCTAAAAGTTTGGGTATTCCATTGGTTATTCATGAGCAAAATGCAGTTGCCGGAATGAGTAACAAATGGCTTGCTAAGTTTGCTAATCGAGTATTAGCTGCTTTTCCTAGTGCGTTTGCAAAGGGACAAGCTGAGCTAGTAGGTAATCCGGTTCGCCAAAGCGTTATTGATATAGTTAAGCGCGATGTATCAAGCCCTATCAATATTTTAGTGGTTGGTGGTTCGCTTGGCGCACAAGTGCTTAATCAAACGTTACCAGAAGCATTTAAAGTACTTGGTAATACCACGCCAATAAGTGTTTGGCACCAAACAGGTAAAGGGCACTTAGACTCTGTAGAAGCGGCTTATAAAGCGCATGAGTTTGCTGATGCAGGTATAAAAGCAGCAGAATTTATTGATGATATGGACGCCGCTTATAGTTGGGCTGACATTGTAATTTGTCGCGCAGGCGCATTAACGGTTAGCGAAATTGCCGCTGCAGGAAAAATGGCTGTTTTTGTACCATTTCCTCATGCGGTTGACGATCATCAAACAGCAAATGCACAATATTTAGTGATGGCTAATGGTGCATTGTTAATGCCACAAGGGCAGTTCAATAAACAATCAATAGTTGAACTTTTAAGCCCATATTTAGCCCAACCTTCATTAATCACTGAAATGGCTGCTAATGCTAAAAAACAAGCCATTTTAGATGCCACAGCAAGCGTAGCTGCGCACTGTGAGCAAGTATCAAATAAGAGAGTGTAAGTGAAACAAACGTCAGTACAAGAAAAACACACACGACCTGCAATGCGTCGAATCGAGACTATCCATTTTATTGGTATTGGTGGTGCGGGTATGGGCGGTATTGCTGAAGTACTCGCTTTTGAAGGCTACCGTATTACAGGTTCAGACATTGCTCACAGCGCAATGACTGAGCGCTTAATTAAAGCGGGCGCAGAAGTATTTATTGGTCATCATGAAAATAATGTAAAAGATGCCAACGTGGTTGTTGTTTCAAGTGCTATTGACGAAACAAACCCTGAAATTATTGCCGCTAAAGCAGCAAGAGTTCCCGTTGTACGCCGTGCAGAAATGCTAGCTGAGCTTATGCGTTTTCGACACGGTATAGCTATTGCGGGTACGCATGGGAAAACAACAACAACAAGTTTAATTGCGAGTATTTATGGGCAAGCAGGGCTCGATCCAACATTTATTATTGGCGGTTTGCTAAATAGCGCAGGTAGTAATGCCAAAGTTGGTAAAAGCGACTTTTTAATAGCAGAAGCTGATGAAAGTGATGCGTCGTTTTTACATTTACAACCAATGGTATCGGTGATCACAAACATTGAAGAAGATCACATGGAAACCTATGGCGGTAGCCTTGAGAAAATGAAAGACACTTACGTGGATTTTATTCATAACTTACCGTTTTATGGTTTAGCCGTTGTATGCATTGACTCTGAAGTTGCTAAAGATTTAATTCCTCGTTTTGGTCGCCCTGTAATCACTTACGGTGAGGCGAGTGATGCAGACTATCGCATGAGCGATTTTAGCCAATCGGCTAATACGTGTAAGTTTACGGTTACTAACAAACAAGGCGAGAGCTTAACGCCAACCTTGAACATGCCAGGTAGGCACAATGCACTTAATGCAACCGCTGCTATTGCCGTTGCAAAAGATCAAAATATTGCTAACTATGCAATTTTAGAAGCGTTGCAAAAGTTTGAAGGGATCGGTCGACGTTTTCAGCATTACGGTGACTTTGAAAACGAACGTGGCAACATTATGTTGGTTGACGATTATGGTCATCATCCATCAGAAGTAGCTGCAACAATTGCAGCAGTACGTGAAGGCTGGCCCGATAAGCGCTTAGTAATGGTTTATCAACCACATCGATTTACGCGTACTCGCGATTTGTATGAAGACTTTGTAAAAGTATTAGCTGATGTTGATCAGTTATTATTACTTGATGTGTATAGCGCTGGTGAAGAGCCAATTGTAGGCGCAGATAGTAAAAGCCTATGCCGTAGCTTACGCCAACGTGGTAAAGAGCCGTTACATGTAGCTTCAAGTTCAGAGCTTGCAGGTGTGTTGGCTGACTGTTTGCAAAATAATGATTTAGTATTAACCCAAGGTGCAGGTAATATAGGGCAATTAGTAAAAGCTTTAGCTGCAACGGGTATGTCGATAGAAAAACTTAAACAAGGTGAAGTATGACTCAGGCAAATGCACAATTTGGAAAAGTAGCGGTGTTGCTAGGTGGAAACTCAGCAGAGCGTGAAGTGTCATTAAAATCTGGTCAGGCTGTTTTAAATGCACTGCAAAATTGCGGTGTTGACGCGATTGCGTTTGATCCACAAAGTCGTTCTTTATGGGAATTAAAAGAGTTAAATGTAGAGCGTGTGTTTATTGCTCTGCATGGTCGTGGTGGCGAAGACGGCACGGTACAAGGTGCACTTGAATTTATGAACCTACCTTATACAGGCAGTAACGTATTAGGTTCGGCACTTGCTATGGATAAAATTCGCTGTAAGCATCTATTTAAATCAGCGGGCTTGAGTACCGCACCTTACGCGGTAGTTGATGCCAAAAAAGGTTTTGATGCAACCGCGATAATGAATAAATTTAAAAAAGTAATGGTTAAGCCATCGCACGAAGGTTCAAGTATAGGCATGGCACAAGCAAGTACAGCACAAGAACTTGAAGATGCACTTGTTAATGCATTTAAGTTTGACAGCCAAGTACTTGTTGAACAATGGATTACAGGCAGAGAATTTACTGTCACTGTGTTAGGTGACGATGTACAGCCTGTGATTGAAATGACGACACCAAATGGTTTTTACGATTACCAAGCTAAGTATCAGTCAAGTACAACGCAATATCATTGCCCTGCTAATTTATCAGAGCAAGATACCAAGTATTTACAAGCAATATCGCTTGATGCATTTGACCTTGTAGGTGCAAGTGGCTGGGGTCGGGTAGATGCAATGCAAGACGAGGAAGGCAACTTTTACCTGTTAGAGGTAAATACAGTGCCAGGAATGACTGAGAAATCGCTAGTGCCTATGGCGGCAAAAGCAAATGGGGCAAGTTTTGAGCAATTAGTTGTTCGCATTTTGGAGCAAACGCTTTAATATGCATCCCCTTTTAGAAAAAGCGCTACAAATCAAACAGCAACTAAATTGGTCGCTGATTTTTGGGGTCAGTTTTTTTCTGGTTGTCGTTATTAGTTTGGTACAAATAACCACGGGTGTGTCTGATTGGTTAGTAGAAAATAAAGATGCCCAAATAAAGCATTTAACGGTGCAAGGAAACCCAAAGTACACAGATGAAACTGCAATAATAAAAGCTATAAAAAAAGCAGATTTAAGTAGTTTTTTTGAATTAGACGTAAAGCACGTGCAGCAACTTGTACAAGATTTACCTTGGGTTGCTACGGTTTCGGTACGTAAACAGTGGCCCGATACAATACAAGTATATGTAGTTGAACATGAAGTAGTTGCGCATTGGAATAGTGATTTATTGCTTAATCAAAGTGGTGAAGCTTTTCAAGCGAGTAGTGACAAATTGAGTGATGATTTACCTCAGTTATTTGGACCTGAAGGCAGCGAAGAAGAAGCATGGGTTGCCTTTAAACAGTTTGATGAAATGCTTAAGGTAAACTCTTTAAAATTAAAGAGTTTAGCGTTATCAGAGCGTTTCTCGTGGCAGTTGTGGTTAGATAGCGGAGTGCGTTTAAATTTAGGGCGCAAAGATAAAGCCAAGCGTGTACAACGTTTTATAGACGTTTACCCACGAATGGAACAACGTGCAGATGCACAAGTAGATACAATCGATTTACGGTATGATACCGGCCTTGCGGTGAGCTTTAAGCCAGTGCAAGAAGAACAATTACAAAATAAGAGTAAGGCATGACTAAGTCAGCAGAAAGAAACCTCGTGATTGGATTAGACGTTGGTACCTCGAAAGTGGTTGCCACGGTAGGTGAAATCACCGCAGATAACAAGCTCAGCATTGTTGGTGTGGGTAGCCAAGTATCCCATGGTATGGATAAAGGTGGCGTTAACGATTTAAACTTAGTGTCTGAATCTATTCGCCGAGCAATAGACGAAGCCGAATTAATGGCTGACTGTCGTATTAGCTCTGTGTACCTTGGTATTTCTGGCAAGCATATACAATGTCAAAACGAAAGTGGTGTGGTGGCAATTAACAACACTGAAGTAACTGACGAAGACATTGAAAATGTGATTCATATTGCGCGCTCTGTGCCTATTTCGGCTGAGCGAAAAATGCTGCATGCATTACCACAAGAATACAGCATTGATATGCAAGAAGGGATTAAAAACCCACTAGGCATGAGCGGTGTTCGAATGGAAGCACGTGCACACATTATTACGTGTTCAAACGATATGGCTAAAAATATCGAAAAATGCGTAGAGCGTTGTGGCTTAGAAGTAGACCAGCTTATTTTTACTGCGTTAGCTTCATGTTATTCAGTGCTTACTGCAGATGAAAAAGAATTAGGTGTAGCGGTACTTGATATTGGTGGCGGTACAATGGATATCACCATTTATATTAATGGTGCACTTCGTCACTCAGCTGTAATACCTGTAGCGGGCAATCAAGTTACTGGTGATATTGCAAAAATATTTCGTACACCTATATCACATGCAGAGTCACTCAAAGTACAATACGCATGTGCTAGTAGCCAAATGGCCAGTAGTGAAGACACAATTGAAGTGCCAAGTGTAGGCGGACGTCCAGCACGACTTATGTCTCGTCACACATTATCAGAGGTTGTAGAGCCTCGCTTTAGAGAATTATTTGAACTAGCGATGGAAGAAATTCGTCGTTCAGGTTTAGAGGATCAAATTGCAGCAGGTCTCGTTATTACTGGCGGGACAGCTAAAATGACTGGTGCGATGGAAGTGGCTGAAGACATTTTCCAAATGCCAGTAAGAATAGGTAAACCAATCGGGATAGTTGGTTTAACGGACTACGTAGATGATCCCTCGTACGCAACCGTTGTTGGTTTGTTACAATACGGGCGTACTATGCGAACGATGAATGCACAAAAATCGAAAGCAGAGGACAACAATAATTGGTGGAACCGCATTACTAAATGGTTTCAAGGCGAGTTTTAGTACTCAAGTCGGAGAGTAAACATGTTTGATATAATGGAACAACACAGCGAAGAAGCTGTAATCAAAGTAATTGGTGTGGGCGGCGGTGGCGGTAATGCTGTTGAGCACATGGTAAAACAACAGATTGAAGGCGTACGTTTTATTGCTGCAAATACGGATGCGCAAGCATTACGTAATTCATCTGCAGATATTACAGTACAACTAGGTACGCAAATAACCTCTGGGTTAGGTGCGGGCGCAAATCCTGATGTAGGTCGTCAATCGGCTGAAGAAGATGCAGATACTATTCGTGCAAGCCTTGAAGGCGCCGATATGGTATTTATTGCTGCCGGTATGGGTGGTGGTACAGGTACTGGTGCAGCACCAGTAGTTGCAAAAATTGCTAAAGAGCTTGGTATTTTAACTGTAGCTGTAGTAACACGTCCTTTTGATTTTGAAGGTAAGAAGCGTGCAGCAGCAGCTGAACAAGGCATTAATGAATTGTCAGAAATTGTAGACTCTCTTATTACAATTCCGAACAATAAACTGCTTAAAGTTTTAGGAAAAGGGACTACACTTCTAGATGCCTTCGCTAAAGCAAATGACGTATTATTTGGTGCGGTTCAAGGTATTGCAGAATTAATTACACGTTCTGGTTTAATTAACGTGGATTTCGCCGACGTAAGAACTGTAATGTCAGCGATGGGTACTGCAATGATGGGGACGGCGTCTGCGTCTGGNTGGTCCAGATCGTGCACAAGAAGCTGCTGAAGCGGCTATCTCAAGCCCACTACTAGAAGACGTTGATTTAACAGGTGCTAAAGGTATCTTAGTTAATATCACCGCTGGTATGGATATTGCGATTGAAGAATTTGAAATTGTCGGTAACCACGTTAAAGCGTTAGCATCAGAAAACGCAACAGTAGTTGTTGGTGCAGTAATTGACCCAGAAATGACAGATGAACTACGTGTAACTGTTGTTGCAACTGGTTTAGGCGGCGATCGTCGTCCACAGTTTGGTATTGTTGATAACGGCTTTAAAAAAGCATCAGGTTCTGATGTCGATAGCTCATCAAACCAAACAAGTAGCATGTACGTACCAAGCTTTGCAAGTCAAGGTACAAGTTCTGAAGAAAGTACTACTAATGCGCAAACGCAAAGCAAAGAGAAAGTTGCTTCAACTAGCTCAAGTAGTAATACAGGTTCTTCAGCACAAAATAGCAAAAAAGCGGATAAATCAGAAGGCGGTGATTATTTTGATATTCCAGCTTTTTTACGTAAACAGGCTGATTAATAAAAATAGCACTTTTGTTTGTAATTTGAACAAACATTGGAAATTAAGCTTATTTATGTTAATATCTGCCGTCTAACTGTAACTAATTTTAAGTGAGCGAACCTATGATTAAACAGCGTACGATTGCCGAAGTAGTCAAAGCCATAGGAATTGGACTTCATAAAGGTGAGAAGGTCACAATAACTCTCCGACCTGCGAGCGCAAATACTGGGATTGTATTTCGTCGTGTCGACCTTGATCCGGTTGTTGATTTTGAAACAACACCTGAAGCCGTTGGTGATACGCAGTTGTGTACCTGTTTAATTAACAAAGATGGTGTTCGCTTATCGACTACTGAGCATCTTATTGCCGCTGTTGCTGCAATGGGAATTGATAATCTAATTGTAGAATTAGATAGCTCAGAAGTACCAATAATGGATGGTAGTGCATTACCATTTATTTACTTGTTACAAAAAGGCGGTATTGAAGAGCAAAACGCTGCCAAGCGCTTTTTACGTATTAAAGAAAAAGTACGCATTGAAGAAGGTGATAAATGGGCTGAAGTTGAACCATATGATGGTTTTCATATCGACTTTGAAATTGCCTTTGATCACCCAGCTATCAACGAAAGCCGTCAACGTGTTGCTTTAGACATTACAACACGTAGCTTTACAGAAGAAATTAGCCGTGCGCGTACTTTTGGTTTTATGAAAGATATTGAATATATGCATGCAAATAACCTAGCTTTAGGTGGCAGCATGGATAGCGCAGTAGTGCTAGACGAGTTTAAAGTTTTAAACCCGAACGGTTTACGCTACAGCGATGAGTTCGTTAAGCACAAGATACTAGACTGTGTTGGTGACATGTTTATGACAGGTCACAACCTTTTAGGTAAAGTGACTGCGTTTAAATCAGGTCATGATTTAAATAACAAATTACTTCGTAAAATTATGGCTACAGAGTCAGCATGGGAGTGGGCTACATTCGAAACGCCTGTGACGATGCCTGCACCCGGCCTTGAATTAGCGCCAGCCTAATTTACTACCTGTACTTAATAAATACAGAGCTCACAAACAGTTATAAAAAAGACGCTAATTAGCGTCTTTTTTTTGCCTTAAATTTAATAATTTATAACATTATTCGTTTTTATATTTCATTTCAAAATTACAGTTCTAAAATAGCCTGTAACTGATTTAAATTAGTGACAGAATATGTAGGTTTTATTCCTTCAGGTAATTGCTCACCAGGGTGTTGTAACCAGCAGGTATCAATACCGGCATTGTTGCCGCCAAGTATGTCACTTGCTGCTGTATCGCCCACCATTAATATTTGGCTTTTATCTGGGTTGCCCATTAATTCAAATGCATGTTCAAAAATAGCTTTATTAGGTTTTGCTATACCTACTAGTTCAGATATTACTAACCATTCAAACATATCTTTTAAGCCTGTGTGCTCAAGGCGTACGGTTTGTAAACGAGCAAAACCATTAGTGATAATACCCAGCTTAGCATTCGGCTTAAGCTTATTTAAAAGCTCAATAGCACCTGGTAATGGCTCACAAATTTGCGCCATTGCATCTAAAAAAGCATCGTTTAGCTCTTTTGCTGGCACACTTAGTTTTGCAGCCCATTCGTTAAAGCGGGTTACTTGTAAGTAATCAGCAGTTATAGAGCCGTTTTGATAATCCACCCATAGTTGCTTATTAGTTTTTTGATAATGAATGTAATCGTCTTGGCTAAAATTTACATCGTAGGCTTTAAACATACGAGTCATGCCCGCTAGAATATCAAACTTAAATAAGGTTTCGTCTGCATCAAACAATACATAGCTGTATTTCATTAAACTTCCTAAATTAATTTGTTTGGCTGTAAAGCTCAGAATGTAAAAAAGGTGCCATTGCTAAAGTCAGCGCTTGAGTGTAAGTACTTTCACGCGTGGCATGATGATTGGTGAGTAGACCTATTGCGCCACCTTGTTGCTTAATATTGGTGGTATTAAATGCTTTATCCATTACATCACCAAGTTCTTCACCTTTAAGTAATGCGTTATAAAGTACTTGGGGTAGGGGGAGGTTACTACTGCGTCCTACAACTTGATTTAAGCCATTATCAATTACTACATAAGCAAACGTTGCGGGTCCATAGCTAAATTGCTCTGCACCGCCTTCCATTGCCACATAGTAGTGAGCCTGATGGTCAGTTTTGCAGTAATTTACACGGTTTTGAGCGCCAATTCGGGTTTCGTCTTCACCAATAGGTTGATCAGGTACATTAGAAGGAGCGTTAACACCTTCGCAATCAATAATGTGTTCTGGAAAATACATAGTAAAAATATGTTTGGCTGCATTTATTTTTACAGGATTTTTAGAACCGACAATAATTTTTAATTGTTGCGACATACTGCTCTCACTTTAAGCAAAATCAGCAGTGTACGTGAGTTAGCTTTAACAAAAAAGAGCAATACGACCAACTTAATATTAAATCGGTAAATCCAGAGGAGCTAGGTTTTCTAATGCGCGTTTTTTTAAAATAATATCTTTAATAAGTGGTGTAAGTACAAGCTCCATAGCTAAACCCATTTTACCACCAGGCACTACAAGTGTATTAATACGTGACATAAAGCTGCCTTCAATCATGCGTAAATAATAAGGAAAATCAACATCCTCAATCCCTCTAAAACGAATAACTACAAAGCTTTCATCTAACGATGGAATATCTTTCGCGCTAAATGGGTTTGATGTATCAACTGTTGGTACTCGCTGAAAATTAATATGGGTACGAGAAAACTGAGGGGTTATATGATTAATATAATCATCCATACTGCGTACAATAGAGCCCATAACTGCTTCGCGAGAATGCCCTCGCTCCGAAGTATCGCGTATTAACTTTTGAATCCATTCAAGGTTAATAATAGGCACCATGCCTATTAGTAAGTCGACATGCTTAGCCACGTCTACATCTTGATCGACTACACCGCCGTGCAGTCCTTCATAAAATAAAATATCAGTACTGTGATCAAGATCTTGCCAAGGAGTAAATGTGCCTGGCAGCTGATTGTAAGGAACTGCTTCATCGAATGTATGTAAATAACGGCGCAGCTTACCTTGCCCTGTATCACTGTAATGACCAAAGAGGGTTTCTAAAGCGCTAAAGTCATTGGCTTCTCGACCAAAGTAGCTAATATGCTTACCTTCTTGTTGTGCTTCTCGTACTTTTTTATCCATTTCAGGGCGAGTGTAACGGTGAAAGCTATCCCCTTCGATAAAAGCCGCTTTAATATTTAGGCTACGAAAAATATGTTTAATTGCATTGGTCGTGGTAGTTGTACCCGCACCAGAGGAACCCGTTATTGCAATGATAGGATTTTTAGCTGACATGTTATTTCTCTTTTTTAGGACCAAGTTAGTTATAAAGAGCTTACTGACTCAGGTCAAGTGACGTCATCAGCAAATAACGTTATCATGAGGTGCTTAAAATTAAAACGAGAGAAAGCATGAAACTTATTAAACCACTGATTGGCTTCTTTTCATTAAGTGCTTTAACCTTAGGTGTAGCACAGGCTAGCATGCCAAAAAGCCAAGTATTACTTGCAGATTTAAACACCCCTTATGGGTTACAAGTAAGCATAGTAAGCGACAAAAACAGTTATAATAATCAACCTAATTTAATTGATAATGGCGTGTATTTTACGCATGAAGTAATTACTAATGGGCAAAGTCAAACCGATATCGTCTATTACGATTTAACAACAAAGCAAATTACCAACATAACAAACTCGCCTGTAAGCGAATATTCGCCAACCATTATGCCAAATAAAAATAACTTATCAGCTATTGTTGTAGAAGCTGACGGTAAGCAAAAACTGTGGCAATACCCTCTTAAAAGCGAAAATGCACCAAGTCGAATTTTTGATTGGATTGAACCTGTTGGATATCACGCATGGGGTATTCAAAATGATTTAGTGATGTTCATTTTAGGCAAGCCCCATACACTTCAATATACTTCTGTTGAAGAAGCGAAGGGACAAGTAGCTGCGAGTAATATTGGACGAACGCTTATTTATAACAAGTCGACGGCTACATTTTTATTTAGTTACACCAAGAACGAGCAACATATTTTAGCTAGTTTTAATCCACAAGATAAGCAAGTTGAAGATTTACTAAGATTACCGGCTCAAGTTCAAGATTTTATTTTAAAAGATGATACGACTATTGCCTACGCCATTAAAAATCGTGTTTATCAGCGTAAGCTCGATGGAAGTGACGAAGTATCGCAATGGCTTAATTTAGGTACTTACTGCGAAACAAACATTACAAGAATGAGCTACAACAATGAAAAGCTCGCTTTTGTGTGTGATGTAATTAAGTAAAACAGCATAAATAAATACAGACTTCATACAAATTGCATTAAATTAATGCTCTAACAATACGTATACGTTAAGGTAATGCGTAAATTTAACTAATAGGGATTACACGTGGCTTATAGTGCAGACGAGCTAACAGAACAGCTCATTAAATTACAGTGCAGAAGTAATTTTAAGATTAAAAACATTGCAGAGTACATGTTAGTAAATTCTAAAGAAGCTTTTTATACCCACAGCGAAAGCGGCAAGGGTAAAATAGTAATTCGCCCCGCATTTGAAGTGTTTAGTGATGATTTTAGTGATATTGATGGCGTAACTCGTGCGCAAGGCTACTTTCATAGCAGCGAGATGACACGCTTTCCTACACGTATTTTTAAAAGTGCTCAGCCTATTCACTACGGTGTTGCATTTAAAATAAATTCTGAGCAAGCGGCAAAAGACTTTATTGCTAAGCTAACGATGATTATTGGCAACTAATAAAGCTAAATATAAACGTAAAAAGCCGCTGAATTTATATTCAGCGGCTTTTGTATTTTTATAGCTTAATAAGCCTAAGAGTTACTTACTTTTTAAGAAGCTATTAACCGATTCAAGTTCGCGTGTTTTAAGCGCAATACAATCGTTTGTGCTTTCTTCAAGCTTACTTAATGTACGCGCGTAGCCAGCTACATCAACTACCTTTTTGTTAAAAAAGGTCTTTGTTTTAGCTAAGCTTTCTGCATCACAGCTTGCAGTTGTAAAGTACGGTAAGTTAGGTATAAAGAACGGCGGTAAACTTGCTGTTACTTTATCGTAGTTACTGTAAACCCAATCAATAAATAATGCTTGGCGCTCATCTGTGTAACTTTGACCCGATAAAATAGTACGCATGTCAGATGCAGTTACTTCATCCGTTAAGCTGTAAGCTAATACCGCTTTTTGTAATTCAGGTTTACCGAAAAAGCCCATTGCAGCAAGCATGTTAGTACGTACTTGTGGATCTTTAGTCGTTTTAAACGTTGTCATGAATTGATCAAGCAGTGCTTTGTCACCATGAAAAGCAGCAAGAGTTAAGTACGTGCCCGCCAAGTAAGGGTCTACTTTTTGTGGATCATTTAAATAAACTTGTGTTTGTTCTTTTGCTTTACTGATTACGTTTTTATCTTCGCCATCAAAACCTAAACGCGATACAACTGCAGCACGAAGCTGTGCAATAGCGCCGTCTTCTCCTGCTTTAGCTTCAAGACCATATTTTTTAGCCGCAGGCGTTACTGCACCACGAATAAATTCAGGCCATAGGTCTTTATTACTATCGTCTTTAAAAGTGCGTTGTTGCGATACTAAGTAACCTAATGCCGTATTTGATACGCGAGGATGGCTGTCACTTACGAACACTTCAAGAGTTTGCATTAATTTAGCAGCAGATATAACACCAGCATCAAGTAGTGCATCAGTAGCCGATAACAACGCTAAGCGTTCACGGTCACTAAGTACGCTCGGCGCCTTTTTAATAAGCGCGCTAAACTGTGCATCATCCATTACCCAACGGTAGTAGCCTAAAGCACCTTGGTCTGGATAAATCCACTCTGGTTCAAAGTCTAAATCTAGCGTTTGGCTTTGCTTATTAAGTAATACGTTTGCAGTTTTTACTTTATCGCCAGCGCCATATTTAATTGCAACTGGTACATTCCATAATTGCTCTGGTGCATCAACACCTGCATTTACAAAACGACTTTGTGAAATAGTTACTTTACTACCGTGCTGAGTTACTTTAACTAGCGGGAAAGAAGATTGTTCAATAAACGATTTTAAAACGCTTGCTACATCTTTGTTTGATGCTTTACCAAGTGCTTCCCATAAGTCAGCCGCTTCAGCATTTTTATATGAAAACTCTTTTAAGTAGCTTTGAATACCTTTTTGGAATGCATCTTCGCCAATCCAATTTTCGACCATAGCAAGTACTGAGCTGCCTTTACTGTAAGCAAGACCTAAACCATCCATAATGTCGGCTTCGGTTTTAATTGGCTTACGAATAGGCTTAGTGCTTAAACGTGCATCAAGTGCCATCACGTTATTTTGTGGCAAGTCTAAGTGCGATTCAAACTCAGGGTTAAGCTGCTTCGTAATTTTTGCAGCCATCCAGCTAGCAAACGCTTCGTTTAACCATAAGTCGTTCCACCATTTCATAGTTACTAAGTTACCGTACCATTGGTGAGCAAGTTCGTGAGCAATAATTGATACATTACGTTGTTTTTTACTGCGTGTTGCAGCAGCTAAATCAACCAATAAAATATCTTCTCGGTAGGTTACTAAACCTGAGTTTTCCATTGCGCCAAATGGAAATTCTGGTACAGCTACAGAGTCTAATTTTTTGTAAACGTAAGGAATACCAAAGTACGCTTCAAGTGCGCCCAGTACTTTTGGCATGTTTTCTTTTGCGTATTCAGCTAAATGAATTTTACCCTGAGGGGTAATAACACGACCAGGAATTGGCATACCTTTAATATCTAATTCTTCAAACGGACCAACAGCCATCGCTACTAAGTACGAAGGGATTGGCGGTGTTTTATCAAAAAAGTGTGTCGTCATATCGCCATTAACTGTTGTTTTTAGCTCTGGCGTATTTGAATATACTTTTTGTAATGTAGGCGCAGTAATTGTTAACTGAAATGGAATTTTATAACTTGGTTCGTCAAAAACAGGAAATGCACGACGTGCATCACTCATTTCAAACTGAGTAAATAAGTAAGGTGTGCCTTGATCTAACGTTTTGTATAAACCAACACTTTGACGATTATATGGCGCTGAAAAATCAACTTTAAGGATGTATTTACCTGGTTGAATTTGCTCATCACAGCTAAATTTAACTTTACCTGTTTTAAGCATTTCGTTGTTTAAATCACAGTTTTCTTCGCCTAGCAGTTGCGCCATTTTAACTGCGTAAGCCACGCCATTTAATTCAATATATTTTGTTGGCTTAAGTACTTCTAGGGAAATTTCAGTCATCCCTGTAAACGTATCTTGGCTCGGGTCGAGTGTTAACGACACTTTTTGTGAGTTTGGTTTTGCGAGTTTTTCAATAACGAATTCGTTAGCGTTTGCAGTATTCATTGCAAAAGCAACGCTTACTGTTAAGAGGCTTTTAAGAAACATAGTGATCCCTAGATTATTGTTGTTAGAAACTTCCCAAATAGATTGGGTACAGCTTATCGTACCAGCTTTTTTAAATGGAGTAATTGATTATGCCCGTGGCTTCAAGGGTAAATGGTAACAAAGTTTGTCAGTTGCTTTCGCGTGCTATAAAACGCTGCCAGCTTAACTGAGAATTTATAATACGTATTTGCTGAATAACGGTATTTAGCAAAGTGATATCGCTAAACGTATCGTGCTGATACTCGTTAAAGCCCATTAAGTAATTAAATGCGCCTTTAGAGTTTGCCTGTAAGGCATAAATACGAACTTGTTGTTCAAAATTAAGGCGTAAGCTACTAATGGCCGTTTTCATTCCGAGCTGATCTATATTAGGAATGGCGCATTTTTGTAAGTAACCAGCACGCTCACCTTCACCTGAAAACCAAATCCGAACTTTTTCACTATATCTACCTGTTTTAGCAGGTAAATCGAACATCAAGCGATGATGGTTTTGTGATTTGATCAAATTTATATAGTCGTTAAATCCGGCATTAATGAGAGCTTTATGGACAGGTACAAGTCGAGGTTTTATTTTTCCATGGGTATGGAAGTTAAAACATAAGGTATTTTGCTCAAGAGATAGGTCATCTAGTGTTAAACAGCCAATTTCATCGCTGTAAGCACCACTATAATAAGCAATTAAAGGCAGCCAAAAATGCCAATGCTTTGCTTGTTCACGCGCAAGCTTAAAATCACCGTATATATATCCATTATAAAGAGTATGCAGCTCCATGGCTGAAAAAGGGCGGCGACCAAGATGGGTTTTCAACGCAATACCTTGAAAATAATGACATGTTCTATTTTATACTTAAACTGCTTAAATATGCGAGTTTGGATTTGAATAACTTAAAATATTTATATAGATTAAAATATGCAGCTTAAACAAAAACACCCTGCACATTTAAATATGCAGGGTGTTTTTATAGTCATGTAGCTAAATTATTCGCTTAAAGCGCGAGCCAAACCTACAGGTTCAATTTCTACACATACTTGGTCGTCATTCCAGTTAATGCCTACTAATGCACTATCTTCGTTTAAGTCTTCAACCCAAGTATCTAAAAATTCATCAAGGTTAATTTCTACAGGACTGTATTCTTTCCATTCATCTTTACATTGGGCTTTAGCGGCTTCTTCACTTTCCCAAAGTAGTAATACGTCAGTCTCATCAAATTGATTTGAATCGCACACTACAAAGCCATTATCGTCTGCACCTAGTGCCCAAATTACTTCGCTAATACGTACTTTTTCAACAAAGTTGACTAGTTGTGATTCAATTTCGATATCGCTCATGTATTTACCTTTTTAAATTAGTGACGAGGATTAGTGTCTATTGCTGCTTGGCGTTTGCTGTATTGCTGATGAAAAGCAACAAGCGCTGAGTGCTGACTGAAATCAGTCAACTCACGAAAGCAAATCCAATCAAGCAGGCAGTATAAACTGATGTTGAGGCATTCACAGCTTTTAAATTCATCATCAGTTAAATGGGTATTTAAATAGCTTAATGTTTGTGCAATACGTTCGTTTTGTAAATTAAAAAATAATTTATCACTTTGCGTATCAAAACCAGAGCGCTTGCATAAAACCATTTCAACTAGAGAGTCATTACAGGCATTGATAATTGTAAGTAGGTTTTCTTGCGCCCAAGTTAATTTTTCTTGAGCTGTTTTTTCAAGTAAATAACGCAATATTGAATTTGAATCACCGAGTGTTAAATCACCATCAATAAGGATAGGGATTTTACGAGCTGGGTTTTTACTTATCATTGTAGGGCGATCTTGCTCTGAGAAAATATCTAAAGTGACAAGCTCTAGATCACAGTTGTTTTCAAGCGCCCATATTCTAATTCTACGAGCATAAGGTGAGGCTACAGTGCTAATTAGTTGCATAATTACTCCATAAAAAAGCCGCATAAGCGGCTTTATTTAAAAACGTGCGGTTTCAGACTAATTTATTCTGAACGGCTGGTAACTTCAAGTAAATGATAACCAAATTGTGTTTGCACTGGGCCCTGTACTTCATTAATAGGCGCAGAAAATACTACTTTATCAAACTCAGGTACCATCATACCAGGACCAAACTCACCAAGGGCTCCGCCATCTTGACCAGAAGGACAGTTAGAATGTACTTTTGCTAGGTCAGCAAAAGCTTCACCTTGTTCAATCTTTGCTTTTAAGTCTAAACATTGTGCTTCACTATCTACTAATATGTGTCGTGCGCTTGCCACTGTCATAAATTCTCCGCTTGTATTTGATGTTTTTTTAAACTAATGAAATATCATTCTAGTTAGTTTCAACTAATTGTACCAGTATAAACCTATTTATCAGAAAGCGCATTTTCAATTGCAGCAATCATCTCATCTGATTCTGGTGATACTTTACTGTTAAAGCGTAAAATAGTTTTACGGTCTTTTGACACTAAATATTTATAAAAATTCCAATTAGGAGCACTTGTTTGTTCGTTTAAATGCTTAAAAATTGGATTTGCATTATTTCCACGTATTTCGCTGGTGGCAAACATAGGAAATGTTACGCCATAATTAATAAAGCAAACTTTAGCAGTCGCTTGCTCATCATTTTCTTCTTGAAAAAAATCATCCGAAGGAAAACCCAATACCACTAAACCTTGTTCTTTATAGCGCTTGTAGAGGGTTTCTAAGCCTTTAAACTGCGGCGTATAACCACAATTACTTGCTGTATTTACAATTAGTAGAGGTTTATTTTTAAACTGGCACAGGTTTATTGATTCTTTAGAGCGTAGTTTACGAATATCTACATTCGTAAAGTCTTGGCAAGTTTGTTCTAGTTTATCATTACTAGCTAAGTTCTCCTGAGCTTGTAAAGAGGCATTAAAAAGTAAAACACTCAACCCTAAAATAATTATTTTTAGCATGGCTATTACCTAAAATTTACGATTGTTTGAACTGATGATCATACGCTAATATGGGGTAAATTGATCAATCACGAAACTTCTTATGACAACTCGTTTAGCAAATATTAATGACTTAAGTGACATTGTAGCAATTTATAATGAAACCATTGCCGGTAGAATGGTAACCGCTGATACCGAAGAGGTAAGCGTTGAGGAAAAACGCGATTGGTTTAATGGTCATACAAAAGAGCGACCTATTTATGTTTACTGCGAAAATAAGCAAATACTTGCATGGTTAAGTTATAAGTCATTTTACGGACGACCTGCTTACGATGGTACTGTAGAAATGAGTATATACATCACCTCAAAAGCACAAGGTAAAGGGCTTGGTAAAAAATTAATGGAGTTTGCACAAACTCAAGCTAAGCAATTAAATATAAAAGTATTACTCGGTTTTATTTTTAGCCATAACCTACCAAGCGTAAAATTATTTAAGCATTTTAACTTTGATGTATGGGGTGAATTACCTAACGTTGCCATTATGGATAACAAACCATACAGCCTCACTATTTTTGGAAAACATCTAGAATAAAGACAGTATTCATTTTAGGTAATATTTTCTTACAAAATAAGTGCAAGAACATATGCTAACTAAACAATAATAGACTACGCTATTAACATATTAAGTTAATTAATTTTAAGTGTAGCTTGATGATTCGAAAAATATTAATTGTAGATAGCAGTAGCATAATAGCTATGCGAGTAAAGGTACTATTAGAGTTAATGGGATGTGAGGTCGAATTAATTCATTTCTCTATGCTTGATATGTACACAAATGTGAGTTGTTACGACTTAGTTGTGGTTGCGCATGGTGTTTCGGTTTCTGCTATTAAAGCTTTAGTTGAAAAAGTGCCACAAGATCGATTTATGTTATTGGCACCTAAAGCCGAAAGTGGTGAACAACTCAATGCATTTAGTGAGCTTAATCATGTTGCACCTAATGCAACGGTGGTTTACCCGTTTTTTTCTAATAAAGAAATCACCTCTTTACTAGAAAGCCTACTAGAACTTGGCTTTGATCATATTCTTCAGTTGCCAACTATTTTATTAGTTGATCATATACCTGAACGTCTCGAAAAAATGAAAAGCAATTTAGTGGGCGCACACATTAAAACCCACACTGCAACAAACTTAACTGAAGCACTAAACGTCTCAAAAAATAATAAAATAGATATACTCATTAGTGACTTTAGTTTAGATAACGGTACAGGGTTAGATATTTTCTCTGATTTAAAACGATTGCAGGCTGATTGCCGATGTTTGTTATTTACATCCCGTCCAGATCAAGTTTCGATGATAGAAGCAATTCGTAAAGGCGTAGAAGATGTATTAGTAAAACCGCTTAACGATAACGTCCTACTGCAGTCGGTTCATAAGTTATGGCAAACCGAATTACTAAAAAGGCACAATGCTGAACTTGTTGAAAGACTACAAGATACTGTTGATGCACTCATTGAAAAAGACAGTTTATTACAAGTAATCTATAAACATACGCCAGACCCAATAATGTTATTTAAAAAAAATGGCGAAGTAATTGAAGCAAATGATGCTTGCTTAAAGTTGTTTAATTTAACGTTTAGCGAGCTCGAACACAGGTCAGTTTTTAACTTTTTAGATGCAGATTCAATTACAGGTATAAAAGATAAAATATTAACATTAAACAGTAATCGCCAATTTAGTTGCGACTTACGCTTATCAAAGGCGGCGGGCGGGTATGTGCCGCTTGTAGGTTCATTTAATGAAATAGATCATCATGGTGAAATAGCACTCGCTGTAATCTTTAAAAATGTGACTCATTTAAAACAAAAAGAAGAGCTACTACTTGAGGCTAAAGATGTTTTAGAGGAACAAGTTAGAGCACGAACTTCACAGCTCGAACACGCCAAAAATGTTGCTGAAGCTGCAAACCTTAGTAAATCAGAATTTTTAGCAAATATGTCGCATGAACTACGTACACCAATGCATTCAATATTAAGTTTTGCGCGCTTTGGACTTAGTAAATTAGAAGCTGGCGACTTTGCCAAAGAAAAGCTTTTAAAGTACCTATCTCGTATTGAATGCAGTGGTGAGCGATTGCTTTCATTACTTAATAATCTACTCGATTTGTCTAAGCTTGATGTGGGGAAATTTCCTTTTAATCCTCAGCCTTACAACTTAGCTAATATTATTAAAACAAGCATAGACGATGTCGCTGGAACAGCGATGGAAAAAGAGATTGAAATTGTATTCACCCCGCAGCCAACTCCTATTATTGCACAATGTGACGAAGAGCAAATAAATCAGTTATTGCGTAATGTATTAGGTAACGCATTAAAATTTAGCGAACCCAAAAGTAAAATATTGATTAGTTTAGAGTCGGACGATGACTTTGCTACATTAGAAGTAATAGATACAGGTATAGGTATACCAGAAGATGAGCTAGAGCATATTTTTACCAAGTTTGTGCAAAGTAGTAAAACAAACAGTGGTGCAGGTGGCACTGGCTTAGGACTTGCCTTGTGCAGAGAATTTGTTTCTTTGCATCAAGGTAATATTACTGCATTAAATAATGAAAAGGGCGGTGCTACTATATGCATACAAATACCGCTAAAAATAAATTTAGATGAACATCTAACCGATGAAAAACTAGCAGAACAAGCGAGTTAAAAATTGGTTAGTGAGCAGAATAACCTTATTAGGAATTTGGATTATAAATTATGACGTTAACTAAAATTCTTGCTGTTGATGACGAGCCCTTTAATCTTGAAATAATTGAAGAGATTTTAGAGGATCTTGATTTTGAATTAAAAGTGGCGATGAGTGGTCCAGAATGCTTGGGGATGGTTGAAGATTTTATGCCGCAAGTAATCTTACTTGATGTAAGTATGCCGCAAATGAATGGCTACGAAGTGTGTAAAAGTCTTAAATCGAACCCTAATACAGCACACATTATTGTAATGTTTGTGTCGGCTCGCGGTACAGTGGAAGAGCGCATGGAAGGTTACTCAGTAGGTGCTGAGGACTACATTGTAAAACCATTTGGTCATGATGAACTTAAATCAAAGCTGAAAAACTTAAATCACGTATTAGTAGAAAAACAGAGTCTTGAAAAACAAGTTGAAGATGCAACATCAACTGCATTTAATGCAATGGCTAATAGCAGTGAAATGGGGAAAATAGTTAACTATGTCGAAAACATAGGGCTTATAAATGATTTTAAAAGCTTAGGCAAAGCACTGGTAGATTGTTTGCAGTCTTTTGATTTGAAAAGTAATGTAGAGTTTAGACATAACGATGAGAATGAGCATTTTGCATTAAATGGTGTTTGCTCACCTATTGTTATAGAACTGTTTGAAATGCTTAAAAACAAAGGTCGATTACATGAATTTTCACATCGGATTTTAGTTAACTATGAACTAATTAGTTTATTAATATTAAATATGCCTGATCACGATCCAGACAAGCACGGACGAATTAGAGACCACGTATGCTTTATTGTGAGTGTTACTGAGCAGCAACTACGTGCCATTATGACAAAGCAAATGCTTGAGTCACAACAAAAACAACTTAATTCTATTGCAAGTACAGTGCACAGTAAGTTTCACAGCTTAATTAGTCTGTTAAACGATAACCGCCAAAATAACGAAAAAGTATTTAAACAGCTTCAAGAAGAGCTTGAAGAACGAATACCTTCTATGGGATTAGATGAAGATCAAGAGATATTTATCTACAAAAAAGTGGATGAAACCATCCAAAAATCAGTGGCTCGAGAGGAGTCTGTTCAGCAAGTAAAAGCAGCTTTTGCTGAAATAGAACAAGATTTATCGTTACTTTTAAAAAGCTAAATAAATTTAATTAAATAATGTTACTTCAAAGGCTTACACCAATCGCATTATGCGTCTCTGGGTAAGCCTTTTTCTACAATTCTAATTAACCTTGCTGTTTTACGAAGTTTAACTCGTTGCTTATCGTTTTGCTGTGCGAGTGCCCAATTAATATGCTCTAAAACAAGCTCGCTACAAATTAAGCTTTTCTCTTCAAGCGCAAATATAATTGCAGGGCTAAATTGTGCATTACCCAATCCTACTGCTAAGTTACGTAGCCAACGTTCGTGACCAATACGGCGAATAGGGCTGCCTTCGGTGTTTTTTAAAAATGTAGGTTCATCCCAAGCAAATAGCTCAAGTAAGTCTTTATCTTTTAATTGTGTGCGAGGGTGGAAGTCATTCTCGTCTGTAATTTGCCCATAACGATTCCAAGGGCACACTAACTGGCAATCATCACAGCCATAAACTCTATTCCCTAATAACGTTCTATATTGCTCAGGAATTGGTCCTTGGTGTTCTATTGTTAAATACGATATGCATTTACGGGCATCAACAACATAAGGCTCTACAATTGCACCTGTTGGGCACAGAGTTATACAAGCAACGCATTTACCGCAGCCTTCAAAGGTGTTTTCTGCATCAATTGGTAGTGGTAAATCAACGAATAGTTCACCTAAAAAAAACCATGACCCAGCTTCTTGGTTAATTAATAAAGAATGCTTACCACGCCAACCTAAACCTGCTTTTTCAGCTAATTGACGCTCAAGTACTGGCGCTGAATCTACAAAGGGTCTAAAGCCATATTCGCCAATTTCTTGTTCTATTTTTTGACCGAGTTTTTTTAATCGATTACGCATTAATTTATGGTAATCACGACCCAATGCATAACGGCTTATATACGCTTTTTCTTTATTTTTTAGTGTTTTTGCAAAGCCAGCATCGGGAGGAAGGTAGTTCATTTTTACAGATACGACACGTTGTGTACCAGGTACTAATTCAGCTGGGCGAGCCCGTTTCATACCATGCGCTGCCATATAATCCATTGAGCCATGAAAGCCCGCATCAAGCCAGCGTTGAAGTTGAGCTTCATGATTACTTAAATCAATATCAGTAATACCCACTTCGCTAAAGCCAAGCTCTTGCCCCCAGGTTTTTATTTGTAGGGCTAGTTTTTCATAGTCTGGGGTTGGGTTGCTCACACGCTTTACACACTTAAATTAATAGCTGCGTAATTTACCATATTTACCAATAGGGTAAAACGCTTGTTAAAGCACAAAGCGTTTTAACTGTTGTTGAGTTTGTAAGCTTAACAGCTGGGATTGCTCACTATCTGCTAATGCAGTGTCTATTAGTTTTTTAGCGTGCTCACCTAGCGCTACAATTTGCTCAACAGAGTGATGAGTTTGGTTTTGTGTTTGTTCTAGCAAATGAACTGCACTGGCTATTTGCTGCAATTGTTGTTGGTTATGCTCAAACTCATTAAGCATTTTACTAAACCCGTCGGAGGTTGTGCTAATTGAGCTTTGCGCATTATTGGAGTGAGTAATTAATTGTTCTGATTCTTTATTTGTTTCATTTACTAGCTCATTCATTTGAGTAATAAAGTCACTAATTTGTCTGGTTGCCCCACTTACCTTTATAGATAGTGTGCGCACTTCATCAGCAACTACAGCAAAGCCTCGGCCGGCTTCTCCGGCTCTTGCTGCTTCTATTGCAGCGTTGAGCGCTAATAAATTGGTTTGATCTGAAAACTCTTCAACCATTTTTAAAATACTGCGGATATTTTCGCTGTTTTCTTTTAAACCTGCGACCGTATTTGAAAAACTCCCCAGCATATTAGTAATTAATTTAACTTGTTCAACAAGTGTTGAGAGTTCTTTAGCTGAGAGTTTTACAAACTCTAAATGTTCATTATTAATGCTGTGTACGCTATCAGTATTACCTACAATATTTTGTAAACTCTGAGTGATTTGCATGCTTGAATTAATAATACTGCTACTTAAGTTTATTTGTTGCTCGCTAGAATGCTGTGTATTTTTCATTGACTCAGCAACTGCTTTATTACTATCTGCACTTTCTTTAGCGCTACTATATGTTGTGTTTAGTAACTCGCCTAAGTGAGCGGTAAAAGTATTGTATTGTGAGCTTAAATCTCTAAACTCATCATATGAAAAGTGAGGTAATTTAGCGGCTAAATTACCATCTTGTTGATTTATTTTTATCAGCGTGTCGCGCATGGCACTAACGGGTCGCACAATTAAAAAGCGCATATAAAAAAGGGTAAATGCAAAGCCCATAATAATTATAAGTGTTAAAAGCCAAAACAGATTGGTACTTTGCTGCTCCTCCAGGCTTTGGTACAACCAAAATAAAGTAATAGCTTGAAACAAAAATACAAAACTTAAATTACCTACAATTTTACGCGTTAGTGTAAAAAAGAAGGTTTGCTCAATGTAATTATAAACTTTCATGCTGCCACTCATTTTGCTTAAACCTTAATTATTTGCATTGTTTAATTATCCAAAATTTAGGTTAATTATTAACTAATGATAGTAAACGTGTTTTTGTTTGCTCAGGATAATTGGTAAAAAGACCATCTATGCCATATTTAATCATTAATGCTATGTCTTGCTCTTTATCTACCGTGTAAGCATAAATTTTTAATCCGCGTTTTTTAGCGTCATCAACAAAGGCTTTATTAACAAAGTTTTTATCTACGTGCACACTGTAGGCATTTAAATCTTCAGCAAATTTTGCATAGTTGATTGGCATAGAAGATGTGAGTGCACCTATTTTTAACCATGGTAAACGCTTTTTAAGCCACTGTAGTTGATGATGATCAAACGATGATACTAAAATATTAGCACATGAAATTTTTCTAGCACTTATGTTTTGCTCAAGTTGAGCCACAAATTTTTCAAGTTCAAAAGCATGTTTAAGCTCTAGGTTCAGTAGTGTTTTATCGTTATTCCAATCTATTAATTGTTGTAGCGTTGGTACTTGCTCACCATTTCCAGCATCAAGTTTAGCTATAGTTGCAGCATCAAACTCATTTACTTTACCAGTGCCATTAGTCGTTCTATCAAGCCATGAGTCATGTATTACCATGTAATCATCAATTGCGCTTTGTATATCTACTTCAATACCATCAACGCCCACTTTTAATGCTTCTAAAATAGCGCTTTTAGTGTTTTCAGGAAAACTACCGCTGGCGCCTCTGTGTGCAAATACTTTCATTTACGTGCCTTTTGTGTGATTGACCAAGTTTCAAAGCAAGCCGCACTAACAATTAATATGCCACCTACAAGTGTCATTAGAGAAGGGCGTTCATGTATAATTATTATCGCAAGTAATGTGCCGTAAAGAGGTTGCAAACAAGCAATTAAACCAGCGGTAGCTGCCGACAAATGCTTTAAACTTGCTGCAAATAATGAATGCGGGGTCGCCGTAAAAATAACGCCTGCAATCAAAATTAAAGTAAGATCATGATTACTTACTTCATATATAGGCACTTCAATAAATGCGCATAGCATAATGCTTGCAACTAAGGTTTGATAAAACATTGTTTGCGGACCACTGTATTGGCTAAAGTAGCGCTTGTGGGTAATGTTTCTTAACGCAAAAAATAATCCCGAGAACACGCCCATTACTATTCCCATTGTTACATCGTCGCCTAAGTTTGCGCTTGGCACTAATAAATAAATACCTAATACAACAACTGCGGCACTTATTATATCTTTAGCTTTAGGTCTACTTTTATTGAAAAGCGGCTCTAAAAAAACGGTCACTACGGGGTAGCTAAAAAAGGCAAGCATACCAACTGTAATGCCCGCCATTTGCATACCCGCAAAATAAGTAACCCAATGTATACCTACAGCAACGCCTAATAATAAAACAATTAAATAATCTTTTGGTTTATTTAATTTAATCGGCTTTTTTTGTAAATACAGCATAAATAAAATAGCTATACCTGCAACCGCCGTTCTATAAACGGTAATATCTATGGCATTTAAATCAATAAGTTTGGCAAAAAGGGCGGTTCCGCCAAAAAGTAATACTGCAATGTGTAAGTAAAGTAGGCTTTGCTGCTGGGCTTGCATTTAGTTTCCTTGTTATGTTTTTTGAGCATATTAGCATTGGTTAAAAATTCTTGAGATTAATATTTTTCATACATGACAAATGTCAGAAAAGTTGATGACATTTCACACTCATATTATTTTTAGATGCAGGCATAGTTATCGTATTCAAATGGGGGTAACTATGAATTCTTTAATTTTAATAAGTTTATCTATCTGCGAGTTTTTTGAGACACAAAGCTTTAGTATTACGTTTGGTGTTTACTTTGTGCTCTTATATATTTTTGCGTTAATTAGTAAAAATATAACTATAAATAAAAACAATATACCTAAGGGATTAATATGAGCTCACTGAGTACTTTTTCTAAGCAAAGCGATAAAGGTTTTTGGAAATATGGACATCTTATTTTTACTGGCTTTTACTTATTACCGTTAATTATTGATTTTAAAAGTTTTACGACTAATCAAATCACTATGTCTTTAGCCTTTTATATTGCTTTTATTCTTTTGTATATAAAAGCAATTAATTGCGAAAGTACAAATGTAACCAAGTTATTTGTACCATTACTTCTCATTTGTTTTAGTGCGACTTTTTTTACTTCTGGTACACCTACATTATTTGGCTTTGTAGCTTATGTGGCAGGTTACGCATATAACAAAACACACAGAGTTTATGCTGCTTTAGCGATAATATTAACGGTTTTATTGAGCTCATATATTAGTGGTATGGCAAAGCTTGAGTATTTTTTATCTGTTGCTTTAATTTTATGTGCCGCGTTGTTTAGCTACGGAATTGCAGCAAAAAGAGAGCGTCAATATAAAAAACGTGAGCAAGAAAGTGCCACCCAATTAGAGCAACTAGCAGCCATTGCAGAGCGAGAGCGAATAGCCCGCGATTTGCACGATATTTTAGGTCACTCACTTTCATCAATTGCGCTTAAAGCTGAGCTTGCTAATAAATTACAAAAAGCTGAGCGGTTTGAACAAGCAGGAAGCGAAATTACCCAAGTTGCCGATTTAGCCCGTGCGCTTTTGTCTGATGTACGACATGCTGTTACCGATTTAAAACAGCAGCAATTAGCAGGGCAAGTCGAGCAATTAAAACAGCGCTTAGAAGAGCAAAATATTACAACTAATGTAACGCTTAACTTACCGTCGTTACCTGCAGTAATAGAAAGTGAGTTGTGCTTAATTATTAGAGAAAGCGTGACGAATATTTTACGCCACAGTAAAGCTAATAAATGCGATATAAACCTCACATAAAATAAACAAACCATAACGCTTAACTTGTTTAATAATGGCGATTGCAAAAGTATTACACCTGGCAACGGCTTAGCTGGTATTAAGCAACGTGTAGAGCAGTTAAATGGTCAAGTAGAGTTTGAAGCCAAAAATGGATTTAGACTTACCGCAAACATTCCTTTGTCATAAGTAAAATTAAAAAATAAGTGAATAAAAAGCATGATTAAAGTATTTTTAGTAGAAGACCAAGGATTAGTTCGCGATGCCATAGCAGCATTACTTGGTCTCGATTTTAATATAGAAGTGATAGGGCAAGCGTGCGACGGACAAGCCGCACTTGATCAATTATCTGGTTTATCTGACGAACTATTACCCGACATTGTGCTTAGTGATATAGAAATGCCAAATATAAATGGTATTGAATTGAGCGAAAAAATAGCTGCTAAGTACCCATCTATTAAAGTAGTAATAATGACCACGTTTTCTAGAGCGGGTTATATAAGGCGCTCACTTTCGGCAGGTGTTAAAGGCTTTATTTTAAAAGAAGCACCAAGTGAAGACCTAGTAAATGCGCTAAAAAAAGTAATGCAAGGTCAAAAAGTGATAGATCCTGAGCTTGCTATTAATGCTTTAGATGACTCCGATCCGCTTACCGATAAAGAACGTAAAGCGCTTAAACTCGCAAGCGACGGACTTAAAACAAGCGAAATAGCCAAGCAGTTGTTTATAAGCGAAGGCACTACACGTAATTACCTTTCAGACGCTATTGCTAAATTAAATGCGACTAACCGAATAGATGCTGCTCGTATAGCAAAACAAAAAGGCTGGCTATAAGCCAATACATAAATTAAGCCAGTACCGTACAATTTTAGCTTTTAGTTTGCTATAAACAGTGGGTTTATAAATTATAAGTAAAGTATTACTATGCTAATTATAAAAGTAACGAACAGCGCTTAAAGTTGACTTAAATAGCGCTAAAAGAGGGTTTAATGGCAAATTTAATAGAACTAACAACTAAAAATAACATCGCTATACTTACCATGAATACCGCTGAAAACCGTCACAATCCAGCATTTTTGGCTGAGTTTAATTTACATCTTGATCATATCGAAGCAGATCAAAGTATTAAATCTGTTATTTTAACGTCTGCGAGTGACAAAAACTGGTCATTAGGCATTGATCTTCAATGGATGTCTGACCCAAGTATTTTACCGGCTGCAATTTCTGACTTTATGGTGCAAATAGGCGATTTATTTAAACGCATAGTTACGTTTCCTATGCCTGTTATTGCTGCATTAAATGGTCATACTTATGGTAATGGTGCTGTACTTGCTTGCGCGTGCGACTTTAGATTTATGAAGTCAGATAAAGGCTTTTTTTGCTTCCCCGAAGTAGATGTAATGGTGCCCTTTGTACCGTCTATGTTTCCTATCATTAATAAAGCGATTCCACAAACATTTTTTAATCGTTTAGCTATGTCGGGCTTGCGTGTAGGCGCTAAGCAATTATTAGATAGCAATGTAGTTGAAGATATTTTTACAAACGACGATACCTTACAGAGCGGCGTACTTGAGTTTGCCCAGCAGTTTAATAAAAACCGCTGGATATATGGACAAAATAAAACGCAAATGAATAAACAAATTTTATTAACAATGAAAGAAGAAGATCCAAGTTTTATTGATAATATAAGTAAAATTCTTTGGAAAAACTTACAAAAAAAATAGTATAAAATAAATGTTTTAGTAACAGCTACAACATAGCCATATACACTTTGTAATTAAGGGCTCGTTAAGTCCTGTTACGCTAGATTTTTAGGCTATACAGTTAGGTAAAAGTGCTTTCTTAAAAGTTTAATGGCTTTTACCTGTCTCATTTTAACTATATGGGTTAAAATGCCTATATAACCAACTAACAAGATAGTGAATGTCAAACCAAGATCCAAATCTCAGTCGAGAACAAGAAAAGTACGAAAACCCAGTCCCTAGTCGTGAGTTTATACTTACTCACCTTCAAGAGCGTTCAAAACCAGCTAATTACGCGCAATTATGTGAAGAACTAGCCGTAAACGATGAAGAACGCCAAATAGCATTTAAACGCCGCCTTCGCGCTATGGAGCGTGACGGACAGCTGTATTTTAATAAATCTAAATGCTATGCCCTAATTGACGAAGCCGGTTTAACCAAAGGCAAAGTAATAGGCCACAGAGACGGTTTTGGCTTTTTAGAAGTCGAAGGCGAGAACAAAGATTGGTTTATTGCTAAACACCAAATGAACATGGTGTTACATGGCGACATTGTACTAGCTAAAGGCACTAAACGTGGCTCTGGCTCAAAATGCGATGCACGTATTATAAAAGTGCTTACCAATGAGCGCGCCCCGGTTGTTGGGCGTTACTTTGTTGAGCACGGTATTGCCGTTGTTGTAGCTGAAGATCCGCGCATAACGCAAGATATAATGATTTTACCAGGCAACGATAATGGTGCCCGCCATAACCAAATGGTGCAGGTTAAAATTACACAAAATCCGAGTCGCAACATGAACGCGGTAGGTAAAATAGTTGACGTACTTGGTGAGCATTTAGCCCCAGGTATGGAAATTGAAGTAGCACTGCGTAACCACGATATTCCACATGTATGGCCAGAAGAAGTTGAAGCACAAGTTGCCCACTTAGGTGAGTTTGTTGATGAAGCTGACAAACAAGGTCGCGTAGATTTACGTGATTTACCACTTGTTACTATTGATGGCGAAGATGCTCGCGATTTTGATGATGCCGTATATTGTGAACCTAAAAAATCAGGTGGTTGGCGCTTATGGGTAGCCATTGCCGACGTATCGCATTATGTAGGAATGAACACGCCGCTTAACGAAGAAGCTATTACGCGTGGTAACTCAGTGTATTTTCCTGAGCAAGTAATTCCTATGTTACCAAAAGTGCTTTCTAACGGATTGTGTTCGCTTAATCCAAAAGTAGATCGCTTATGTATGGTTGCCGAAATAACCGTATCGAGTGCTGGCAAGCTTTCGGGTTATAAGTTTTACGAAGCGATAATGAACTCGCATGCGCGTTTAACTTACACCAAAGTAAATGCTATTTTACAAAACGACGAAAAACTACGCGAAGAATACTCAGCAGTAGTGCCACATTTAACTGACTTACAGCAAATGTATATAGCACTTAAAGCAGCACGCCAAGAGCGTGGTGCCATTGAGTTTGAAACCCTAGAAACACGTTTTGTATTTAACGCTCAGCGTAAAATAGAATCAATAGTGCCAGTTATTCGTAACGACGCGCACAAACTAATTGAAGAGTGCATGATTTTAGCCAACGTATCGGCGGCTAAATTACTCGAAAAGTACGAAGCAAGCGCGCTTTACCGTGTGCATGACGAACCAGACGGCGAAAAACTAAGTAACTTTACTAAGTTTTTAGGCGAGTTAGGTATCGAAAGCACATTAAGCGACGAGCCAACGCCAAAAGAAATAACGCAAGTATTAGCCCGATTAGGCGACCGCCCAGAAGCAGAACTTATTCAAACTATGTTACTGCGTTCAATGAAACAAGCTGTTTACCAGCCAGATAACATTGGTCACTTTGGTTTAGCGTTATCGGCATATGCGCATTTTACATCGCCAATTCGTCGTTACCCAGATTTAGTAGTGCATCGTGCTATTAAAGCGGTATTAAAAGCACAAGGCCAGCAAACATCTGGCGAATATGCGTATACCGATGATGAAGTAGATCAACTTGGTGAGCAGTGTTCTACAACAGAGCGCCGCGCCGATGATGCAACTCGCGAAGTAGCCGATTGGCTTAAATGTGAGTTTATGCAAGATCACGTAGGTAGCGAGTTTAACGGTGTTATTTCGTCGGTTACTAACTTTGGTTTGTTTATTCGTTTAGACGATTTACAAATTGATGGGTTGATTCATGTTACTAACTTAGGCGAAGAGTTTTTTGCACACGATGCTGCAAAACATTGCTTAATTGGCGAACACACTAATACTGTTTATCGTCTTGGCGATAAAGTAACAGTGCAGGTTGCGTCGGTTAGTTTAGACGATCGCCGTATTAACTTAACGCTTAAAGGCGATGTTGCACAAGACAGATACTCACGCCGCCGTGCGCCAAAAGGTGCAGGCAAATCTGGTCATGCACCAGCAAGCGTACGTTCGCAACTAAAAGCAGGTAAAGTACCAGGTAAAAAGTCGCACAGCGATGACAAACCAAAAGGTAAAAAAAAACCAGCGAATAAAGATAAAGGTAAACCTGTAAATAAGTCTGCAACTAAACCCGCAGATAAAAAAGCAGCAGACACCGCAGTAAAGAAAAAACCAAAAAAGAAGGCTGTTAAAAAGCCTAAAAGAGCAGGCAAAAATGCCCGTAAACGTACTAGCCCAGGAGCAGACAATACGTGAGTAATGAATTAATTTTTGGCTTTCATTCTGTTGAAGCAATTTTAGAAAGCGAACCAGAGCGCTTTGTAGAAATTTACGCCCTTAAAGGTCGTGACGACAAACGCTCAACTCCGATTATTGATGAAGCACGTAAATTTGGTATTTCAGTACAGTTTATGCAGCGTAAAGCCCTTGATAGCAAATCAAAAGGCGAGCAACATCAGGGTATCATTGCTAACGTAAAAGCAGCGCCTACGTTTAATGAAAAAGATCTTGATGCGATCATTGCCCGTGAAGACACACCGTTTTTACTTGTACTAGATGGCATTACCGATCCGCATAACTTAGGTGCATGCCTACGTAGTGCAGACGCAGCAGGTGTTCACGCTGTAATTGTACCTAAAGATCGCTCTGCAAAGCTTAACGGCACAGCACGTAAAGTAGCCTGTGGCGCAGCCGAAACAGTACCACTTATTCAGGTTACCAACCTTGCACGTACGCTTCGTGAAATTAAAGATGCGGGCGTATGGGTTGTAGGCACCGCGGGCGAAACTGATAACCACGTATTTGACGCAAGCTTAACAGGTCCTATGGCTATTGTTATGGGTGCAGAAGGCGAGGGTATGCGACGCTTAACGCGTGAGCATTGCGATATGCTCGTTAAAATCCCTATGGCGGGTACTGTTTCAAGCTTAAACGTATCGGTAGCCACGGGTATTTGTTTGTTTGAAGTATTACGCCAACGTAACGCAAATAACTAACATATAAACGATAAGTTTTATGTATAAAAAAAGCCGAGATTGAAATTCAATCTCGGCTTTTTTGTGTCTGTAATTTACGCTTTTAACTTTGCACCAATTGTACTGAATTGATGCTCTATCATAGCGATAGGAAAATAACTCTATAGCAAGGCAAAAATAACGAAATATAGTTGTTCTTATATGAGTTATTATTAACGCAGCTAGTGAACGATTTCTCCTATACAAAGCGCAGGGAAACGGTTTAATAGCAAGGCAATAATTTAGATGTGTAGTGCTTTTACATAAAAAATTATTAACGCTGTTAGTGAACCATTTCTCCTATACAAAGCGCAGGTAAACGGTTTAATAACAAGGCAATAATTTAGATGTGTAGTGTTCTTACATAAAAAATTATTAACGCTGTTAGTGAACCGTTTAACCAGCTTTAAGCTTAAAAGCTATAAGTGTAGCCCATCTGTACAGTACGTGGCTTACCTGGCTGAATGCCACCGTTTGAGCGGTTAGCAACGTATGTTTTATCAAACAGGTTATCAACGTTTAGGTATACTCTTTGATTATCATCAATTAAGTATTTAGCAGCTAAATCCCACACTACGCGGCTATCAATTGCGTTTAAGCCCGACTCAGTTAAGTTAGCGTGCGCATCAGACACATAACGTACTTGGCTATTAACTACAAATGCAGAAAACTCAGCACCTAACGATAACGCTACTTGGTTTTCTGGTACGTAAGGCATTGCATCGCCTTTTTCTACCGTGCCCCAAATTTCTGAATCAAAATCGTTTTTAAACTCAGAGTCTGTGTAAGTGTAAGTTAATTTAACAGGGAACATTGCTGCGTCAGTTGCAAAAGTACGTGCCGCACTAAATTCAAAGCCTGTTACTTCTACTTCACCGTAGTTATATTGATCGCCAATATTCTCATCGCTACAACCAACAGCCGCAGTACAGTTACCGTGCATGTTGTCGTAGTCAGAGTAAAACGCAATTACTTCACCGCTAAAGCCATCCATATTAAAGCGAGAGCCAAACTCAATGTTTACACTTTCTTCTTCTTCTTGGTCAGCATTGCCTGGTGCTGCTGGAGCATACCCTTTTTGAATACCGGCAAGAAATGTCACGTTTTCGTTAAGAGTATAAGTAGCACCTAACGATGGAACTAAAATTTCTGTATCGTTCGACACATCTTTAGTTAAACCGTTGCTGCGAGTTGGATCTGATTTAGACCACTCTTCACGTGTAATAGTAATATCTTCATAACGAAGACCTGCACTTACTACTAATGCGTCAATTGTCCACTCGTCTTGAATAAACAAAGTACTTGCTTCTGCGCTATCTACACGGTTGCTGTCAGAGCCTGGAATGCCTTGGTCTGTAAGCGTTAAGCTTAGGTCTTGATTAAGCGTGTATGTGTCTTCCCACTGAAAACGATCCATTTCATCTTCATGGTAACGCACACCAACAGTCACATAGTGATCGCCTGCAGGAATATGTAATTCAGACTGAATCCCTTTTGCTTGGTAATCGCGGTTATTAGCTTTAATACCAATACCTTCAATGCCTTCGCTTGTAGGGTTTGCTTCAAACTCGCTGTATTGCTGTAAAACGCTTTCGCTTACTTGGCTGGCTTTATACCAGTTACGATGAAAATCGTTTAAGTAAGCCGTTGCTAAAAATTCGTAGCCATCACCAAAACGATACGCGTAGTTAAGTTGGTATGCATTGTGGCGAGTGTTCATTTCATCGTTTTGCGATGCAGCATAACGGCGATAAGGACTTTGTTGATAATCTTCGTCTGTTAAGCCCATGTATGTTTCGTCTGATGTTTCGTCAGAGTACTTAATTTTTAGCTCAAGATTATGCGCATCGTTTTGACCAAACGTGTGACCAAACTTTAATAGTAAATCTGTTTTTTCAAAGCCGGTGTTGTCATCGCCTACTGGCAGCTCTTTAAAGCCGTCTGCGCCGTAAGTAAATATTTCGATTAAACCTGCTGTATTATTTTTTTCTTTACCAAAGTAAGCGTGACCTTTGTAGTAACCGTCGCTACCAAGGGCTGCATCTACCATACCTTTTGAGCTATTTGGCTCAGTTGGTAAGCTGCGCGAAAGTAAGTTTAAAACACCACCCGTAGTACGAGGACCATACTTAACTGAGGCTGCGCCTTTTAAAACTTCAATAGACTCCATACGACCCACAGTAGGGAAGTAATAAGCAGAAGGTGCAGAGTAAGGTGCTGGTGCAACTAATACACCGTCTTCCATTACCGATATTTTATCGTTACGACCAGTACCTGTGCCGCGCATACCAATATTAGGGCGCAGACCGTAGCCGTCTTCTTCTTGCACGTAAACACCTGGAACAGACGCCAAAACGCGAGAAATATCAGTAAATTTGAATTTTTTAAGTTCTTCTTCAGAAATAAATGTAGCCGAACCCGGAATATCGTTAATTGCTTGTTCTGAGCCAATAACAGTAATTTGTTCAAAGCGTTGTTCTTTATTGCTGGTGTCTTTTGCTATTGCAGTAGCACTAAAAGACAAAGCAACCGCAGTTGCAAGGGTCGATACTAAAAATTTAGGGTTCATTGTGTTCCTAATCATGTCAATTATCTCAATTATCTCAATTGGCGTAATTTGAACACGTTAACGAATACGAATCAATGTTATTAACTGTTTAACTATCCTGTTTAATAGAACTAAAAACACCTACTTATGCAACTTTGTTAACTAAATTGTTTCTTTTGTATTGATTTGTAATTGCTTTACTAGTTATAAAGGCTGAATTAATTATATGTACTATATGAGCGCTAGCCCAAGCGTAGGGCTATAAATTCAGCGAGTTTATCTACTGCGTTCTCCGACTCACCCGAACTTTTAACTAAGCTAATACCAATATTACCAAGAGCAGGTAAATGCTTGGTTTGAACCTGATAGTTAAGCTCACTCGGCACTGTACTTTTGGCAAGTACCGTAATACCTAAGCCTTCTTTTAATGCAGCAATAAGACCGGTTAAGTCGGCGTTGCTATATACAATTCGGTATTTTATACCTGCACTTTTTAATGCATCGGTAGCGCGGCGACGGTAAATACATCCCTCAGGAGCGGTAACTAAAGTAACCACCTCGTTTTGAGCAATCGATAAATCACCTACCCATACGAGTTTGTCTTGCATAAAAATAGGAAACTTATCGGAGTTAAGTCGCTCATTTAGCGCCAGCACTAAATCAAACTGATCTTGGCGAGACGCCGAAAGCAAATGCTTACTCAAACGAGATTTAACTTCTAGCGACACCTCAGGGTAGAGCGCCACAAAGTCGCCAATAATTGAAGGTAAAATACGCGCCGCAAATTCGCTCGGAATACCCAAGCGTACTTTACCTGCAATGTTTTCTGAGGTGAACTGCTGCAAAATAGCATCGTTGTGTTGCATCATCTGCTTTGCCATAGGCAATAATAGCTCGCCGTATTGATTAAGTACTTGGCGTTGGCCCTGTTTTTTAAATAACTTATAGCCAAGCACATCTTCTAAACGTTTTATTTGTAGGCTTACAGCGGGCTGCGATAAGCCAAGTAAGTCGCCTGCTTTAGCAAAACCACTTACCTCAACTACCATTACAAAGGTGCGTAAGCTGTCGGTTGATATGTTTTTCATATTTATAATTACAATTTATATGGCTATATATATAAGTATTATTTATCAATTGATAAATAATTACAATTTGTTGTTACTCACCTCGCGCAATATACTTTTAGTATTGAAAATACATAGGTGTTTGTTATGACTTTTAATCCAATAATGTTTGCCCGC